>NZ_JBFAIC010000012.1:0-165407 GCF_040654515.1 Dactylosporangium sp. NPDC050688
CGCCGGCTAACGTACGAAACGCTCGATCGACTCCAGGCGGCCGGGAAGCTGGCAGCGACCGCTCCGGCCCGGGCCGGAGGCACGTCAACGCCGGCAGCGCGCGCGGTGCACGAAGGCGGGCGGGAGGTTCGACCACACCATCGGCGTGCGCTCCAGCGTCTGGAAACCGCGCCGAGGTCGGCGGTGAAGTCCCGCGCCGGCACGGTCCACGCCGGCGCCCGCTTGTCCGAGGTTGGCAATCTGTTGTTGACCGACCTCGACATGAACACCGAGTCGGTGCGATTTCGTGGCAAGGGTGCGAAGGACCGGCGGCTGCGGTTCGGGCCGAAGACCGCCCGGGCCTTGAGTAAGTACCTGCGGGCCCGGGCGAAGCAGAGCACCGGCCGCGCGGCCGAGGACACCGCAGCCACCCTCACGTAGTCGCCGGGGCCCGTGCCGACCCGCTTGCACGGTCGCGGATCGTGTTTTCCGCTGTCATGACGCCAATTGGGATTGCCGCCCACCTCACTCTTTGCGGGTGGTTTCGCGGTGGTCGGGTCGACGAACCGTTGAACGTGGTCCGACGGAAGGAGTAGCACCCGAGGAGCAGCACGGAGGAGCAGGCATGAGTACCGCAACCTTTACGCGCGCAGACGCCGACATCGAGCGGGACGTGATCGAGGAACTGCGGTGGGATTCCCGCCTGCAGCCCAATGCCATAGCGGTCGGGGTGCACCACGGCGTGGTGACATTGGCCGGATGGGTCGACAGCTATCAGAAGAAGTTGGCCGCCGAGCGCGCGGTGCACCGGATCCGCGGGGTGAAGGCGGTCGCCAACGACATCGAGGTCCGGTTGCCGATCTCGGCGCAGCTGCCGGATTCCGAGATCGCCGCGTCAGCCGTCCGCGCGTTGGAGTGGGACGCGTTCATCCCGATCGAGCGCGTCGAGGTGACGGTGTCCAGAGGCTGGGTCACGCTGCGTGGCGAGGTCGAATGGGAGCATCAGCGCAGGGCCGCGCAACGCGCCGTGGACACGCTACCCGGTGTGCGCGGAGTGACCAATCTGCTCTCGGTACGTCCGCGCCCTCGTGTGCAGCCATCACCGAGAGACCTGCGCACGCGGATCGAGGAGGCACTGGTACGCAGCGCCGAGACCGACGCTGAGCACGTGAACGTCGACGTGCAGAACGACAAGGTCGTGCTCACCGGTCAGGTCCGTTCGTGGGCCGAGCGGGAGGAAGCCGAACGCGTCGCCTGGTCGGCGCCGGGCGTGACCGCCGTCGAGAACCGCATCGTCATCGCCCCGTGAGGTGGATCGCCGCAGTCGCGGTCGTGGGCCGCGATGCAGACCGCGACGCATCGAGTCCGGCAGGGTCGGTGGCGCATGACGACATTTGTCGAAGCGCCGACCCCTGCGGTCGTCCGGGACCAGGGAAGCGGATTTACCTGCGTCCGGACAAACGTTTGGGAACGCCAGCACTCGCGCTCGGAAAGGAAACCGATCACGATGACACTCGCACCTTTCTCGTCCTGGCAGCGCCGCGGCGGGCCGCTGGCTGGCACGCTGGCGTACCGCTGGAATCCGCGCCGCGAGGTGGACGAGCTCAACAGCAGGTTCGGTCAACTCATCCAGTCGCTCATCAGCGGTGAAGCCGGGATCGGCGGATCGGCCGGCTGGTCGCCGCCGGTCGACGTGGAGGAGACCGAGGACGCCTATGTCGTCGACGTCGACCTGCCCAACGTGAGCCCGGAGGACGTCAACCTCGAGATGCGCGGGGAGGAGCTGCGGATCTCCGGCGCGTTCCAGGAGCGCAGCCGGGGTGGCGTCGTGCGCCGCCAGGGGCGTCAGACCGGTGAGTTCGAGTACATGATCGACCTGCCCAGCGACATCGACAGCGACCAGGTGCAGGCCGCCTACAGCAACGGCGTGCTCACGGTGACGGTTCCGAAGGCCAGGAACGCGCAGCCGCGCCGGATCGAGATCCAGGCGCAGGGCGACCAGCAGGGCAACCAGCGACTGAGCCAGCAGCAGACAGGCCAGTCCGCCACGGGACAGCAGCAGGCGGCGCAGCGGGGCACCCAGCGGTCCGGATCGCAGCAGTCCGGCGGCCCGCAGCGAGGCGGGCAGGATTCAGGCCAGCGGAGCTGACCGGGCCGTGCCGCCGACGTACACCGACATGGTGTGAAAGCACGGCGCGAGGGCACCCCGGCCGACGTGGCGCGACCTCACGCAGGCCGGGGTGCTCACGGGCCGCAGCCGGGCCGACGCGCCCGTCAGCGGCCTCAAATCCGCCGCAGCGAGCCGTGTCCGCGCGGCGGATGGGCCAGAGCATCAGCCATCTGCGTCGGAGGAAAGCGCTCTACTGCAAGCACGGCAGGCTTTCGGCGACGCACCAGTCCCATCCCCGAGAAGGAGCCGGTCATGGCCAGAGCTGTAGGTATCGATCTCGGCACGACCAATTCGGTGATCGCCGCGTTCGAGGGTGGCCAGCCGACCGTCGTGCCGAATGCGGAGGGCAGCCGGACCACGCCGTCGGTCGTCGCGTACACCGACACCGGTGAGCGGCTCGTCGGTCAGCTCGCCAGGCGGCAGTCGGTGCTGAACCCCAAGGGCACCGTGTACTCCGCGAAGCGGTTCATCGGCCGGAAGTTCGACGAGATCACCGAAGAGGCCAGGACGGTCACGTACGACGTCGTGCCCGGGCCCGACGGGATGGTCCGGTTCGACATCCGCGGTAAGCAGGTTTCGCCGGAGGAGGTCTCCGCACAGATCCTGCGCAAGCTCGCCGATGACGCCGCGAAGTACCTCGGCGAGAAGGTCACCGAAGCCGTCGTCACCGTCCCGGCCTACTTCAACGACGCCCAGCGGCAGGCCACCAAGGACGCCGGCCGGATCGCCGGCCTCGAAGTGCTGCGGATCATCAACGAGCCCACCGCGGCCGCCCTCGCCTACGGCCTGGACAAGAAGGGCCACGAGACGGTCCTCGTCTTCGACCTGGGTGGCGGCACGTTCGACGTGAGCATCCTCGACGTCGGCGACGGCGTGGTCGAGGTCCGGGCCACGTCCGGTGACACGCACCTCGGCGGCGACAACTTCGACCACCGCCTGGTCGACCACCTCGCCGATACGTTCCGCAAGGAGCAGGGCATCGACCTGCGTCAGGACCCGCAGGCGCTGCAGCGGCTCACCGAGGCCGCCGAGCGGGCGAAGATCGAGCTGTCGTCGGTGACGCAGGCCCAGGTGAACCTGCCGTTCATCACCGCCGACGCGTCCGGCCCGAAGCACCTCACGACGACGGTCACCCGCTCGACGTTCGAGGAGCTCACCCACGACCTGCTGGAGCGTACCAACGGCCCGGTGCGCCAAGCGATGAGCGATGCCGGCGTCAAGGCCGACGACCTCGACGAGGTGATCCTCGTCGGCGGCGCGACCCGGATGCCGGCTGTGCAGGCGCTGGTGCGCCGGCTCACCGGTGGCAAGGACCCCAACATGACAGTGAACCCGGACGAGGTCGTCGCGCTCGGCGCCGCGATCCAGGCCGGGGTGCTCAAGGGCGACGTCCGTGACGTCGTGCTGCTCGACGTCACCCCGCTGTCGCTGGGAGTGGAGACCCTCGGCGGGCTGATGACGAAGATCATCGACCGGAACACGACGATCCCGACCCGCCGCACCGAGACGTTCTCCACAGCGCAGGACAACCAGCCCGCCGTTGACGTGGTGGTGTTGCAGGGCGAGCGGGAACGCGCCGCGGACAATCGGGTCCTGGGCCGGATGCGGCTGGAGAACATCCGCCCAGCTCCGCGCGGCGAACCACAGATCGAGGTCACCTACGACATCGACGCCAACGGCATCCTCAACGTGTCCGCACGCGACAAGGACACCGGCGCCGAGCAGAAGATCACCGTCACCGAGAGCGGCACGCTGGACAAGGGCGAGGTCGAGCGGATGGTGCGCGAGGCCGAGCAGCACCGCGCCGCGGACCAGCGGGCGCGTCAGGAGATCGACGCCCGCAACGACCTCGACAGTGTCGCGCACCAGGTGCGGCGCAGCCTCGACGAACTCGGTGACCAGGTCCCCGAACATGAGCGGGCCCGCGCCGACCTGCTCGTGCAGGAAGCCCGGCAGGCCGTCGACGGGCAGGCGCCGATGGATCAGGTGCAGAACCTCACCAACGACCTCCGGCAGATCCTGTTCGCGCTGCAGTCCGCCGCGCAGCAACCGGCCGGTGGGGGACAGCCCACGGGCCAGGAAGCAGGGCAGGCCGCTGGGCGGTCCGGCGGGTCGGCTCCGGCCGATGACGTCATCGACGCCGACTTCAGCGGAGGGTGAGCCATGGCCGAGCCCAACGGCGAGAGGATCCACGCCGCCACCGATGACCCGGCCCCAGAGGCGAACCGGCCCGGGACCGAGGCGGCGGACCGGCCGGAGGACCCGGTGCTCGCCGAGGTGCGGGAGCGGGCGCAGCGGGCGATCGCCGACGCCGACAACGCCCGCAAGCGGGCCGAGCGGACGGCCGCCGAGCGGGTCACCGCCGAGCGGCAGCGGGTCGCCGCGGCGTGGCTGCCCGTGCTGGACAACCTCGACCTCGCGCTGCGCCACGCCGGCGCGGACCCCGAGGCGATCGTGCAGGGCGTGGCACAGGTCAGGGAACAGGCTGCGGACGTCCTGGCCCGGCTCGGCTTCGGCCCGGTCGGTGCGGTCGGTGAGCCGTTCGACCCGGCCCGGCACGAGGCGGCCGAAGCGGTCGAGGAGCCGGACGTACCGGCCGGCACGATCGTGCGGGTCATCCGCCCGGGCTACGGCGGCGACACGTTCCTGCTGCGCCCGGCCGTCGTGGCCGTGGCCCGCGCCGGCGGCGGGGGTGCCGAGGGGGCAGACCCGGAGCGGGGCTCCGATGGTGGCTGACCGGCGCGACTTCTACGAGGTCCTCGGCGTCCCGCGGACTGCGGCGGCGGAGGACATCCAGCGCGCGTACCGCACGCTGGCCCGCCGCAACCATCCGGACGTCAACAAGGAGCCGGGCGCCGAGGACCGGTTCAAAGACATCACCGAGGCCTACGACGTGCTCTCGGATCCGAAGAGCCGCCGCAAGTACGACCGGTTCGGCGCCCAGTGGCGGCAGGTGCCCGACGACGTCGAGCAGCGCGCCGGGGCCCGGCAGCGTGCGTCGGCCGGCGCCGGGTTCGCCGGTCAGGGCGCCGGCTTCGGCGGTCGGAGCGGCATCGGCGAGGAAGTCGACCTCGAGGACCTGCTCGGCAGCATCTTCGGCGGGGGACAGCGCCGTGGCGGCGACCGTTTCGGACGTGGGCCGGTGCCCGGCGCCGACACCGAGGCCGAGATCACCATCAGTGTCGAGGACGCCTACCACGGCGGCCGGCGCAGGATCACGCTACCCGGCGCCACCGGTGGCCGCGCCCGCGAGTACGAGGTGAACATCCCGGCCGGGGTCACCGAGGGGCAGCGGATCCGGCTCGCGGGCCAAGGTTCCGGCGGCGCCCGCGGCGGCCCGCCCGGCGACCTGTACCTGGTGGTACACATCGCGCCGCACGCCCGGTACAAGGTCAGCGGCCGCAACATCACAGTGGAGACCCCGGTGGCGCCGTGGGAGGCGGCGCTGGGCGCCACGGTGCCGGTCGAGACGCCCGGCGGCGCCGTGCGGGTCGAGGTCCCGCCAGGCACGTCGTCCGGGCGGCGGCTGCGGCTGCGCGGCCGGGGCCTGCCGAACCCGCGCGGCGCCCCCGGCGACTTCTACGCCGAGATCAGGATGATGGTGCCGGCACAGCTGAGCGACGCCGAACGGCGACTGTTCGAGGAACTCGCGACGGTGTCGTCGTACAACCCGCGAGGTGACCGATGACCTACGCCCTGATGTGCCGCCCCTACCTGTCCACGGACGCGTTCGCCGCCGCCGCCGGCCTGCACCCGGACCTGATCTCCCGGCTGGTCGCGCTCGGCCTGCTGGAACCACACGTCGACGAGCTCGGCCGCCGCTGGTTCGCCCAGACGCAACTCAACCGGCTCGCCCGGATCCGCCGGCTGCACGCCGGACTGCCGCTGAACTACGCGGCGGTCGGCATCGTGCTCGACCTGCTCACCCGCATCGACGAACTTGAGGCGCAACTCAGGAGGCGGACATGGACCTGAACCGACTCACCGAGAAGTCCCAGCAGGCGCTGCACGACGCCCAGACGAAAGCGATGCGGCACGGCCACATCGAAGTCGACGGCGAGCACCTGCTGCTCGGCCTGCTCGACCAGCCCGACGGTGTCACGGTGCGGCTGCTCACCGGCCTGGGCGTCGACATCGAACAGCTGCGCGAACGCGTCGAACGCGACCTGCGGCGCCGGCCGAGCGTGACCGGGCCCGGCGCGCAGCCCGGCCAGGTGACGGTCACCCGCCGGCTCGCCGCGGACCTCGACGCCGCCGAACGTGAGGCCGGCCGGCTCAAGGACGAGTACATCTCCGTCGAGCACCTGCTCCTGGCGCTCGTCGACGAGGGTGCCTCCACCGACGCCGGCCGGGCCCTGCACGACCTCGGTGTCACCCGGGAGCGGCTGCTCAACCAGCTCACCCAGCTGCGCGGGGCGCAGCGGGTCACCTCCGCGAACCCGGAGGTCGCCTACGAGGCCCTCACCAAGTACGGCCGGGACCTCGTCGCCGACGCCCGCGCCGGCCGGCTCGACCCCGTCATCGGGCGGGACGAGGAGATCCGCCGCGTCGTGCAGATCGTGTCGCGTAAGACGAAGAACAACCCCGTCCTCATCGGCGACCCGGGTGTGGGCAAGACTGCGATCGTCGAGGGCCTCGCCCAGCGGATCGTCAACAACGACGTGCCGGAAGGGCTGCGCGACAAGACGGTCTTCGCGCTGGACATGGGCTCCCTGGTGGCCGGGGCGAAGTACCGCGGCGAGTTCGAGGAGCGGCTCAAGGCCGTGCTCGCCGAGGTGACCGCCGCACAGGGCCGGATCCTGCTGTTCGTCGACGAACTGCACACCGTGCTGGGCGCCGGCGCCGCAGAGGGGTCGATGGACGCCGGGAACATGCTCAAGCCGATGCTCGCCCGCGGCGAGCTGCGCATGATCGGGGCGACCACCCTCGACGAGTACCGCAAGCACATCGAGAAGGACGCCGCGTTCGAACGCCGGGTCCAGCCCATTCTGGTGCCGGAACCCAGCCCGGACGACGCGGTCACCATCCTCCGCGGGCTGCGGGAACGCCTCGAGGTGTTCCACGGCGTACGAATCCAGGACGGCGCCCTCATCGCCGCGGTCCAGCTGTCCCACCGGTACATCGCCGACCGGTTCCTGCCGGACAAGGCCATCGACCTCGTCGACGAGGCCTGCGCGATGCTGCGCACCGAGATCGACTCACAGCCGGCCGAACTCGACGCGGCCGCCCGGCGCCTGCTGCGGCTGGAGATGGAGGAGACCGCACTGTCCAAGGAGGACGACCCGGCCAGCACCGCCCGGCTGGACCAGATCCGGCGGGAGATCACCGACCTGCGCGGGGAGGTCGATGCGATGCGCGCCCAGTGGAACGCCGAACGCCAGGCGATCCGCAAGGTGCAGAGCCTGCGCGAGGAGACCGAGCGGATCCGGCGGGAGGCAGAGGCGGCCGAACGGGGCTACGACCTGGATCGCGCCGCGGAGCTGCGCCTGGGCAGGCTTCCGGAGCTGGAGCGGCGGCTGCGCGCCGAGGAGGAGCGGCTCACCGCCAAGCAGAGCGGGCACCGGCTGCTGCGCGAGGTCGTCACGCCCGACGAGATCGCCGGGATCGTGGCGCGCTGGACCGGCATCCCCGTCAGCCGGCTGCTGGAGGGGGAGCGGGACAAGCTGCTGCGCCTGGAGGACATCCTGCACGAGCGCGTCATCGGCCAGGACGAGGCCGTCCAGGTCGTCGCGGACGCTGTCATCCGCGCCCGCTCCGGAATCAAGGACCCGCGCCGCCCGATCGGCTCGTTCCTGTTCCTGGGCCCCACCGGCGTCGGCAAGACCGAGCTGGCCAAGACCCTCGCCGCGGCGCTGTTCGACACCGAGGACAACTTGGTCCGGCTCGACATGAGCGAGTACCAGGAACGGCACACCGTCTCCCGGCTCGTCGGCGCGCCGCCCGGCTACGTCGGCTACGAGGAGGGGGGACAGCTGACCGAGGCGGTGCGCCGCAAGCCCTACTCGGTGCTGCTGCTCGACGAGATCGAGAAGGCGCACACCGACGTGTTCAACATCCTGCTGCAGCTGCTCGACGACGGACGGCTCACCGACGCGCAGGGGCGCACTGTCGACTTCCGCAACACGGTCGTCATCATGACGAGCAACCTCGGATCGCAGCACCTCCTGCAGGGCGTCACCCCGGATGGACAGCTGACCGACCAGGCCCGCGCCGCGGTCATGACGGCGCTGCGCGAATACTTCCGCCCGGAGTTCCTCAACCGCATCGACGAGACGGTGCTGTTCAAGCCGTTGACCCTGCCGGAGATCGAGCGGATCGTCGACCTGCTGCTCGACGACCTCCGCGCCCGCCTTGCGGACCGGCGGATCACCGTCGAGGTCACCGAGGCGACCCGGCGCTTCATCGCAGAGGCCGGGTTCGACCCGGTGTTCGGCGCCCGCCCGCTGCGCCGCTTCCTGCAGCGCGAGGTCGAAACCCGCATCGCCCGCACCCTGCTGACCGGCGACGTCCTCGACGGCGCGACCATTACCGTCGACCGAGGGCCCGACGGGATCGACATCGACTGGACCAACGAGCCGGCAACGACCCCGGCGGCCGCCTGACCGTCCGGCTCGCGGCCTGATGAGCAGCGAGGATTCTGGACCGCCACCTGATGCCGCAACACGAGCAGTTCGACGTCCTTCGCGCCGCCGTCCCGGGCGAGCTGGGTCAGCATCTGCAGGATCTGACGTAGGAGCAGGTACACCAGCGAGGCTGCCACGCCCTGGATCATCCCCCTACCCCGTCTCGCAGACTTCAGCCGTACCCGAGAATCGGCAGGTCACAGCCTATGGATGGGGTTCTCGGCACCCACACGGTTGCGGGTCGGGCGTGGGTGCAGTCCTACGTCAGCGACTCGTGGAAGACGCAGCCGAGCCGGGCGCCGTGGCCGACCGAGATGACCCCCTCGTCGGTCGCCTCCTGCGCGCGGATTAGGCAGCCCGCGTAGCCGCCGGGCCCGGCCAGGGTTTCGCCGGCCACGAAGACGCCCCAATTCAGCACGAGGTTGCGGGCAGGGCCGTCGGCCGGATACTCCTCGACGCTCGGCCTGACCCGCTGCTGGAGGATGTACGGGCCGCCGACGGCGCGCTCGACGTGCGCCAGCCACTCGGCGGGATCGGTCTGCCAGCCCAGCAGGACGCCCTGCCCGCCGTGCAGGTTGGTGGGTTTGAGGACCAGCTCGTCCTGCCGGGCGCGGGCGTAGGCGACGAGGTTGACGCCGGAACCGCCGGGATCGGTCGAGTGTTGCCTCATGTACCGAGTCCACGGCAGGAACCGGTCGACGCAGTCGAGCTCGTCGACGCTGAAGTGCTGCCGATGTTGGTTGTCGGACAGCACGGCGAGGGTTCCTTTGCTGCCGTACAGTTCCGCGTCCAGGCCGCTGCACATCTCGACCTCGCGGGCGGCGACAGCCCGAACCACCGGCGTCAGCTCGTCGCCGAGGTCCGGGTAGGAGAAGTCGCCGAGCATGAACTGCCGCAGGATACCGTCGACGCGGCGGCCGTCGATGTACGGGTGGCCACCGCGATACGTCAGCTCGGCCGGGTGGCAGGCGCGGCCAAGCACGCCTTCGGCCTCCAGCAGCGTCGTGAGCCCTTGCAGGGTGCCGCCGCCGGCGGGGATATTCTTGGCGAGGTCGACGACGGCGAACAGCGGGTCCGGGGTGTCGCGGGCGCTGCGGCAGGTGGCGACGAGCGTGCGGGCCAGAGCCGCGACCGGGTCCTGAAACTGCAGCCCGCGGGCCTCGACATGGGCTCGCAGCGGCTCCTGCCGCAGCAGTGCCCGGTTCACCCGGGCCACCTCGAGGCCGCCGAGTGCGGTCGTAACGTTGAGCTCGAGCAGGCGGAAGTGTTCGCCGTCGTGGTACAGGTCGGCCCGGGCGTAGGGCAGCAGCGGCCCGGCCGCCGCGGCCGATGCGATGAGGGCGGCGTCGCGGTCCTCGAACCCGACGCCCCGCGCCATCGCCGCGACGCTGCCGTCGAACAGGCGCTCCGGCAGCGACCTGGCGAGAGCAAGCACCGTCTGCAGGTCACGCGTCACGGTGCGGACCTCGGTGGCGCTGAGGTACGCGGGCGCGGCGAGCAGCCGGTCGGTGAACGCCGTGTCGAGGATCGGATCCTCGCCCGGCGCCGGCAGCTGCGTGCGCGGCCCGGGCAGGAAATGCGTAGCCATGGATGAGATCCTCTCCGATTCACAGGTGCGTCACTGGGTTGCCTCACAGAGCGAGCCTCGCCCTGGTGGCGGCGAGCGCGTCCAATCCGACCGGGGCGGCCACCCACGGCCGGGCGAGGTGGTCGCCCGCCAGCCGCGGCACCAGGTGGACGTGCAGGTGGAAGACATCCTGCCAGCCTGCGGCGCCGTTGGCCTGGAACAGCGTCAGGCCGTCGGGGCGCAGCACGTTGCGCAGGCGGCGCGCCATCCGGTGGACGGTGCGCATCACCGCCACCGCGTCCTCCTCGTCGGCATCCCACAGGTCGGTGCAGTGTCGGCGCGGGATGACCAGCGTGTGCCCGTCCATGACCGCCGTGATGTCCAGGAACGCGACGGTGTGGTCGTCCTGGAACAGCACTGCGGCGGGGTGTCGACCGTCGGCGATGGCGCAGAACACGCAGTTGCGCACCGGTGCGTCCATGTCAAGACCGTCCGGCGAGCAGTTCCGCGGACAGTTGGCGCAGGCTCGCGGCGGTCCGGGACAGCGGGTAGTGGGCGCTGTTGGCGAAGCCGGCCTCGGCCAGTTCGTCGAGCGAGGCTGGGGCGCGGCGCAGCCGCTGGAGGGCGGCGGCGAGCGCGGCCGGGTCGGCGAAGTCTACCGCGACGGCGCTGTCACCGAGGATCTCAATCAGGCCGGGCACCGGCTGGTAGGCCACCGGCAGCCCGCACGCCTGCGCCTCGATCGCGACCAGCCCGAACGCCTCCAGCTTCAGGGAGGGCACGATCAGCAGGTCGTACCGCGTGAACTCCTGCCACAGCAGGTGTCGTGGCAGCCATCCGAGGTGGTGGACACCGACGAGGCCGGCGGTCTCGGCGAGCCGGGTGAACTGCTCCGGCGGCGCGGCCACGCTGAGCTGGACCCCGGCGACGCCGGCCGTCGCAGCGATGATTCGCGAGGTGATCTTCTCGCCGCTGAGGCGGCCCGCGTACAGCACGCGCAGGACGTCCGGGCGGCGGGGAGCCCGCCGCGGCCGGTGGGTCAGCAGGTGGTCGGGGACGCCCCAGGGGATGTGCACCAGGCGCCCGGCCGCCGGCGCGAGCCGCCGCAGCCGGTCAGCCATCGCCAGGGCCGGCACGACGACCGCGTCCGCCGCGGCCACGGTGTCGCGCAAGACCTGCGCCTGGGTCCGATCCTCGGCCGCGACCAGCAGGTCGGTGCCATGCACGAGCGCGATCGTCGCGGCGTGCGGCAGGGCGCTCAGCAGCGCCGGGGTGGCCCCGAACGTCAGATGCTGCAGGTGTACGACGTGGTAGTCCTCCATTGTGAAGGCCGCCCCAATCGACGCCTCCAGCTTCTGCACGTAGGACCGGAACGCGGGGCCAGACAGCGCCTTGTCGGCCGCCGGGAGCAGCCGGACGCCTGAGGTGTCGCTCGAGGTGGAGTCAGCGGCGGTGGCCGGCGGCAGCATGAATACGTCCGCCGGGACGAGCGGCGGCGCGCCGAGGTACAAGTCGCGCAGCAATTCGACGCTGCCTCCGGGGCTGTCGCACGGCAGGTCGATGCCGGTGAGGATCTTCACTGGAACTCCTCGTGCAGCCGGGAGACGTCGATGCCGTCGCTGCCGACGTACTTGCGGCCCATCGTCTGGTAGCTCTCGATCTCGCCGTGGACGCGCAGGAACACGAGCTTGCCGAACGTCATCCGGGGGTAGACCCGCACGGGCCGGATTGTGCGCATCTCGAGCGTCCAGCGGATCGCGTGCCCGACGTGCCCCAGCGGCGCCGAGACGTGCACCCAAACGCCGAGGGTGCCGATCGTCCGGTCGCCGTTGATCAGCTGCGCGTACCGCTCCGACAGCGTGCGTTCGTGGGTGACGCCGAGGTAGAGCGTGTCCGGCAGCAGGATCAGCCCTTCGGCCGGGATGACCTGCTCGGGTAGCTCGGAGGGGGTCGCGGCGTCCAACTCCGTCCGGCACACCCGGATGGCGTCGCCGAGGCGCCAGTCGTAGGCGTTGGGCGACAGCCGGCGCGGGTCGAACGGGTCGATCGTGATGTCACCGCGCCGCACCGCCTGGAGGATCTCCGGGCCGGTGAGGATCACTGCCACACCGCCTTGTCCCGCCAGTAGCGCGACTCCTGCGGGCCGATGGCGCCCTGGTACTTGCCGCTGTACAGGTCGATCTCACCGAACGACGTGAAGAACATGATCTGGCCGATCCGCATGCCGGGGTACACGCGCAGCGGCCGGATCGCGGACAGCATGAGCGTCCACTGGCCGTGGAACCCGATGTCGCCGATCGGCGCGGTGATCTCGACGAAGAGCCCGAGCCGGCCGACGGAGGAACGGCCGAAGAGCAGGGGAACGTAGTGGTCGGAGCCCACCTCCTCAACCGTGTGCCCCAGGTAGAGCTCGCCGGGCTGCAGCACGAACCCGTCCGGCTCGATCTTGTTCACCTCAGTCGGGTTGGGCCGGTAGGCGTCGATGACGTCCCCGCTGTAGGTGAGCAGGGTCTCGCCGAGGCATATGTTGTAGCTGTTGGGATTCACCTGGTCCGGGCTGAACGGCGAGATGACGATTCGGCCGTTATGCGCGGACGCGACGATCTCCGGGCCTGTCAGGATCACGCGACCACCTCAGGCGCCGGCATAGGTGCGGAAGAACTCGGCCGACTGCGGCCAGTGCGTCTGCTGCCAGGTGCGCAGGTCCTGGTTGCTGGCGCCGGTGGGAACGGCGATCAGGCGCTCGTCGAACCAGCGCACGAGGTGGTCGCATCGGTCCCGGAACTCCTGGCGGGTGTCGCCGGTCACCACGACCTGGCCGACGCCCTGGATGGTGGTGGTCGTGTCCGGCACGACGGAGCCGAACGGCAGCTCGAGCCGCACGTGTTCGATCCCCGGCAGCTGCCGGATCTGCTCCGGCGACGGGTACCCGACGAGCACGCCCGGGCGGGTCGCCAGGAAGGTCGAGCCGACCACCCCAGGGCGGACTGCCGGTTTGATCATTGGGTCGGTGCCGAGGGCGCACAGCACGGACGCCTCGCCGAGGTCCACGCCGAACTTGCACTGCACGACCTCGTGGGTGAGGCCGCCGCCGCGCCGTGCCGCGCACTCCCCGAACACGACCGTTCCCGTGGCCGCCTGGTGGAACAGTTCCAGGTGGAACACGCCGTCGACCAGCCCGAGGGCGGGCAGCGCCCGCTCCAGCAGCGGGGCCACCAGACGGTAGACCGGCTCGTCGGCGACGGGGTCGAACCGTTCGCCTCGCATGACCGCGTCCTCGGTGACGATGCTGAGGCAGGGTGCGGAGTAGGCGCCGACGCAGAAGAACTGGATGATGCCGCCGAAGCAGACGCCTTCGACCACCCACTCATCGCCAGCGATGAACTCCTCCAGCACGAACGTGCGCGTGGGCAGCCTGCGGCGGCGGTACTCCGCGCAGGTGGCGAGGAACTCCTCCGTACTGCGCACGACGGAGGTGTTCCTGGTGCCGCCGCCGGCGATCGGTTTGAGCACCGCGACGTCGAACCCGGTGAAGGCGTCCGGGTCCGGCGCGTAGACGTCCTCGACGACGCGCGACCGGGCGACGGTGACACCGGCCGCCGCGACGATCTGCTTCTGCAGCCACTTGTCGCGGAAGTTGACTGCCGTACGCGGTGCCGGGCCCCGGATGCCGAGAATGTTCGCCAGTGCCGCCGCAGCCACGAGGCCGTGTTCGGAGTTGGTCTGCACGCAGCGGTAGTCGCGGTCGGCCGCGCCGGCCCGGTGCAAGCTGAACAGCAGGCTCTCCAGGTTGTCCGGGTCCTCGGCGAAGATGAGCTCAGCACTGTCCGGGATCGGAGCGTGGCTCCAGTCGTTGACGAACAGCCCCCAGTTGTTCTGCGGGCTGTGCAGCACGACGGGCGTGATGCCGTTGCGCAGGAAGGCGCGGATCGCATACGGGTCGGCGCCGATCAGCAGCGCAGACGGTTCGTTACCGGACATGTACACCCCCGTTGTCGATGGTTCAGAGCTGTCAAACAGGTCGCGGGTGGCCGGTGGTCAGCCACGCCGCAAGCAGCCGCTCGCATTCGCCTATGGACGCCAGCGCGACGGACTCATCACCGGCGTGCGCGAGTTCCGGGTCGCCGGGCCCGAGGTTGACGGCCGGCACGCCGATCGCGGCGAAGCGGGCCACGTCGGTCCACCCGTACTTGGGACGCACCGGCACCGCGGTGGCCGCGATGAACTCCTGCACGATCGGTTCGCCGAGCGCCGGGGCGGCGGCCGGTGCGGCGCGCACGAGCGTGACCTCGTACTCGCCGAAAATCTCCCGGATCCGGTGCAGCGCCGCCTCCGGCGTCTTGTCCGGGGCGAATCGGTAGTTGAGGCGGACCACGCAGCGGTCGGGTACGACGTTGTTGGTGCCGCCGCCGGTGATGCCGACCGCGAGGATGCCTTCGCGGTACCGCAGGCCGTCGACGGTGACGGGGATCGGCTCGTGCTCGGTGAGCCGCTGCAGGATCGGCAGGCTGCCGTGGATGGCGTTGTCGCCCAGCCACGCGCGGGCCGAGTGGGCGGCGCGGCCGGTGACCTCGACATCCACCCATAGGGAGCCCTGGCAGCCGGCCTCGAGCGTGAGGTCCGTCGGCTCCAATAGCACGGCCAGGTCACCGGCGAGTCGTCCGGGTGCGCGGTCGATCAGGCGCTCCAGCCCGCTGGGAACCCCGGCGACCTCCTCGTTGTCATAGAACACGTAGGTCAGATCGCGGCGCGGGTCGGTCACCGTCGCGGCCAGCCGCAGCAGCACGGCGACGCCGGACTTCATGTCGGAGGTGCCGCGGCCGTGCAGCCGGCCGTCGCACAGCCGGGCCGGGACGGAGCCAGGGACGGTGTCGAGGTGGCCAGCGAGTACGACGCGCTGCGCCCGGCCGAGCTCGGTGGCCGCGACGACGGTGTCGCCGTCGCGATGCAGCCGCAAGTGCGGCAGCCGCCGCAGCGCCGACTCGACGGCGTCGGCCAGCGCCCGCTCCTCGCCGCTGACCGAGGGGATGCCGACCAGCCGGGCGGTGAGGGCAGCGGCGTCCAGACCGAGGTCCAGATCGGGCTTGCCGGTGGAGATGGTCACGCCCCGGCCGCCAGGTCGTACTCGCGGACCAGTTCGTTCAGCGCGACCTTGTCCAGCGACTCGCCCTCCTGCAGGCGCCGCAGCACCAGTATGCACGGCATGGCGAAGTCACCGCCCGCGGACCGCTGCAGCCGGGACGAGCCCACGCTGACGGACCACGCGGGCAGCTCGCCGCGCGGCAGTTCCTCGCCGGTGGCGCGGTCGAAGACCCGGGTCGAGGCGGTCAGGATGGCGCCGGCGCCGAGCTTGGCGCCGCGCCGCACGCGGGCGCCCTCCACCACGATGCTGCGCGAGCCGATGAACGCGTCGTCCTCGACCACCACCGGCGCGGCGCTCTCGGGCTCCAGGACGCCGCCGAGTCCGGCGCCGCCGGGGTCCCCGGGTTCTCCTGGCTGTCGAAGGAGTTCCTGGCCGCCGAGGCGCGGACGGCGGGCTTCGGCCCGGTCACGACGTCGCACTTCGTCTACGACCGCCCCATCTCCGGCCCTCGGAACCGGGCAATCATGATCGCCGCCGTGGGCGCGGCCGCCGCGCCGCGGGGCATCCAAGGACGGGACACCCGTGCTGGTCTCCGTTGACCGGATCGCCGACCTCATGACGGACGCGCTGCGCCACCGCGGCTTCACCGCGCCCGACGCCGAGCTGATCGTCGAGGACTATCTGGGTGCGGAGCTGGAAGGCCGCCGCACCCACGGCGTCGGCAGGTTCGTCGTCATCGACCGTTACCTCGACGCACGGGCCGCCGCACCGGCAGTCGTGCACGATCTCGCCGCGGTGGCCGTGGTCGACGGCAACCGCGGCATGGGTCAGCTGGTGTGCCGCGAGGCGACGTCGATCGCGATCGGCAAGGCGCGCGTGTACGGCGTCGGCGTCGTCACAGCCCGCAACTTCACCCGCTTCTCCCGGCTGAAGATCTACGCCGAGCAGGTCGCCCGGGCCGGGCTGATCGCCGTCGCGGTCAACTGCGGCGGGGCGCCGCCGCTCGTGCCGGCCCCCAACACGACCCGCAGGGTCGTCGGCACCAACCCGATCGCCTTCGCGTTCCCGCGTACCGGCGGGCTGTGCTCCTTCGACTTCGCAACCTCCGAACACGCCTGGGGCCACGTCCGGCAGGCCGTCATCGACGGGACGGCCGTGCCGCCCGGATTTCTGGACGAGGAGGGCCGTCCGGTCACAGACCCGGCCCGCGCGGCCAGCATCCGTCCCGCCGGCGGCGGCAAGGGCTTCGCGCTGGGCTTCGCCATCGAGGTTCTCGCCGGGGTCCTGGCCGGCGCCGAGCTGGGCGTCGACCAGGCCAGCCACCTCGATCTGGGGTTCGTCGTCATCGCGCTGGACCCGGCCGCGTTCGGCGTGGACACCGAGGCGGTGATGGCGAGCGTCCGACGGCTGAGCGACCAGGTGGCGTCCGCGCCGCCGGTCGCCGCGGACGGCCCGGTGCCCCGAGCGCCGGGTGACGGCTCCAAGGCCGCCGCGGCCGCCGCCCGCTCCGGCGGGGTGCTCGACCTGCGGCCCGTGGTGCTGGACAAGCTGCTGGAGATGGCAGCGGGCCGGGTCGCCGTTGACGACCTGCCCAAACTCGTTCCGGCCGACCGGCGCGGGCCGCGGGTCGATCGTGGCTGACCGGCCGGATCACCTCGTCGCCCTGTCCGGGACGCGCTGGGCAGTGTGGCGTGACGTCGCGCTGCGCAGCGCGGGCTTTCCCGCCGCCCGTATCGACGGGCTCTGCGACCCGGCGCTGGCCGCGGCCGCCGACAGCGGCGACGACGCCCTGGAGGCAGACTTCGCCCGGGCGACGGACGCGCTCGCGCGGTCGTTGCGCGCCATCGCCGGTGAACCCCGGTTCCGCGAGGCGGTGGCCTGGCAGAACCCCGACCTGGTCCGCACCTGCCTGGACCGGCAGACGTGGGACGGGCCGCGCAACGCCCGCCGCCGCGGCCATGAGCAGACCGTCGCCACCTACTTCCAGCGGTACTGCCTGAAGAACGACACCATCGGCTTCTTCGGGCCCGTCGGCTGGGCCACCGCCGCCGGCGACGGCCTAGGGCTGCAGGTGCGACCCGGCGCCGCGCTGGTGCGCGGCACCACCGTCTACTTCGAGGCGTGGGCGGTGCAGGAGCTGGCCCGCACCCTCGCCGACGACCCCGCGGTTGCCGGCTGGCTGCGGCCGCGCCGCCATACCGCCGACGTACTGATCGGCGACGAGCTGCACCGTCCCGCCGCCCCGCCGGTGCGGCTGGACGCCGGCGAGGCGGAGATCCTGCGGCGCAGCGACGGGTTGGTCACCCTGACCGAGTTGACGCGCCGGCTGACGGGTCCCCTGTTCGCGGACGAGGCCGAGGTACGCAAGGCGGTGACCCGGCTGCGCGACGCGGGTCACCTGACCCTCGGCTTCGACTGCCCGGTGCAGACCTGGCCGGAACGGGACCTGCGCCGGCAGCTCGACCGCATCGGCGACCCCCGGGTTCGAGCGGCCGCGACAGCGCCCCTGGACGGGCTCGTCGCCGCCCGCGACCGGCTGGCCGCCGCAGCGGGCGACGCCGAGCAGGTCATGCGGCACACCACCGCGCTCGAGGAGACGTTCCGCCGGGCCACCGGGCAGGCGACGACCCGCAATCACGGCCGCACCTACGCGGGGCGGACCCTCGTCTACCCCGACGCGTTGCGCGACGTCGACGTCCGGATCGGGGCGCCGCTGCTGGACGCCCTGGCCGGCCCGCTGGGCCTGGTGCTGGACAGCGGCCGGTGGCTGGCGCGCACGGTGGGCGAACGCTACCGCGACGCGTTCACCCGCCTGCACGAGGCCGACGGCACGCCGCTGGCCGCCCTGGTCGGCAGACTGTTTCCCGACCTGACCTCGGTGTCGCGCGAAATGCAGCCCGTCGTCGCTGGCGTGGTCGCCGACTTTCAGCGCCGCTGGCAGCACATCCTGCGGGTTCCGGCCGGCGTCCGGCGACACGCGGTGCGCACCGAAGACGTCGCGGCGGCCTCCGCCGAGCAGTTCGCGGCCGGGCCAGCGCTGTGGAGCGCGGCGCGCACGCACTCGCCGGACCTGATGCTCGCGGCCGCGGACGAGGCGGCCGTTGACCGCGGCGACTTCCTGCTGGTGCTCGGCGAGATCCACCTCGCGTGCACCACTGTGGAGAGCCGGCTCTTCGTCGAGCAGCACCCCGAACCAGCCCGGCTCCTGGCCGCCGCCGAAGCCGACCACGGCGACCGGCGCATCTACGGGATCGAGCCGATGACCTCGCGTTACGTCACGTCGCGGGTCAGCCCGCCGTCGGGGGCTGTTGTCGCCGCGGTACACGTACTGGTCGTGGTCACAGGACCCGGACTCGATCGTCCCGCCTGCGCCCACCCTGCCGGCGGCCTCGCTGGTCGTAGACCGCGACGACGGCTGCCCCGGCGGCCTGGTGGTGCGGTCGCTGCGCACCGGGCAGCGGTTCGACCTGCTGGAGGTCGTCGGTGAGCTGCTGACCGAGGCGGTGGTCAACGCGTTCAAGCCGCTGCCGCCGGGCTCGCACCAGCCCCGGATCACGATCGACCGGCTCGTCCTGTGCCGGGAGGCGTGGACGTTCGACGCGGCCGACACGGCGTGGGCCTTCGCCGCCGACGAGCGCCGCCGGTACGCCGCAGCCCGGCGATGGCGCATCGAGCACGGCCTGCCGGAGCGGCTCTTCTGCAAGGTGCCGACCGAGAAAAAGCCGTTCGCCCTGGACTTCCGCAGCCTGCCTCTGGTCAACCTGCTGGCCAAGACAGTCCGGCAGACCGCCGGGGCCGGTCCGGGCACGTTCACCGTCTCCGAGATGCTGCCGGAGTCCGACGGCCTCTGGCTGACCGACGGCAGCGGCAACCGGTACACCAGCGAACTGCGATTCGTGGCCGTCGACACCGAACAGTCCCTCGCCGCACACCATCGGAGCGACCCATGCAGCCCACCGTCATCGATGCACCGCTGACCGCCGAAAAGGTGGACGCCTTCTGGGAGGACGGCTACCTGCTGGTGCCCGGCGTCCTGAGCCGGGAGGAAGCCGCGCACTACGGCGGCCTGATCCTGGACCTGATGCCCCGGGACCTGCACGTACCGGATCACTGGGAGGCCAACGACGGCCGGTTCAAGCCCTTCTACACCCGCGGCAACGACCGGTTCGACGGACCTGAGTTCATCCCGCTGTTCCAGCACGAGCGGCTGTACCGCGTCATGGCGCAGCTGCTCCGGTCGCCCCGACTGTTCGTGCGGGACGGCTCCGTCGCGATCACTATGCGCACTGACACACCGCACGATTCTGAGCTCAGCCAGCCGCTGCACCTCGACCCGGCGACGCCCGGCAATCGCGACGAGTTCCTCTTCACTCTGCCCGAGGTGGAGATCGGCGGGTGCTACTACTTCACCGACGTCGAGGTCGGCGGCGGTGGCATCCACGTGGTGCCCGGAGGGCACCGGGCAGTGGAGCGGGAGGCGCGGGCCGTGCCGCGCGGGCGTCAGCGCTTCAACCGCTGGCGGGAGTTCGCGCACCTGTTCCCCGAGACCGTCGAGGTGCCCGGCAACGCCGGCGACTTCGTGCTGATGCACCACCTGATGCCGCATGCCGCGTCGTACAACCGCCGGTCCCGGACCCGCCTTGCGCAGTTCTTCCGATACTGCCGCGACGACCAGCCGTACGTCATCGGGGAGCGACCGGGTGACCAGGCGGCGAACCGGGTTTACGGCGACCTGCAGCTGGCCGCGATGACCCCGCTGGGCCGCAAGCTGCTCGGCGTCGACCCCTGGTGACCCGCCCGATCCGCACAGAAAGGACCGCAGCGTGACGGCTGACGACCTGGCCGAGATCTTCGGCGAGATTTACGAGCGCGACGACTGGACCCTGGTCGACGCCGACGACGCCGTGTCCCGGTCGGGGCTCGGCTCAAACCTCGAACAGACACAGACCCTGCGCCGCGAGCTGCCGCCGCTCCTGCGCGAACTCGGCGTCCGCAGCATGCTCGACATCCCCTGCGGCGACATGTTCTGGATGTCCCGGGTGGACCCCGGCGTCGACGCCTACATCGGCGCGGACGTCGTGCCGGCCGTCGTGGAGCGCAACCGGCGGCTCTTTGCCGGGCCGGGCCGCGAGTTCAGGGTCATCGACCTCGTCCGCGACGACCTCCCCCTGGTCGACCTGATCTTCTCCCGCGACTGCCTGGTGCATCTGAGCAATGACCACGCTAAGCTGGCGCTAGCCAACGTCAGGCGCAGCGGCGCGGAATATCTCGCCGCCACAACCTTCACCGAACGCACCTGGAACCGCGACATCGCGGCCGGTGACTGGCGCCCGATCAATCTTTGCAAACCGCCGTTTAATTTGCCGGATCCGATCCGTCTGCTCAACGAGCGATGCACCGAGGTGTATTTTGTCGAACGGGATGGCAAAACGATCGAGCTTCGTTTCCCGGACAAGTCGATAGCGGTCTGGCGAATCGCCGACATCTGAGCAATGAAATGAGGCAGACGACGACGATGCCCCTGAATTCAGCTGGATTCGCGCAAACCGTGCGTGGTCTGCCGACGGCGTTCTGGTGGCTGTGGATCACCACGCTGATCAACCGTGTCGGCGGGTTCGTCTCGGTCTTCCTCATGCTCTACCTGACCCTGGACCGCGGGTTCACCGCCTCGACCGCCGGCCTGGTCATCGCGCTGTGCGGGCTGGGCGGCACGGCGGGCAACTTGCTCGGCGGCGTGCTGACCGACCGCGTCGGCCGGCGCCCAGTGCTGATGGGCGCGCAGCTGCTCAACGCCGCCACCACGCTGCTGCTCGGCTTCGTCGAGCCCAAGGCGGCGATCGTCGTCGTCGCCTTCTTCGCCTGCCTCACCGCCAACGCTTCGAAGCCGGCGATGATGGCGATCGTCGCCGACATTATCCCGGAGCAGGATCGCGGCCGGGCCTTCTCGCTCAACTTCTGGGCGATCAACATCGGGTTCGGCGTCGGCGCCACGGTGGCCGGTCTCGCCGCCGAGTGGGACTATCTCGTGCTCTTCGTCGCCGAGGCGGTGGCGACGGTGATCTGCGGGGTCGTGGTCTACTGGAAGGTGCCGGAGACCCGGCCGGTCGCCCTCCCGGCCGAGGAGGGCACCGCCGCGCCGGCGCGCATCGGCATCTTCCGCGTCCTGGCCGACGGCCGCTTCGTGGCGCTGCTGTGCACCACCGCCGCGCTCTGCCTGCTGTACCAGCAGGCCAGCACGACCCTGCCGGTGACCATGGCCCGCACGGGGCTGACCCCCGCGCAGTTCGGGCTCGTCATCGGTGTCAACGGGCTGCTCGTCGTGGTGCTGCAGATCCCGGTCACCCGGATCGTCGCCACCGCGAACCGTTCGGTGCTGCTGGCACTGGCGTCGCTGCTCAGCGGGTGGGGATTCGGCCTGGTGGTCTTCGCGCACACAACGTGGTTCTACGCGGTCACGGTCGCGGTCTGGACGGTCGGTGAGTGCGTGCTCGCCCCGGTCGCGGTCGAGATGGCCACGAGGTTCGCCCCCGACACCGCCCGCGGCCGGTATCTCGGCCTGTACTCGATCGCGACGTCGTCGCTGCCTGCGATGGTGGGCCCGGCGCTGGGCGGGCTACTTCTGGACCGCCTGGGCGCCGACCCGTTCTGGCTCGGCTGCGGCCTTGTGGGCACCGTCGCCGCCGTCGCCTACGTGCTGCTGACGCGGACGCCGGCCGGTGCGCCGCAGGCCGAGCCTGCGCCCGCGCTGAGCGGGTCGCCGGTCCCGGACTGACCGCACCGTCAGCCGTGCGCACCGTCGTGCCGGATCCGCTCCAGCTCCACGGCCTCGTACAGGGCCCGGATGTTGGCGCTGCCGAAGGTCTGTGCCCCGAGCCGCTCGATGACCTCGAAGAACAGCGTCCGCCGCGGATGGGTTGACCGGGTGAAGATCTGCAGCAGCTGCCCCTGCTCGTCCTCGTCGATCAGCAGGTCCCACTCGCGCAACTCGGCAACGGTGCGGACTTGGGCGTGACCCGCTGGGTGAGCAGCTCGTAGTACGACCCGGGCGCCCGCAGGAACCGCACGCCGCGGTCGGTGAGCGTCCGGACGGCACTGACCGCGTCGTCGGAGGCGAACGCGACGTGCTGGATCCCGTCGCCGCCGTGCTGCTTGAGGAAGTCGTCGATCTGCCCCGGAACGGCGTCCGGCTCAGGCGCGATGATGGTGAAGGTGACCAGCCCCGACGGGCTCTGCACGACCCTGGACCGCATCGCCTGCGGCCCGACAGTGATGAACTCCTGGAAGATCTCGCGGAAGCCCAGCGCGTCGCGGTAGAACGCCACAGCCGCGTCGAGCCGCGAGCTGGCCAGGCACACTGCGAAGTGGTCGACCCGCGTCAGCCCTGGCCCGGCGGCCTCGGGGGTCTGATCGTCGTGCAGCAGCGCCGCGGCCACCCCGGTCACGTCCCGGGCGGTCGCATCGTCCACATAGGAATGCACGACGTCGCCGAAGGCGGCGACGCAGAGCCCGGCGCGCGACCCGCGCAACGAGTCGAGCGCCGGTGCGGGCCGGGCGCCGGCGGCCAACGACGCGGCGTGTGCGGCGTCGGCATCAGGTGTACGCAGCGCGATGTGCGCCACCCCGGTCCCGTGCAGGCTCACGTACAGCTGCGCCGGGTGCTCGTCGAGGAATCCCTGAGTCAGGACGAGCCCGATCCGTCCCTGCCGCAGCGCCGCACTGGCCCAACCACCCGCATCGCATCTGGCGGTCGCCACCTGTCGGAAACCGAACCCATCCGTCCATTCCTGGACGCTGCGCTTCAAGTCGTCCACGTAAATCTCGACAAACGCCGTTTCCATACCGCCCCCGTCGTCAGTCCGGCATTTACCATTTATCCAAGTATATAGCCGTGGTGGCATCTGTCGACCTTGTCGCCGGCGGCGAATTCCTGAAGCAGCCCTCGGCCACCCACCCGTGCGCGGGTCTGCAAGCGTGTTTCCGGATAGGAGGTGTGGTGGAGGCTGAGGAGTCGTTCCATGCCTATGTGTCGGGTCGTTTGGCGGCGTTGTCGCGGATGGCGGACCTGCTGTGCGGTGATCGGCACACCGCGGAGGACCTGGTGCAGGTGACTTTGGTCAGCGAGTTGGGCGAGCAGATGCCACCCGCCCGGCTGCCCGAGGATCTCTGGCGGCGCGGGCGACGGCAACGACACCGGGGAAAGGTCATCGCCGCCGTGGTCGCGGCACTGTTGTGCGCAACCGTGGCCGTCGTGCCCGGCCTGCACCTCGAGCCCCAACCGGCCGAGGGCGCCCGACCATCCCCCGCAGCGTCGAGATCCCATATCCCTGGCAGGCGACGGTCGACATGGCGCCGCCCGGCCCGGCCACGGTGCTGTTCGGCGGCGACAGTTGGGGGCTGACCAGCGACCCCTACCCCTTCGAGGAAGAGGGCGGCAAGCTCGCCGTCGTCGGCCGCAACGGCGCCTACCGCATGCTGCGCTATCCGGACGATGGACTGCGTGCCGGGCACGATGTGCGGCTGTCTCCGGACGGCAACCTCGTCAGCTCCGTCGACATTGCGCAGGACCTGCTGCGCGAGGGGCGGTTCGGCGGCTCGGTGCCAGCGCCGGCGGCGCTGCCGGCCCGCTGGTCGGTGATCGCACAGGGAGCGCTGTGCCTACTGGTGCCGGTGCTGCTGGCGACAGCCGTCGTCGTCCTGATGGTCCGTGCCGTCCGTCGGCGCCGCGTCGCAGCCCGGGTATAGCCGAAACCGCTGGCCGGGCAGGAGCTGCCCGGCCGGCGGCGGCGCGCACATCGGCATGTGTGCGCGCCGGAGACCTGATGACACCAGCTACGCAACGTAGCCACGGCGGGAATCTGTTCGATCGTGCTGGGGCCGAACATGACCGTTCCGGCGGTGCTGTTCTCGTCCGTCACTCGGCACGAGTGGGTGTGATGGACCGCTGGATGGTGTCGAGTCAATGGTCAATCACTCGTTTGGGGGTTCGGGCAGTGTGGATCCACGGCGTAAGTCTTGACGATGCAGCCTTGGCGGGACAGGGCATGCGCTGCCGGAGTTGGCACCCTATCGGCTGGTGTCGCGGGTTCGTTCGGGGCGGCCCGGCACGAGGCGGCACAGCATCGCCGCGACGGCGCCGGTGACCGCGCCGACGATCGTCCCGGTGACGAGGCTGGACACCGCGGCGGCGGTGCGGACGATGCCGCTCTGCACCGTGGGGTCGACGTCGGTGAGGTTCCCGCCGAGGGGCGGGGTGTTCCCGTCGAAGGCGGTGTCCCACAGCAGTTGATGGCCCGCGGCGAGGAACACGCCGTAGAGCGCGCCGATGACCAGGACGGTCACGAACGGGTGCGCCGGCCGCTTGAACAGCACTGCGGCGATCCAGCACAGCGGTGGCAGGAAGACGAACATTCCGTTGACGAAGCTGCCTTCCTCGATGACGCCGAGGTCGTGCAGCGCGACCCGGGGAGCGGCCAGTGCGGCCAGGCCGACCAGCACCAGCCAGGAGAACCCGAGCGCGCGGCGCGGCCGGCTCATCGCGCGGCCTCGGCGACGGCGGCCGCGCGGGCCGTGTCGCGGGTGAAGCGCAGCAGTGCGGTGAAGGCGAGCGCGGCGGTGGCCGCGCCGCCGGCGAGGCGCACCCAGTGCCCGGCGACGAACTCCTCGGCGACCTGCCGCAGGTACTCCGGGGAGTGGGTACCGACCGGGTCGACGAACATGATCTCGTTGCGCGGCCAGAAGAACACCACGGAGAACGCGAACTCGCAGGCGATGAAGACGCCGGCCGCGCCGGTGACCCACCACCGCAGCCGCGGGTCGCGCCACGTGAGCAGCACCGCGGCGAGGCTGCTGAGCACCACCGTGGCGCCCAGCGGCGGGAAGTAGTCGCTCGGGCCGCCCGCGACCATGAACTCGCGGGCTCGCTCCAGCGAGGCCGGGGCGTCGCCGAAGATGTTCGGGTAGAGCATCACCGTCTCGGCAGCAACGCCGCCGAACGACAGCATCGCCGTCCACACGAGCACCACCAGCACGATCCAGGTCACTTTGGTACGCGACACGTTCGAGACCTCCTGCGTCGGTGCGCGCCGTCCCAGGCGCGGTCCATGTGGTCGTCAACCATGCTGCGGTCCGTGAGCGTTGCCGTCTGCCGCCTGCAGGAGCGGACCGGAGTCGCTTCCTGGCGTACGCGGCGCCGGGGACCTGACGCTCCACGGCGACAGCGCAAGCACGGCGCGCCGTTCTACGCTGCTGGTGTGCGTAGCCGACCTAGCCGCACCGATGCGTTGCTCGGTGTCGCCACCTTCTGCCTGGTCGCGGCGGCCGTGGTCACCGACGGCGGGCCGCCCGGCCGGGCTGTGCTCGCCTACGGCTTCGCGGTCGGCTTCGGCGCGCTGCTGCTGTGCAGCCGCCAGTGGCCGGTCCCCGCGCTGCTGGCCACCGCGGCCGGCATCGTCGTGTACTACTCGCTGGATCTCCCGGCGATCGGCCTGGCAGCTCCGACGGCCGCCGTGCTGTACACGGCGGCGGAGTGCGGCAGGGTGTTGCCGGCCGCGGTCGTCGGCGGCGGCCTGCTGGCGCTGTCGGTGGGCATGCGGCTGGTCGAGGGCGACGACGTCTCGATCGTCGTGGGCTTCGACCTCGGCTCCGAGGCCGCGCTGATGCTCGCCGTCATCACCCTCGGCGACGCGGTCCGCAGCCGCAGGTCGCTGCGGGCCGAGATGGCCCGGCAGGCCGCCGCCGCCGCCGAGGACCGTCGCCGGGAGGCCGCCCGGCAGGTCGAGGCCGAGCGGCTGCGCATCGCCAGGGAGGTGCACGACACCCTCGGCCACACAATGTCGGTCATCACCCTGCAGTCGGCGGTGGCACAGGAAGCCCTCACCGACGACAAGCCCGATCAGGCCAGGACCGCCCTCGCCGCGATCAGCTCAGCCGGCGGCAGCGCGATGGCCGAGCTACGCGCCACCCTGCAGACCCTCCGCCACGACTCCGGCACCCGCGAACCCGCACCGGGCTTCGACCAGCTGCACACCCTCGTCGACGGCGTGCGCCACAGCGGCCTACCCGTCGAACTGCGCGTCACCGGCCACGTCGACGCGTTGCCCGCCGTCGTGGCCACGACCGCCTACCGGATCGTCCAGGAAGCGCTCACCAACACCCTGCGGCACGCACACGCCAGCCAGGTGCACGTCACCGTCCAGGCGACAGGACCCCGGCTGTCGCTCGAGATCGTGGACGACGGCCGAGGCGCACCGCCCGGCGCACCGCTGGACACCGGCGGCGACGGGTTGCGTGGGATGTCCGAACGGGTCTCCCTGCTCGGCGGTACCGTCGAAGCCGGCAACAGCGAGCACGGCGGGTTCCGCGTGCACGCACGCCTGCCGCTGGCCGGGAGCCGGGCATGACGGACATCCGGGTGGTCATTGTCGACGACCAGCACCTCGTCCGCGCCGGGCTCCGCGCGCTGCTCGACCGCGCGCCGGACATCACCGTCGTCGGCGAGGCCGGTGACGGTGCAACGGGTCTGGACACCGTCCGCGCCGAGCGACCCGACCTGGTGCTCATGGACGTGCGAATGCCCGGCACGGACGGCATCGAGGCCGCCCGGCGCATCCTGACCGACCCGCAGCTCACCGACGTCCAGGTCGTCATGCTGACCACCTTCGACGACGACGAGTACCTCTTCGAGGCCATCCGCGCCGGCGCGGCCGGCTTCCTTCTCAAGGACACCCCGCCCGACGCCCTGCGTCACGCCGTCCGCACCGTGGCCGGCGGCGACGCACTGCTTTCCCCCGCCGTCACCCGGCGCGTCCTGGCCGCCGCGGCCCGCTCCCCCATAGCGGACCCCCGACGGCTCGCCGGGCTCACCGAACGCGAACGCGACGTCCTGACACAGGTCGGCACCGGACGATCGAACGCGGAGATCGGCGCCGAACTGCACCTCAGCCCGGACACCGCCCGCACCTACGTCAGTCGCCTGCTGACCAAGCTCGACGCCCGCGACCGCGCCCAACTCGTGGTCATCGCCTACGAAACTGGACTCGTCACCCCCGGAAGCACCTGAACCGGACATGCCATGCGCCTGCACAGCACCCGAAGTCGGCGTCCGTTCACCAGCCCACTGGCGACGTCGACCACCTGGCAGCCGGCAGAGCCAGCGTCCGGCTCACCAGAGCCGCCACTGTGCGCGCCATGTTCTCTGGCTGCCCGATTTGCCGGCCAGGGATGGACCGGCGGCGATCCGCTGCTACTCGACGAAGTCCGGGCCGAGGCTGCGGGCGGTGGCCCGAGTCATCTCGCTGACCACGAAGCCCGACGCAGCGATACCGGTGGTGGTGCCATGCGGGCCGAATTCCAGGTGAGCTTCCCCCGGCAGACGGTCGAGCCGGTGGCCGCGCAGGTGGACCGAGACCGCACCCGGCGCCTCTGGCACGACGGCGGTCACCCGGAGCCGGTGGTACACCGACCGCCAGACCGGCATGCCGACCCTGAGGACCAGCACCGCGACCAGCGTCGAGCCGTAGGCGGACCACCAGAAGACCCGGGCCGGCGCGGACGCGGTGAAGTCGGCGCCGGTCCACGGCTGATGCGGCAGCACGAGACCGACACCCAGATACGCGTACAGGTCGATGAGATGCCAGGTCTCGTACCGACCGTCCCGCACCAGGGCCGAGAGACCCGTGGGCCGGCTGGAAACGCACTATCCGCAGGGCGGTGGCACGCGTGACGCGGTCGGGAGTTGACCTCACGCCTCGAAACACAGACCGCATCTGAGCTTCGCGTTTACTTACGCCTGAGTAAAGGACAGATTGATCGGATGGTAGTCGAGGAGTCGGGCGATTCCGTCGACGGCTCGGGAGATCGGGGTGAACGAGCTGACGTTGCGGAACTGGGTGAACGCGTATCGGCAGGCGCACGCCGGCGAGGAGCCGCCGTTGACGATTTCCGAGCGGGCGCGACTGCGGGAACTGGAGAAGGAGAACCGGGAACTCAAGCTGCTGGAGCGTGAGTTCCTGGGAACGTCCCTTCGCTGCTCTTGCTGGGGCGGTGTCAGGGTCGGGCGGTGTCAGGCAGGTGTTCGACGTGTCGCCTGGTACCGGTGCTGTGCTGCGGTGAGTTCCGCTTCGGCTTCGGCACGGTCTCGCCAGCCGCGGACGTCGGTGTGTTTTCCCGGTTCCAGGTCCTTGTAGATCTCGAAGAAATGGCCGATCTCGCTCAACAAGAATTTGGGCAGGTCGGCGAGTGCGCTGATCGCCTGCCACCGGGGGTCGGCAGCCGGCACGCACAGCAGTTTCGCGTCCGGGCCGTGCTCGTCGTGCATCCAGAACAGCCCGATCGGCCGCACCCGAACGCTGCAGCCGGGGAAGGTGGGCGCGTCCAGCAGTACCATCGCGTCGATCGGGTCGCCGTCCTCGGCGAGGGTGTCGAGGATGTAGCCGTAGTCGGCCGGGTATGCGGTGGCGGTGAACAGGGTCCGGTCGAGCCGGATCCGTCCCCGCTCGTGATCCATCTCGTACTTGTTGCGCGACCCGGCCGGGATCTCCACAACCATGTCGACGTCCATGGGACACCTCCACTCGGCGAACGCACTCACACGGTGGTGCTGGCTGCAGCCACAGCCACCTGTCGGCGTCCCTGCGCCAGCGCGCGTGACGCCCTGACCCGGACACCCCAACGCGGTCCGGCTGCCCCCGGCTCGCCGCGGCGAGCAGGGGCCGCTGATCCCAGGCGTGCCCGCCTGCGCCGAGTGGCGGCCGGCCAGCACGGGATCGGCGATGTGGCCACGGTCGCCTCGTCGTCCGGGACCCCGGTGCTGGCGCATGCCTCCGACCGTTGCCGCTCAGCGGGCCCTCCTCGTCGCCCGCTTGCGGGGCGGCGTCAACAGGTCGGCGATCGCCGCGATCGCGGACGGCACGAGGCGGTAGTACGCCCAGACGCCGCGCTTCTCGCGCTCGAGCAGGCCGGCCTCCGTGAGGATCCGAAGGTGATGACTCACGGTCGGCTGGGAGAGGCCAAGCGGCGCGGTGAGGTCGCTCACGGACGCCTCGCCGTCCGGAGCGGACTGGATCAGACTGAGCAGTCGCAGCCGGGCGGGGTCGGCGAATGCCTTCAGCACTCCCGCGAGCTGCTCGGCATCGGCACGGTCAATCGGCTCGCCAGCAAGTGGCGAGGTAGCAGGCATAGTAGTTTTCGCAGTTCCCACGCCTTCCATCGTTCCACCAACACCGTCGATAGGCCGGTGGAACGGGACCATTACCCCGGTCGCGACGTGCTCCGCCGGTCGCGTGACCGCCGCCGTCAGCCGTTGGTACCCGGTGGGGCCTGTCACCCGGTGGTATCCGCTGGCAGGTGACCTGGGCTCGCGGCCTCGGTCCTGACCAGCATGGATGACGTTTCAGCGAGCGCAAGGTTGGCGTCCGAGGAGAACCCGCGGTCGACCACGGTGATCGCCCGGTCCAGCCGTCATCCCGCAGGTCGTCCTGTACTTGCGGGATGACGGTCGCGTCGGCGGTATTGCCCGGCCATAGCCAGCAGCGCACCGGGATGCCCTCGCGGGTGACGGTCAGGCCGATGACGACCTGCGGCAGATCCGGGTGGGTGGTCCTTGTTCTTACCGAACCGGCGCAGCGTCGACACGGTCGCGGCCTCGGGGTCGTCTTGGTCGTCGCTGCGTCAGGCGGCGCGTTGTTGCAGGCGGCTGGCTGCGTGGGTGATCATGGCGACGCCGCGTTGCAGTTCGATTGCTGGGTCGACCTCGGTGCCGGTGGCGTGTCTGGCGGTGACGATGCCGTCGATGACCCATTGCCGGACCAGGGTGGACCAGGCGACGCCCTGGGCTGATGCGAGTGCGACCGGTTCCTCGAGCACGTCGGTGGGCAGGCGCAGGGATCGGCTTACCATCACCTCGGGGATGACTTCGATTGGTTCGGCAATTGGGCGGCCGGGATGCGGCTCTGCCTCCCGGCCGCTGGGTCTCGATGGGCCTGTCGCCGTTTTGGGTGCCGCAGTACAATCCGCGCCGATGGATGAGCTGACGGAAATGCATATACGGCTGCGCCGGATCTTTCGCGGTGAGGAACAGTACTGCTTGGGTCGCCCGGCCGAGCAGGCCCGGCAGTTCCGGCTCGCGGAACTGCTGCCGATCACCATCGAGCACGCCGTGCGCAATTCCGCCGGCGACCTGCCCCGCGGCCCGGTCGACCTACTGGTGAGCCTGTCGGGCTTCTCGCCGGAGACCACGATCCTGGCGTTCGAGTTGCTCAAGCCCAAGCGACTGATGATCATCGGGTCGGAATCCACGCGGGCGAGCATCGACGTGATCCTCGAAAAGATCGACCTGCCGGTATCACGGACGTATATCGAGGACTGCGATCCCACCAATCCCATGGGCATTTATCAGGCGGTGCAGAAGGCCGCCCGGATGGTGCCTCGGCAAGCCGGCCCAGGCCAGGTGATCATCGACATCACCGGTGGCAAGAAAGTGATGAGCGCCAGTGCGGCGCTCGCCGCAGCCCAGTTGGACCTGCCACTGTGCTACGTCGACAGCACCTTCGATCCGGAGCTGCGGCAGTCGCAGCCCGGGACCGAACGGCTGGTGATCGTGCCCAACCCGACGGCCCTGTTTGGCGACCGTGAGCTCGACGACGCGCGCATCGCCTTCCGGCACGGCGCCTACGCGGCGGCGCACGACCGGTTCACCAAGGTCGCCGACGCGGCCTATGAGCCCGCGCACGCCCGGTTCCTCCGCGACCTGTCAGCCGTGTACCGGGCCTGGTGCGACCTCGACTTCTCGTCCCTGCGCGAGCATGCCGCCGTGCTCCGGACCCGGCTGACCGACCCGGGGCATCGGCCCGACGGCGGCGTCGTGAGCCGCCTGCACGAGCAGCTGGACTTCGTCGAGTCGCTCGTCCGGCTGCACGAACGCAAGGCCGAAGGTCCACCGACGATGCTCAACTTCTACCTGCTCGGCGAGCACTACCACGGGATCGACCGCTTCGACTTCGCAGCGCTGCTGTACTACCGCACGATCGAGAGCGCCTTCGCCAACCGCCTGGTCCGGCGGGCGCCGGGGCTCGTCACCGGCAAGCCGGACTACTCGCTGCTGTCGCCGGACGTCGCGCAGCTCACCGCGCGGTATACAACGGTCGCGGAGCGGGTGCACGGCCGTCCCTTCGCGGCCCTGCCGCACGAGATCGGGCTCACTGACGCGGCGCTGCTGCTGTTAGCGCTCGACGACCCGATGCTCGACCTGCTGCAGATGGGGCGCCCGTCCGGGTTCAAACGGCTCACCGGGCTCGTCGGCGCACGCAACCACTCGGTGCTGGCCCACGGCACCACCAGTGTCAACCCCAAGCTCGCCCGGAGCCTGGGTGATTTCGCGTTGCTGGCCATCGGCGCGTTCTGGGAGCTGGAGGCCGACGGCGGCGTGGTCGAGGAGCGTATTGACCGGCTCCGCTTTCTGGTGGAGGCGTGAGCGCTCCGCTCGGCCTGCCGCCGCGGTGGGTCGACGAACTGCGTCGGCAGCGGATGACAGGGCTTCCAGAGTATCTGTACCTGAGCGAGCTGCGCGGAGGCGTCACCCTGCCGCCGGGTACGTCCCTGCGGGACGTCGAGGCCGACCTCAATGAGGGCGCCTGGCTGGTTGCCGACCAGCGGCGGCAGCAGCGCTATCGCCTCGGCGGCGCCCGGTTCGAGGTCGCCCTCCGGCGGCGACCGGCCGAGCAGAGCCGTGAGCCGCTCGCGGTCGCCTACGAGGTGCGGCCCATCGCCGAGGTCCCGCCGAGCGTCCGGCTGCGGGCGACCTGCGCGTTCGTGAGCGTCTTCGACGAGGTCCCGTGCGACCTGCAGGAGGTGCTGGCCCGGCTACACGCGGCCGACAAGGCGGTCGACGATCTCTCGCGCGGCCGGCAGCCGCTGTCCGTGCAGCGGCACGGGCGGCTGCGTGCGGCGGTGACCCGCGCCTACGGGCAGCTCGGCACGCTGCTGACGGTGCTGGAGGAGCGCGCGGACCGGCAGCCCGACATGACCGGCGGCGGCGTGGTGCTGCCGGGCGACCGGATCCGCGTCGAGCTCGACGCCGCAGCGCCCGGCCTGTACCGGCGCCGTGTCACCGTCACCGCCGACGGCCTCACCGACGAGCACCGCACGTCCGTCGGCCGCGTCAACGGGCGCGTCCTGGACCTCGAGCCGATCCCCGGCTGGGAGGTGCCGCCCGGGACCCGTGTGGAGGTGACGGCGGCCGCCCGGTTCGCGATGCGGCAGAACGCGGATGCGCTGCAGCGCTTTCAGCGCGACCACATCGAGGGCAACTGGGAGGACCTGGCTACCCTGCTGTGCGACCCGGGCCGGCTACGGACACCCGAGCAGATTCCGGAGCCGCCGCGGTACTTCTGCGACACGGACCCGGAGGCCGAGCCACTGAACGGGGCACAGCGCGACGCGGTCGCCCGCGCCCTGGCCACTCCGCACGCCCACCTCATCCAGGGCCCGCCCGGCACCGGCAAGACCACCGTGATCAGCGAGCTGGTCCAGCAGCTGATCGCCCGTGGCGAGCGGGTGCTGCTGCTGGCGCCGAGCCACGTCGCCGTCGACGAGGTCTTGATGCGCGTCGGTGCCAAACCGGGAGTGCGGGCCCTGCGCATCACGTGGTCCGCGGACAAGGTCGGCGCCGGCCTGCACCCGTACCTCTTCGACCACGTCGGCCGGGACCTGGCCCGCCTGGGCCTGCGCGACGGCGCGGTCCGCCGGGCCCGCTGGGGGCACCGGCTGGGCGAGATCGACCGGGACACGGCCGCACTGCGGGAGCTGCGCGCCGCGGCTGTGGACCTGGGCGATCGGCTCGCCGCCGAACGGTCGGCGCTAGACGCGCTGCGGCGGGCGCGGGCCTCGGCCGATCTGCGGCGGGTCGCCACCGAGGGGTTGGTCACGCGCGTGACGACCGAGCTGCGGACGCTGCGGCGGCAGGAGCCGGAGCTGGTGGCGGCGCGGGACCGGGCCGACGAGGGGTTCCGGGCGCTGCGGGCGACCCTGCTGCCCCGGCTGCTGGCGCTGCGCACGGCGGCCCTGGCGATCGAGCCGGCAGCCGAGGCGGCCGACGCCGCGGCCGGTCGCGTGGCCGACGCACGGAGTGCGGTCGACGACTGGTCGCGGTCGGTCGCCGAGCTCACCGACCGGCTGCGGCAGTGGCGGGCCGCCGCCGCCGCGCAGGAGCAACTCGTCGCGGCGAGCCTGGCGGCCATCGGTCCGAAGCTCGCCGCGCGGCAGGCCGCGCTCGCGCGGCGGCGGGAGGGCTGGCTCGGCCGGATCGGGCTGGCCGACTTCGGCCCCGAGCACCGGGAGGTTCGCCGGCTCGAGGACGCGTGGCGGCGATGGAGCGAACGGCGTGCCGAGCTGGAGCGATCCGCTGAGCGGGCCGCGGCGGACGAGCGCCGGCTAGTGGAGTACACCGGCAACCGCGACGCCTGGCAGCGACTGCTGCTGGAATGTCACACCGCCCTCGTCAGCGCTGAGGCCGCGTGGGACGCCGCCGTCCGGGACCTCGCCGCCCGGCTGCCCGGAGGGCGCGGGCCCGACCCCGGCCGCGCCGCCTGGTTGGGCGCGGCCCGCACGCTTGGGGCCGTTGTGCAGGCCCACCTGGAGGACCCGGCGTCTGCGCGGGCGCCGGCCGACTGGCCTGCGCTGGGCGGGCTGGACGACGAGCTGGCGGTGTACCGCGCGGCGGCGGCGTTGCGGGCCGAGACCGCCGACCGGCTCGGCGTCATGCACCGCCGGCTGGCGGACGGCGAGCGCGAGCTGCCCGTTCACCGGGAGGCCGCGGCCCGGGCGGACGCCGCCGCCGGGGCGGCCCTGCGGGCCCTGTCCGAAGCGGCCGACGAGCACGCCGCGGCGGTGGCCGCCGCGCGTCGGCGTCTGGCGGCGGCCGGACCGTCAGCGCCGCCGATGCCGTCCGGGCCTGACACTGGCGCCGACCTGGCCGCGGTGGCCGGTGAGGCGGAGCGGCAAATCGCGGGCCTGGCCGGGGAGCGGGAGCGGCTGGCGCGATACCCGGCGCTCCGGGACCGCTGGGAGTCACTCATCGCCGAGCACAGCACCGACGACCTGGTCGAGGACGTGCGCACGTCATTCGTCCGGGCGACGAACCTGGTCTGCGCGACGACGAAGGGCATCGTCAGCCGGGGCAGCGCGCCGGTGCGCGACACCGACTACGACACCCTCATCGTCGACGAGGCCAGCCGGGTCACGGAGAGCGAGTTCCTCATCGGCGCGGTCCGGGCCCGCCGCTGGATCCTCGTCGGCGACGAGCACCAGCTGCCGCCGCACGTCGACGGCGAGGACGAGCGGCACCTGCACGCGCTCACCGCGATCCACCGGGTGGAGCGCGGCGCCGCGCCGACGCTGGAGGCCGCGGTCGGCGACCTGGCCGCGCTGTGGCAGGAGGACGACGAGCTGCGCCAGTTTCGCCGCCGCGAGGTGACCGAACAGGCGACGACGCTGCTGAGCACCGGCGAGTGGGCCGAGGGGTACCGTGAGACGTTCCAGGAGGCGCACCGGCACTTCACCGACAATGGTGAGGCCGACGCCGAACTGCTCCAGTCGATGCGCCGGCACCTGGTGCACAGCCTGTTCCAGCAGGCGGTCGGGCCGGTGCGGCCGCAGCTGCGCACGGCGCTGGAGGAGCAACGGCGGATGGTGCCGGCCCTGGCCCGGGTGGTCCGTGAACCCGTCTACGGCGGCCGGTACCGCGACCCGGAACCCGCCGAGTTCGAGCGCCTCGGGTTGCAGGCGCTCATCACGCCGACGTTCCCCGCGCCAGTCGTCCTGCTCGACACCAGCCGGTACCAGGACAGGGCCCGCGACGAGCAGGTCGGCCACGGCTTTGTCAACCGGCTGGAACAGGACGCGATCGTGCAAGCCCTGGTGACGTTCGACCGGGAGCTGTTCGACGCGAGCGTGCCGGCTGCCACGGTCAGCGTGCTCGCGTTCTACAAGGCGCAGGCCGAGGCGATCCGGCGCCGGACCGCGAAGCTGCGCTTCCAGGTACTCGAACTCGGCGTCGTCGACGTCATCGACGCCATCCAGGGCCAACAGGCCGACATCGTGATGCTGAGCTTCACCCGCACCCGCACCGGCGGCGTGCGGCCCGGCAGCAGCTTCGGCCTGTGGCTGCAGGACGTCCGCCGGCTCAACGTCGCCTGCACCCGGGCACGGCGCAGCCTCGTGCTCGTCGGCCACGGCGACACGCTGCGGCGGCTCAACGGGATCGACGCGGCCCAGCGCTTCTACGCGCACCTGTTCGAGCTGTTCGCCACCGACCCCGACTTCCAGGTCAAACCGCGCTTCCAGGTCGGGAGGCGGTAGCGATGGAGCACCGCTGGGAAGCCGCCCCGCCGCGCCTGCCGAAGGGCGCCACCGCCGAGGTGGTGGAGGCCCTGCTGCCGATGCACCTGTGGCGGGCGCCGGTGCTGCGGCTGGTCACGCACGGACTGTCGGTCGTCGAACGGTTCATCATCGAGGCCGCCGTCGAGCTGCGGGCGCTCACGGCGCAGGACGTCGGCGCGGTGACCGGGCTCCCGACTGAAATCACCGCCCGGGTGATCGCTCAGCTCACCGCGGCCGGGATCCTGTCGGTGCGCCCCGACGGCGCGGCCGAGCCGGTGTTCCCGGCCGCGACGGACACCCTTGAGCGGGCCGAGCTCTACGAGCTGCGCGAGACCTGGCTGACGTTCGCGTATCTGCCCCGCACCGCCGACCTCATCGCTTTCGACGGTGGGCCCGGCACGGCGGCAGCACCGCAACTGAACCGGCTGGCACCGGCGTTCGAGGCGCCGATGCCGGCGGACGTGGCCGGGCGGCCCGCCGCCGAGTTCCTCGACGAGCGCATCCGCACTGGAACGGTCACCGGGATGCCGGAGTGGCTGCACGCCGCCGTCGCCGACGGCGCCACCCTGCCGGCGACGTGCCCGGCGTACCGCTGCGTCGGGCATCTGCGTCGTGGCCAGCCGCCGAAACTCCGGCTGGTCGACGCGAAACGGCCGGAACGGGCCCAGCCGCTCCCGGTCGCCGACGCCGCGACAGGCCTGGCCGAGTGGCTCGCCATGCTCGGCGACGCGGTCGACGGCGCCTTCGACCGCTGGGGCCGGCTCGCCCGCGAGTCGCCGAACGGCCCGCACCGCACCTTCGCCATCGGCGCCGACCTGGCGCGGGCCGTCATGCACGACGGCCTGCCGCTGAACCGGCCGTGCGGGCTGATGGTCCGCGACGAGGAGGCCGTCGTCACCCAGCCTGTCGGCCTCACCCCGGCGGACCCGGCGGCCGAGGCCGTGTTCACGCTCGACCACGCCGTCGCGTCGGTACTCGCCGAACCGCTCGACGGCCTCGGCCTCCACACCCTGGCCACGGCGGGCGCCCTGGCCGCGGCCGCCTACGGCGCCGAGCCGGAGGCCGAGGACATCCGCGCTGAGCTGTGGCGGCGCCGCCACTTCGTCCACGTCTACCGGTTACGGGCCGCCAATGACTTCGCCTACGACTGACCTCGGTGCGCTCACGGTGCCCGGCGGCTACTTCGTCCGGCGCCGGTCGCCAGCGCGGACTCCGTTCCCACCGGCCGAGGACACGGACACCGGACCCTACCGGCACAGCGTGACCTACAGCGGCGGCGGCTCGACCACCCGCGCCGACGTCCTCGACCTCATCGACGGGGCCCGGGAGAAGGTCTTCGTCGCCAGCTACTTCATCGGCGACGAAGACCTTCGCGAAGCGCTCTGCCGTGCCGCCGCCCGGCTGCGTGGTGGCGTGTACGTCATCTCCGCGATGACCGAGCGGGACCTGGAACGGGCCATCAATGAAGTCGGCGAGCACCGGCAGGTCGACGAGAAGATCGAGCGGAAGCGGTTCGAGGAACTGACCCGGCACGGCATCGCGGTACGCGCATACGAGGGCTGCCACGCGAAGTTCGTGGTCGTCGACGACCGCCGGGCGCTCGTGTCCAGCGCGAACCTGACGACCGACGGCCTCGACATCACGGGCGAGAACGGCGTGGTCATCGACGACCCGGCCGACGCCGCAGCGGTCGCCCGCCTCTTCGCCACCCTCTGGCACGGCGCGAACTACGAGGTGGCGATGACCGGCGTGCCGGACGTGCGGCGGCGCACCGCGGCCGGTCCTCCGGTGACACTGCCCGAACCCGCCACGGAAACCGGCCCGATCTGGACCCTGCACCAGCAGCACCACATCCTGGACACGATCCACTCGGTCATCGCCTCGGCCGAGACGTCGCTGGTGCTCGCCACATTCAGCCTCGACGGCCTCACCGGGCGCCCGGACCTGCTCGTCGACCCGCTGCGGGCGGCGATCGACCGTGCGGTCGACGTACGGCTGCTGCTGCGTGGGCGCAACAACATCCAACGGCACGTGACCGATGCGGCGACCCTGCACGAGCTCGGCGTCCGCCTGTACCCGTGCCGGCGCAACCACGCCAAGGGAGTCATCGCCGACGGCCGCCGCGGCGCGCTGTTCTCGGCGAACTTCGACGCCACCCACGGGCTGGTGAGCGACGTCGAACTGGGCATGCGACTCGACGGCACCGCAGCGTTGGCGGAGGCGCTGCGATACTTCGAGCACGCCATCGCCGAACGCGACCTCGACTACGTCGTGGACCCGCCAGCCGCCCTGCTCGCCGAGCACCTCCACGCGCACCAGCTGCGCCGCTGGCCGCTCGGCGCCGAACTGACCCTCACCGGGCCACCGCCCGAGCTGACCACCGGCCCGGTGCTGTTCACCGGTTCGAAGGACCGCCTGACCCTGTACGCCGGTCGCCGCAGCTGGAACCTGGTCCCCGACGGCGACGCGTACCGCCTGAAGCCGGCCGAGGCATCCCGCCGCTCCGCCAGCGAACGGCTGTCGAGCTGGCTCACCGACCGAGGCGACCCCCCGGAACCCCGCGGCATCTGCCCCGCCCGACTCGTCGCCGCCGGTGACCCCGAGAACAGGATCGCCGGAATCCGGCGGTTCGACAGCTTGGACTGAATGTCCGAGTTCACGGTCGAACCATCAACGGTTGCCTACCGAGAACCAACCGGACCTCGACGCCCACGGGTGGTGCTGGGGCAGCAACAACCCGGGGCAGCTCGGCACCGGCGGCAGCGCCGCCGCCTGGTCCGCCGTGCCGGTGCCGGTCGCCGGCGGCCAGGCATTGTCGCTGCTGTCCAGCGGGATGGTGCACGGCTGCGGCATCAACAGTGCCACCAATCTGTACTGCTGGGGCTTCAACGCCGCCGGCCAGCTCGGCATCGGCACGACCGCCACGAAGAACCTGCCGCAGCTCGTCGGTGCCGACTGGTGGAGAGCCGTTGTGGCCGGCGACAGCCACACGTGCGGCCTGACCGTCGCCGGGCTGCGGTGCTGCTGGGGCCTGAACATCGCCGGGCAGCTCGGGACCGGCGACTTCACCGACCGCAAGGTGCCCGCCAACGTGCCAGGGGAAGGCGTCTGGGCGGCGCTCGCCGTCGGCACGTACCACAGCTGCGGCATCCGCAGCGGCGCGGAACTGTACTGCTGGGGTGACAACCGGTTCGGGCAGCTCGGCACGGGCACCACGGCGCTGTCCAGCGTTCCGCAGCCGGTGCTCTGAGCGCTGCGGGGTTCGAGGCGTCGATCATCTAGGATTCGCGCGTGACCAGCGACCGGTGGGCCGTGACGGACCGGCTGCGCCGGTCCGTCGGCGTCCTCACTCTCTGCACCGTCCTCGTCACCGGGGTCGCGGCCTGCACCCCTGGCGAGGGCACCACCGCCGGCCCGGCCCCGGCCGGGTCCAGCCCGTCCCCGAGCGCCGCGCCCGCGACCGGGTCGCCGGTCGGGTCGCCGACCGGGCCGGTGAGCGCCGAAGCCCAGGCGGCGCAGGCCAGCGGCGCGCCCGCCACGCCTGCGGCGACCAGGACCACCGGGCCGGCCAAGCCGCCGGCGCAGACGACGGCGCCGGCGCAGGGCGGCGGCGGGCACGTCACGAGCGCCTCGATCAAGCTGTTGCAGAACCGGTCGGGGGAGCCGGGCGACTGGTGCACCTCCAGGACCGACGCGGTGGTGCAGTTCCGCCTCGTCTTCGACGGGCCCGGCACTGCCAGCATCCTGGTGCGCAACAGCGACGGCCTGTCCAGCGCGATCCGCGACCTTCGCAGTCTCCGCGGCGAGTCGCTGGGCGGCGGCGGGCACTACGCCATCAGCATCAGCAAGGACCAGCTGCACCGCACGGTCCAGTTCTGGGTCGAGGTCACCTCGCCCAACCGTGTGACGTCCCCGCGCGCCACGTTCACGGTCGACTGCGCCGGCTTCGTGGATCGCTGACACCCCCGGGGGACGGGACCGCCCGGGGTGCGGCCGCGAAGGGCCCCGGCTATGGGCCGGCGCGCAGGTACGCCAGGGTGGCCAGCACCCGCAGGTTGACGCTGCGGCGGTCGAGGTCGGTGGCGTCGGTGAGCCCGAGCTTCTCCGCGATGACGGTGAACTGCCGTTCGACCGTACTGATCTTGACGTTGAGCTCCTGGGCGATCCTGCGGTTCGAGCGGCCCTCGGCGACCATGCTGAGCACGCGCCGCTCATGCGGCGTCAGGCTGTCCAGCGGGTTCGCGGCCCGGTGGCGCCCCATCAGCCGGCTGATGACGGACCAGGCCGCGCCCTCCCACCATGGGCTCAGCGTTCCAGCAGGGTGGCGAGGAACTTCGCGTGGTCGTAGCCAACGGTGATGAGGACGCCGGAGCCGGGTGCGAGCCGCGATCCCCACGCCCCGCGTTCGCGGTACAGGTCCACCTCGGCCCACTGCGCGATCGACGGGTCGATCGCGCAGCACGCCGCGAGCGGGTCGTGCAGCATCTTGCCGTGCGGGTCCGCCGACTCGCGGTGCTCCCTGGCCGGTGGCATCGCCCGGCAGACCGGCACGGCGTGGGCGGTGACCGCGACGAGGTCGAGACCGCGGGCGGCGGCGCCGGCGATCGCGTCGTCGCGCCCGGTCAGGGTGAGCGTGCCGTCGTCGCCGGCGAGTCGTACCTCGGCGGCGGTGATCGCCGTGTTCCGCGGCGGTGCGGGGCGCGGGGCATGGCTGTCCAGGTATTTGTCCATGCCCTGCCAGATCAGGCCGAGGGAGGTGGCGCGGTCGCGCACGGCGGCGACCTCGGCGTGCAGCGCACGGTCGTAGACGACGCCGTGGCAGACGTTCTTCGACACGAACCGTTTGCGGCCGATCGTCTCCGCCGCGATCACCGCGAGCGCCGACCTGCTGTCGCCGTTGAGGTTGTACGAGGGGCAGGTCGCCAGGCCACGGAACTTGTCCAGCTGGCGGTCGGACGGCACCACGCCCGCACCGGCGAAGCCGCCCTGCACGACGACCTCACCGAGCTGGAATCCGGGCAGCTTCAGCGCGCCGCCGAGGTTCTTCAGCGGCGCCCCGGTGACGAGGGTGCTCGAGGGGCCGCACAGGTCGCGGAGCAGCTCAGGCCCCGGCGCCGCGTCGGTCGACGGCGGCATGTCACCGAACGCCGCGTAGTGCCACGACGAGACGCAGGCGCCGCGCTGTCCGTGCCGGCCCTGCCCCGGGTCCCGGACCGTGTGCGCGAGGTTGAACGCACCGACCGGAATCGAACGACCGAACCAGTCCAGCGCCCGCCTGACCACCCCGACCTGGTCCGGCGTCCCCGGCGTGACGGTGACACCGACCAGGTTCACCCGCGGATGCCCGAGCAGGAGCAGCAGCGTGATGAAGTCGTCCGGATCGCTGGTCTCCATGTCCCAGATGAGGTCCATCCGCCGCCCCCGCTCGTCATGCCCCGCCGACGCCGTCGGGGCACCTCAGGGTAGGCACCTTGTCCGAGCCCGTCATGCGCATTCCGGCGGCGTGCTCTGGCGACCGGGTGGATCTGTACTTGTCGTCGCCGTTGCACGTCGTGCCGACGTCGCTGCGGATGTAGCGCCAGACGATGCTGACGCCCGTGACCTCCGGCGCCAAACGCAACAGCGCCCTCCTGCGCTAGGACAGGGCATCGACCCTCGGCTGCTTGGCGGGGAGGGCGACGGCGGGGATGACCGCGACCGCGGAGATGCCGATCGCCCACCAGAACGCGCCCCGGAAGGCGTCCGTGGCGCCGTGCTCGACGAGCGACTGCAGCACGACGGCGACGATCGCGGTGCCGAACGAGGCTCCCACCTGCTGCACGATGCGGGTGTTCATCGTGGCGTGCGGGATGCCGCCCGGCTCGATGTCCTGGTAGGCGACGGACATCGGCGGGATCAGCACCGCCCCGATGCCGAGGCCGCGGATCAGCAGCACGGCACCCAGCCACCACAGGCTGGTGCCCGGCCCGGCCAGCGCGAACGGGACGGTGGCGGCGGTGGTGAGCAGGAACGCGCCGATCGTCACGGTGCGTGCCCCGAGCCGGTCGACCAGCTTGCCGACCAGGAAGCGGGCGGCGAGGGCGCCGACGCCCTGCGGGATCAGCAGCAGCCCGGCGTCCAGGACACTGTCGCCGCGCAGCTGCTGGTAGTAGAGCGGCAGGAGGAACATTGCGGCGTACATCGCCGCGCCGGCCGTGAACAGGACCGCGGAGGCCGTGCCGAGCGACCGCAGCCGCAGCAGCCGGATGTCGACGATCGGCTCCCGGTCGCCGGGTCGCAGCGCCCAGGCGATGAACGCGGCCAGCAGCGCGGTCCCGGCCAGCAGTGGCACCAGCACCCTGGCGTGGCCGATCCCGCCGTCCGCGGACAGCTGCGAGAGCCCGAGCAGGATCCCGGCCAGGGCGGGCGCGAGCAGGCCCAGGCCGAGCCAGTCCAGACGGCCGCGCCCGGCTCCGGCCGCGGGGCGATCGGCCGGCAGGTGCTTCCACGCGAGCAGCAGCCCGACGGCGATCACGGGCACGTTGACGAGGAACAGCCAGCGCCAGCTCAGCCAGTTGAGGATGAGGCCGCCGAACACCGGGCCGAGGATCGGGCCGAGCGCGATCGGCAGGCTGACGGCCGCCATCAGCGAGCTGCTGGCCCGCCCGCCCGCGGCGCGCACAGCGAGCGTCTGCATCAGCGGGAAGATCAATCCGGCGCCGAAGCCCTGCAGCACCCGGAAGCCGATGAGGCTGGCGTCGTTCCACGCCACCGCGCACAGCACCGAAGCGAGCACGAACAGCAGCAGCGCCGCCATCCAGACCCGCTTGCCGCCCCAGCGGCGCTCGGCCCACCCGGTGATCGGGATCGCCACGGCCATCGCCAGAAGGAAGCCGGTGGTGACCCACTGGATCGCGCCGGTGCTCGAGTGCAGCTTTACGACCAGCGTGTGGATCGCCAGCGTCACCATCGTCGAGTCGAGGATCGCCGCGATCCCGCCGACGAGCAGCGCCAGCAGCGCGTACTTGACCTGCGGCGACAGCGTCGCCGGAGGGGCCTCCGTCATGGTCATCGTCTCGCCCGTCGTCTAAGAGAGGAATGCATCTCTTAGAGAGGGTAGGGTCGCGCGATAGGGAATGCAAACCTTCCTTATACTGTGCTTATGACCACCTCTCGCCGACGCGGACCCGAACTCGAGGCCGCGCTGCTGGACGCCGCCTGGGAGGAACTGGTCGAGGCCGGCTACGTGAAGCTGACCATGGAGTCCGTCGCCTCCCGGGCCGGCACCGGCATCGCCGTGCTGTACCGCCGCTGGGCCAACAAGGACGAACTCGTGCTCACCGCGATCGAGCGCCACCGCACCAGCCACCCGGTCGAACTGCCCGACACCGGCACCCTGCGCGGCGACCTGATCGCCGCGCTGACCGGCATGGGCCAGACCCGCGCCACGTTCTTCGCCGTCACCGCGGCCGCCGCCTTCTCGGGCCTGCTGGCCGGCACCGGACTCACCCCCGCCGAGGTGCGCGACCGGATCCTGGGCAATCAGCCGCTGTTGCGCAGCCGGACCATGTACCAGCGCGCGCACGACCGCGGCGAGATCAACCTGGACCGGATCCCGGCCGCGGTCCTGCGCATGCCGTTCGACCTGGTCCGCCACGACCTGTTCATGGACCTCAAACCCGTGGAGCCGGCCCGCATCCGCTCGATCGTCGACGAACTGTTCCTGCCCCTCGTCCGGGTCATGCGCTAGATCGGCCAAGGCGTCTCGTACCGTGTCCCCGGCCGCAGCCGAACCGCCGGACTTTGGACGGACGGCTGCCGACTCCTGCTCTGTGGCCACGCCGATCCGCGACTGCGTTGCAGCGTGGGTACGGGGTCGGGTGGTGGCGGTCGCGGCCGCCGGAGACGATGGCCGTCCGCTGGCGGCGGCCGTCGGCGACGGCGGGGATCGGCTGCTGGCCTGGGACGTGGTTGCGGACGTGGTGACCGCGGTCGTGGTGTCCGACGCGCGTTGCGTGGCGTTCGGGGACACCGCCGGCGGTCCGGTGCTGGTGACCGGACATGCCGACGGTGCGCCTCGGTCGTGACGCCGGCGCACTGATGCGCTGCCACCGCGTGTGCGCCGTCCGGCGCCGTGAAGCCACCGAGTGTCTGGCCGAACTCATTGCCGTCATGATCGTGCCAAGGGTGATGGTCAGCGCCGTCCTTGTCAGCGCCACGCTCCGTGTATGACGTCGTGTACGGTCTGGTTTGTGGTGGGCGGGAGCACCTGTGGACGGATGAGGGCCTTGCTGTCGCCCGTCGTCGCAAGGTTGCCCTCGAGGAGGTCGATCAGGCGCTGCACGCTCCGCCGGGTCTGCGGTTCGAGCGGCGGATCGGCGACCTGCTGCTCGTCGTGATGGGGATGGCCGGCAGCGGCCGCGTTGTCGCGGTCGTCTGCGAGCAGATGTATCGCACCACGACGTATCGGATCTTGAGCGTGAAGGCCCTAGCGGGTGCGGAGTTGGATGAGTGGAGGAGGCGAGTGCTGTGAGCGGTCCTGACTTCGAGCGGATGTCCAAGGACGAGGTTGTCGCGTGGTTCGACGCCTCGGAGGATGTGTCGCCGCTGCTGTCCGCGGTGGAGCCGGTCGCTGATGGGGTTGTCTCCCCGGCGGCGGACGGGCCGATGGCGATGATCAGCATTCGGCTGCCGGTCGCGATGGTTGAGGAGTTGGACGGTCTGGCGGACGCGCAGCAGGCGCGGCGGTCCGATGTCATCCGGGAGGCGCTTGCGGCCTACATCAGGGAGCGGACCGCGCCGGTGGGTCCTGACGATGCGCAGCGGGCGCTCGAGGTGCTGAGGAAGGTTGTCGCCGGCAGGTTCGGCAACCAGGCCGAGGCGGCATAGCCGCAGGGGCTCTCGGCGTGGACTCCTATACTTTGCCTGTGGTGACCTGGGAGAACGTGCTTGAGCATGTCGCTGGGGCCTCCGACGACTGGGGTCAAGGGGTCGTGGGTTCGAATCCCGCCGTCCCGACAATCTGAGGGTTTCTGCAGGTCAAGCCACCTGCAGAAACCCTCATTTTATTCTTCTATTTGAATGTCGGGTCAAGCATGTAGCTGCTGGACCTCTTGACTTGGCTTGTTCGGTTCCAAACGACCTGGAATCGGTGCATGTTCTTGCTGGTTAGGGGCTTGTGCTCTCGTGTCTGCCTTCGCGTGGCCTAATGATCAGACACCTTGACGTTGCGCCCGAATGGGTCAAGGTGTCTGGCCCCGCCGGATCATGACTTCGGCAGATGGTGACCCAACATGGCGTTGGTGAACCGTTGCGGGCACGCACCGCCCTCGATGAGATCCTCAACTCGCTCGCCGACCACCTCGCAAAGATCACACCGCCAGCCAACAACACATGACAGCAATCTAGACACGCCATTCAGGCGCAATTCAGCAACCCGAGTGGGACACCAGGTGGCCGGGCTCAATCGGTCGTGCGCGGCGCCTGCTCCATCCGATCGACCCGCGCCTGCAGGTCGGCGAGCTGGGCCGACTCGGCCCGGGACTGGACCTCTGGCCCGGCGCGGGCCTGCGCCCGCCGGTGCCGCAGGATCAGCCAGGTCAGCGTGATGGCGAGCCCGGCCAGGATCCAAATGAGGGCGATCAGCTCGTAGAACTTCACCGTTGTCTACCTAACTCGCCCGGAGGCGTAGCTCGCGAGGGAGGAAGATCCGCTTTCTGCCGGAAAAGTAGGACATGCCCGCTACCCATTCAATCGGCCCGATCCGGCACCTCTCCCGCCGCCTTCGGCTCCGGCCCCCGGCGACGGAGCCTGCGAGGGCGGGGGCAACGGCGCCGACGATCGCGGATCTGTGGCGAGCAGCGTCCGGGCGGCAGCCACCAGGGCCATCACACCAGCTGGCAGCGCCAACTCGATGCTCGGCGCGAAGGCCGGGCTGTGGTTCGTCGGCAGGTTGCCGAGCTTCTCGGCCGCGCTCGCGCCGGGCGCGGCCCGCCACTGGCGTGGCCCGACGGTGCCGAGCATCCAGTAGCTGCTCGGCATCCCCCCGGCGGTCAGCAGCGGAAAGTCCTCCGACGCCAGGGAGGGCGGCCACCAGCCGACCCGCTCCGGCCCGAACACCCGCTCGTGGGCGGCCCTCACCCGAGCGGTCGCGGCCGGGTTCCCCACATAGGCGGGGGTACGCGAGACGACCCGTATCGTCGGCTCGCGCGGGCTACCGGCGGCCTCGCAGGCGGCCCGGACGGTGCGGTTCACGCTGCTCAGCACGCGGTCCAGCGTCGGCTCGTGCAGCGCCCGGATCGTCACCCCGAGGGTGGCGTGCTCGGCGATGACTCCCGGATGATGGCCGGCACGCAGCGTACCGACGGTGAGCGCCACCTGGTCGGCCGGGCTGACCTGCCGGGCCACCACGGCCTGCAACTGCATGACGATGTTCGCGGCGAGCACCACTGGGTCCACGCAGAGGTGCGGGGTGGCGGCGTGTCCACCCCGTCCGGGCACGCTGATGTCCAGGGTGACGCAGCCGGCCGTCATCGGCCCGGTGCCGTGGGCGACCATGCCCGCCGGTAGCGGGGCGGCGTGCTGGGCAAGAAGCAGGTCGGGACGGCCGAACCGCTCGTAGAGGCCGTCGTCGAGCAGCGCCGCCGCACCCCGCATGGTCTCCTCGGCCGGCTGCCCCAGGATCAGCAGCGTGCCCCGCCAGCCGTCCCGGTCCCGGGCCAGGTGGCCGGCGGCGCCGACCGCCGCGGCCAGGTGCAGGTCATGCCCGCAGGCGTGCATGACGGGTACGGTCCGGCCGTCGGCGTCCACGCCGGTGGCGGTGCTGGCGTACGGCAGGCCGGTCTCCTCGGCGACCGGAAGCGCGTCCAGCTCCGCCCGGATCAGCACGGTCGGGCCGGCCCCGTTGCCAAGGACGCCGACGACGCCGTGTCCGCCGACTCCGGTCGTGACCTGGCAGCCGATCTCCCGCAGCGCGGCCGCGACGCGGGCGGCGGTGCGCTCCTCCATCCCGGAGAGCTCCGGATGTGCGTGCAGGTCACGGTAGAGCCGGGTCGCGTCGGCGACGATCTCCGGATCGACCGTCGGGCCGGTGGGGTGGGTGGCGCTCTGTGCTCCGGGTGGTGCCATGGCGTCAGCCAAGCCCAGGCCGCTGTCACTGCGCTGACATCGGATGACAGCGGTTTGCGACGGTGACCGTGGGCGATCGGTGAGCGCGCTGGGGTGTACTTGCGGCGGGCCGGACGAGCCGGCCGGACACCAACTGTTAGGAGCCACCATGGCGCCCGAGACCGACCTCAACGCCCTCGCCAAGGAGATCCTGGAGCTGGAGTCGGAGACCTTCGCGATCTCCGACTACGCCGACGCGTCCGAGGCGATCCTCGCCTCCTGCTCCTCGTCGGGCACTACTTCGACCTGCAGCAGCACCACCTCCACCACCAGCTGCTCGGCCTGAGCCACGGCGGCGAGACGTCGGGCCGCCCGTGGGCGGACCGACGTCTCTGCCTGCCCAGCGCGGTGCCCACCACCGGCGCGGACCCGCCTGTGCGTCCCGACGAGGCGCGATCAGGATCCATCCAGCAGGCCGTCGCCGGAGACCTCGCGGGCAAGGCTTCAGGCCCACTCGCGACACCGGCGCTATGGGAAGGGATGCGGTACGAGGCGGAGGTCGGCGTCGGCGAGGTCGGCGTCGGCGAGGCCCGCCGCCGCAGGCGCGGTTCGCAGCCGCAGCATGTGCGGAGCCCGCTGCCGGATCCAGCCGAAGTCGATCGGGAGCAGGCCGGGCACGATCATGCAGACCGAGCGGAGCCCGACCGCCTCCTGCTCCGGCGTTGTCTGGTCGACCATGACTGCCTCGAATCCCCGCATGCCCAGCAGATCGAGCACCCGGTGCAGGTCGTCGCGCAGGTCCCGGGTGCCCGGGGGCCGGTATCCGGCGAACACCTGCCCGGCGGGGAGCGTGTCACCGCCGTCGAGGTAGCTCTCGGCGTGCACCGCCATCTGTGGCAGGCCGAAGAGCGCCGAGTGGTCCGGCAGCCGGCGGACCAAGGTGTAGTCGTCGGCCATCCGCTCCAGCTCGGCCCGGCGCCGACGCACCGTGCCGGGCTGGTGGGGGATGTAGGTGAGTGTCTCGGCGAGCGCGCCGGCGACCGCCTGCTCCGGGTTGACGTGCGCCGCGGCGGCGAACGACAGCAGACCGGGACCGCCGTCATGGCGGACGGCGAGGCTGGTGACCACGGGTACGTCGAGGTCTATCCGGTTGTCGAAGGCGTAGAGGCGGTAGCCCTGCAGCTCGGCACGGTCGGCCATCGCACGCACCGCCGGCGGACAGGTGTCGAGGTCGATCCGGGGCAGCGTCAGGTTGCCGTACCAGGCGAGCAGGAACGCGTCGCGCTCGATCAGCTCCAACAGCCCGAACAGGGCGGCCTCCTCCAGGCAGCTGCCGGTGGCGCAGCCGCTGGAGGAGGAGAGCTGGAAGGTGTCGCCCGCGGCCGGCGAGCTGTAGAAGCAGAGCCGGCGGGGCACCAGCAAAGGCTTGCCGGTGTGCAGGTTCTGCCCCCACACCCAGGGGATCGGCCGCTGCGGGTCGAAGCGGCGCAGGATCGGGTCGGCGTCGTACACCGCGTCGGGGTAGCTGCCGCAGCGGTCCGGGTGCAGCGCCTCCGCACCGAGGTCGACGTACGCGGCGACGACCGGGGTGACGTTGCGCCGCCGGTGGGTGCCCGCGTAGCGCTCCAGCCCTTCCAGGTAGGCCAGCGAGCGGCTCGCGTCGTAGCCGCTGGACTGGCCGCTCCAGGAGACGTCGAGCAGCCCGCCGTAGCCGCGGATGAAGACGCTGCCGGTCACCGGCGCGGTGGTCGGTGAGGTGATGGTGAGCTGGGTGCCCGCGCCCAGCGCGCCGCAGACCGGGTTGACCAGTGCGGCCTCCGGCAGCGGATAGCTGCCCGGGGCGCGCAGCCGGTACGCGTCGGCGCGCGGCTTGGGCCGCGGCTGTTGCGCAAACACCGGACCGTCGTCGGGGGTGTCGGGCTGAGGGACGGAGCAGCTGGGGCAGCACGGCTCGGCCAGCACCGGGTAGCTGCGTACTCGCAAGCTGCCCAGGTCGAGCTGGCTGACCCGGGACAGCGGGGTGCTGTGCCGGTCCCAGCTCGGCGGCGGCGGCAGCGGCGGGCCGGCGTGAACGGCGCGGTAGAGGTCCCAGACGGTGTCGAGCTGGTAGGCGGTCAGAGGCGGCCACGGACCGGCGGCGGTCATCTGGTCACCGACCTCCAGGGCGTCGCGTTCGCTGCGGGTGCGCAGCCGCTGCCACCGGATGGCCAGGCAGTGCCCGCAAGCCCGGCCCGCCACGCCGCCGGACGGGCCGATCAGCACGGCGGTAGCGCTGAGGTGCACGGTGGCGTCGCGCCGGTCGAACTCGGCCGCGGCGGGTGCTGCGAACGCGTCGGCGTCGCCCAGCGTCACCACCCGCGGTTCGCCGCCCACCGGCTGCGCCGTCCAGCGGCGACGCAGGTGCACCCGCAGCCGAACCGCGGCGGCGGAGAGCGGGGCCGGGCGCGCTGCTGCCGCCGCGGCGGCGGTCATCGGTCGTTGCTCCAGCGGAAGGTCCGCACCCCGATGACCACGAACACGGCGGCGAAGGCGACCAGCGCGGCGCAGGAAAGCAGGTAGTCGTTCATGGTGCCGAAGCTGGTGAAGGCGTACGCCATGCCGTCGTTGACGTAGCGCAGCGGCAGCGCCCGGGAGATCCCCTGCAGCCAGCCCGGCATCAGCTCGAGGGGGTAGAACGAGCCGGAGAGGAAGGCCATCGGCACCACGATGCAGTTGGCGATCGCAGCGACCGCCTCCGGGGTGTTCGCCCGGGAGCCGACGATCAGGCCGAGGGCGAGGAACGCCGTCACCGCGAGCAGCATGATCGGGATGGAGAGCGGCCACGTCGAATCCGGGCGCATGCCGAAGACCGGCAGCATGGCGACGCCGACGAAGAGCAGGCTCTGTGCCACCCCGATGCCCAGCGCAACGACGTAGCGGGAGCCGATCACCGACCAGATGCTGGTCGGCGAGAGCCGAATGATGCGCAGCAGGTCGTCGTTGCGCCACTGCATCAGGGTGAACGACACCCCGAAGAGGGCGGCGCTGGCCAGACCCCAGGAGAGCACGCCCGGGGCGATGTAGTCGACGTAGCCACGGCCGGTGTCGCCAACCTCCTGACCACGGAAGATCAGCCCGAAGATGACCAGGAAGACCAGCGGGAAGGCGAAGGTGAAGAAGAGCGTCGTGGCGTCCCGGACAGTGGCCTTGTAGGTGGCTCGGGAGAGTGCGGCGTATGCGCTCATGCCTGCGGCGCTCCGATCAGTTCGAGGTAGACGTCTTCCAGGGTGGCCGGCCGGGTCTCCACGTCGTCCAGGTCGGCTTCGGCGCCGAGGGCGGCGAGCACCCGGGCGGCCTGCGTGGTACGCAGCACGAGCGCGTCGTCCTCGACGCCGACTCCGTCGACGCCGTCGAGGCTGCTGGCCTGCTCAGGGCTGAGCCGGCCGGCGGGGACGACCAGGCGGGTGCCGATGCCGGAGCGGGCGATCAGCTCACGAGGGCTGTCGAGGGCGAGGACTCGTCCGGCGGAGAGGATCGCGACCCGGTCGCAGAGCCCCTGTGCCTCGTCGAGGTGGTGGGTGGTGTAGACGATGGTCTTGCCGATCGCCTTGAGCTTGCGCAGCATCTGGCCGAGGTCGCGGCGGGCCTGCGGGTCCAGCGCGGCGGTGGGCTCGTCCAGGAAGATCACCTGCGGGTCGTGCACGAGCGCCGAGGCGATGGCGAGGCGCTGGCGCTGACCACCGGAGACGTTGGTGACCCGGACGTCGCCCGAGTTGGTCAGCCCGACCAGCTCCAGCGCCCGCTCGGCGGCGGTCTGGGGGAGACCGTAGAGGGCGGCGACCGTCACCAGATGCTCGCGGGCGGTCAGCCGGGTGAAGAACGCCGAGCGCTGGGTCTGCACACCGATCAGGGGCAGCAGGTCGAGGTTGCGCGGGGCTGGCGACATGCCCAGCACGGTGACGCTGCCGGTGTCGGGAGTACGCAGGCCCTCGATCATCTCGATGAGTGTGGTCTTGCCCGCGCCGTTGGGGCCGAGCAGACCGAAGAACTCACCGCGGTCGATCGAGATGGAGATCTCGTCGACCGCCCTCACCTCGCCATACGACTTGCTCACAGCATCCAGCACAATCGCTGGACCGTCGGTGGGTGACATCGGCTCGCCTTTCACTGGTTGTCCTGATGGAGTGGTTGCGGCGGGGTCCGGTCCGCGGTGCGTTCCCGACGTGGCCGGGCCAGCCAGCCGGCGATCGTCAGGCCGACGATCGCGGCGGGCGGGACGTAGGCGAGTGCGCCGAAATCGGGCTGGAGCAGAGCGCCCACGAAGAAGATGACGACGCCGGCGACCACGGCGACCGCGAGCAGCCACCACACGGCGAAGAGTCCGAGGCAGACCGCGGTCCGTCGCGGGTATCGCGGGCCGGGTCGGCGCAGCAGCCGCCGGGGCGCCGTCGTCAGGTAGCGGCGGCTCTCCGGGGCCAGGTTCAGCAGGCCCAACAGGTGGCTGACGATCTTGTAGCCGTCCAGCGGCGGCAGGGGAATGACGTTGACCAGGGTCTGGGCAGCGCCGACCAACACGTACGCGCTGAAAAGCCGGTCGGCAAAGGCACCCGGCAGCGCCGTGAGGACCGCGCCGACGAGCAGCAGGACCAGCCCGTTCGCCACCCCGCCGGCCGCCGCGATCATCACCTGTTGAGACCGCCGCGGAAGGTAGAGGTAGTCCTCGATCTTGCAGGTGAGGGTGATCAGGTTGATCCGGCTGACGGTGGCACCGAAGTGGACGGCAACAAGCGCGTGGGCGAACTCGTGCAGTGCCGCGCCGAACCAGGCGAGCAACGCCAGCGCGACCAGGCTGAGCGGGGCGGTGAAGGCGGGGCGGGCAGCCTGCCAGAGCGGGTCGAGTCGCAGCCCGGCCACCGCTATCAGGGCAGCGACGAGCACGGCGAGCAGCGCAAAGACCGCCGGGTGCAGCAGCCACCGCAGCCGGCGCGCCCACCAGGCCAGCGCGGCGGGCCGCACCTGGCGGGCCGCCGCGCGCTCGTCGCCGCCGGGCGCGGCGCCCGGACCGGCGGGGTGCGCAGACAGCAGATCGCGCTCGTGCAGCAGCCACAGCAGCCGGGTCCAGTGCTCGACGCCGAGGCGGCGACCGTACTCGGTTGCGTACTCGGCGCCGACCTCGGCGAGGGACCGGACGCCGTCGAGGCGGCGCATCAGGAACTGCTCCTTCGGCGTGATCTCGAACGCCCGGCCGCTGCGCCGGTCCTTGACCAGGTAGACCGTGTCGGGGCCACGCTGCAACGGCCGCGAGAAGATCAGATCTTCGCGCAGCCGGGGGCGCTTGGCCAGCACGCCAGAACCGGTCATGCCGGCACCGCTTCCTCGCGCAGCACCCGGGCAAGCAGATACGACAGGTATGCCTCGTCGCGGATCGTGGCGTGCAGCCGGTTGTTGGTCATGTGCAGGTAGGGCGAGAGCAGCGACGCGATCGCCTCCCCCGGGTCGGTGATGACCCGGTCGCCGCCGCTCCACGCGCTGACGGTCAGCTCACCGGCGGCGGCCAGCGCGAGCACCTTCTCCCGGAGCTGGACGGCGTGCTCGGCCCAGCCGCGCAGAAACCCGGGCAGGCGCTGGGTCTCGTCCTGCGCGACGAGGGCGAGGATCTGCCGCACCCGGCGGCCGAGCTCACCGGCGACACTGTCGTACATCCGGGTGTACTCGTCGACGCCGATGAGGCTGGTGCCGGCGAACGCCCGGTGCCAGAAGTGGTGATACCGGTCGAGGAACCCGACCAGCTCCTCCCGGTCGGGCAGAAAGGTGCCGGCGAGCACCGTCATCAGCTGCGCGGCGGTACCCAGCAGCACCGGGCGCAGGTGCAGGTTCATCGACGAGATGGCCCGCAGCACGATGTCGCTGGAGTGCTGGAAGTGCCACTCGGCGACCTCGATGCCCGCCGGCCCGCCGTACTTGCCGTACTCCGGCTCGTAGGGCCGGTAGGTGTAGGAGTTGTTGGGTTGCAGCAACATCTGCCCGTTCGCGTCGACCAGCTCCGCCGGCCGCCCGTCGGGAAACTCCAGCGCGAAGAGGATGTCGTAGAGCTCCCGCAGGTAGCCGGTTCCCATCGCGTACAGCGCGGGGCGGGTGGCGAGGAACCGGCTGACCGCCGCCTCGGCGCACGCCCGTACCGCCGGCTCGTCGGCCGGGGTACGCGGCCGCAGCCGCAGCCGCACGTGTGGCCCCTCCAGCCAGTAGTTGATGAAGAAGTGGCCGGCGAGCAGGTTCTGCTCGGTCAGCTCTCGGATCAGCGGCGCCACGCACTCAACCAGCAGCGGCTGCGGGTTGGCCGCGTAGAAGACGTGCAGCGCGAGCCACTGCCCGCGCGGGTCGGCGGCGTGCTCGGCGCCGGCGGACGCGGTCATCGGGTCTGCCTCTCCTCGGTGTGGAAGGTCTCCACGGCCAACTCGCTGACGTGCCCGCCGCGCTCGCCGTGAGCGGCCAGCTCGTCGGCGGCGGGCAGCAGCTCGCGCAGTACGACCCGGTCGCCCGGCCCGTCCAGGGCGGCCCGCAGCGCCTGCATCGACAGCGGGCTGCCGAAGTCGACGTACTGCGGCTTCGGGTTGCTCACCAGCCGGCCCGGGTCTGCCGGGTAGGTGGTGGCGAAGACCTGCTCGGGCACGCCGTGCCGGGCCCGCCACCGGCGCCAATCGAGGAAGGCCGCCGGATCGGCGCCGGGGTCGCCCGTGTCCGGCAGGTCGCGTACCCGTACCGACCAGCTGCGGCGGCTGAGCACGACGTTGCCGGCGCGCAGCCGGGGCCGGGTGGTGACCCCGTCGGCGGTGGCCGCAACGGGCACCCCGCGCCACACATCGAGGCGCACCATCGACGCCGGCGACAGCAGCAGCAGAGTACGCGGGATCTGCGGCAGCGCCATCGGCACCAGGTAGCCCAGGTAGACGGCCACGACCTCCTTGTCGAGGCGGGTGGAGCGCAGCACGATCCGGTCGGTTTCCGGGTCGTGCACCAGATAGAGGTCGTCGAGGGTGAGCTGCCGTTCGATCGGGACGCTGCTGGTCTCGCCGGGGCAGACGACGACGTAGTCGGTGAGCCTGGCGTGCAGGTTCAGGTTGGTGGTGGCCGCGCCCCCGGTCAGCTCGGCGAAGACCACGCCCGGCGGGGCAACCTCGGCCGCCTGGGCGCGCAGCCGCTCGGCGAGGGTCGGGGTGTCGGCGTCGAAGCAGTGGGTGAACCGGCTGAACGGGAAGGAGAGCCCACCGAAGGACTGGTTGAGCACCAGCAGCGGGTCGGGTTCGCGCAGTGCCAGCTGGACGAAGTGCCCCTGCGGGTGGACACCGCGGGTGGTGTCGCCGAGCAGCGCCCCTACCTCGTCGAGCAGCTCGGCCGGCAGCAGCAGCTCGGTGCGCTGCGGGTCGGCGGCGGCGAGCGCGGCCAGCCGCCCGGCGAAGAGCTGCCGGGCCTGGTCGAGCGCGGTCATCTCGGGTCGGCCCAGCCAGTTCTCCTCCGGGGTGTAACTGCCGTCGTCGGCGAATGGGCGGCGCCCCGCGGTGTAGGAGGAGTACTGGTCGTAGAGGTCGTCGTGGAAGTCCTCGACCAGCCGCAGCAGGTCGTCGCAGCGGCCGCCGACGCCGAACCGGGCCAGGAAGAACCCGTGGAACATGATCCGGTGCGGCAGGTTCTGGTCGAAGGCCGGCAACACCCGCTCCACGGCGGCGAGGTCCGCGCCGATCAGCCGCTGCCAGGGCCCGGCAGCGACGGCGACGGGTTCGCCGGCGACCCGGCTGTCCTCGTAGAGCAGCGTCTGCGGCAGGGTCGGGTTCTCCTCGCCCAGCGACTGCATCGCCGCGCGCAGCGCGGCCCGCAGCCGGTGCAGCAGCTCGCGGCGCTGCCCGAGGTCGCCCTGCCGGTAGGCGTCGACCAGCTCGGTGATCTCGTGGATCCGGCCGGCGAGCCGCTCGGCCCACGGCCGGTCGAGCTGCCTCAGGGTGCCGGCGACCACCCGGATCGGGTCCGCGACGTGTACGTCGGTGTCGAGGCCGACAAGCCGGAGCATGCCCAGCCGTAGCAGCGTCGACAGGTACGCCTCGCCGGCGGGTCGCTCGGCCCCGGTCCACGCGCAGAGCCGGTCCACCAGGTCGGCGCAGCGAATCGCGCCGCGCTCCTGGAGCAGGGCGGTGAGCTCGTCCAGGATGCCGCTGCGGCGCAGGAAGAAGAGCCCGTCGCGGACCGAGTCGAAGCTGACCGCGGCGCTGTCGTCGCCGGCGGTGACCCAGTGCCGCACGTAGCGGATCCGGTCGGCGTCGCGGCGCCACCCCGGGCTCAGCGCCACCGACAGGTCGCCGCGCCGCTGCGGGTCAGCGCTGATCAGGTCGGCGAGCCGGGCGACCAGGACGACGTTGAGCCGGACGTGCCGCTGCCACTGCTCGCTGACGGTGCACCCCAGCCCCGACCCGGTGTCGGCGAACCGTCCCAGGGCGACCGCGGTGAAGGTGCTGAACGGGCTGGTCTTGCACGCGGTGCGGTACAGGTAGGAGAGCAGCGAGCGCTCGACGCGGCGGGTCCGCTTGTTGGCGGGCCGGGTCAGGTCCGGCGGGGCCCCGGCGGCGAGTTGCTCGTCGAGGGTCGGTGAGGCGAGCTGGAGCCCGCCGCGCAGGCGCGGTTCGTCGGCCAGCCGCCACAGCTGCGCACGGGCCCGGTTGACGTCGGCGGCGAAGATCGAGCCCCCCTCGTCGTACCGCCGCGCGAGCCGCGCCCGTTGCTCCAGCCAGCGCTGCACGACGGGCAGGGCCTCCGGTCGGGTCTGCTCGACCGCGGCGAGCGCCGGCTCGGGCGCGGCCGGCAATACGTTGTTGAAGATCTGCCGGCGCAGCGTCAGCAGCCGCCGCCGGACCGACTCGTCCTCGTTGTCGTTGACCAGCTCGTAGAGGAGTTGACTGAGCTGCGCCCCGTCGGCCGCGAGCCGGTGCTCCAAGGCGAGCACATCGTCGGCCCAGGTGCACGCCGTGGGGCAGCGCAGCGGATCAACCGTCGACAGTGGCAGGCCAGCGATCCGGGCGGTGAAGTAGGCGCCGGTGCGCCACCCGGCGGGGGCAGCGCTGCGCGACGGGCTCTGCGACAGCATGGCCGGGGTCACCTCAGCTCGTAACGGTAGTCGCCGAGCTGCCCGCGGTCGTTGCCGGCGAGCATGATGAGCAGCGGGAACTCGCCGCTGCCGGTGAGCCCCAGCTCCTCGATGTAGGAGACGCTGTCGAATCCCAGCGCGACCCCCGCGCCGAGGCGCAGCGCGGCGGCGGCGGTGTAGAAGGTCTGGGCGATCGCGCCGACGGTGGCGTTGACGAGGTTGTAGCCCCGGTCCCCGGTGGCGTCCAGCACGGCGTGCGTACGCACCGTCGGGACGAGCACGACTGCGGCCTGCTCCAGGTTGTAGTTGGCCAGGAAGTAGTTGCGTTGCAGGAACGCCCCCGGCGGGCCACCGGTGACGGCGACCAGGCTGTGCTCCTGCGGGTCGTACACGTATTCCCCGGCGGGCACGCCGGTGACGTGGTTGACGAAGGCGTAGATCCGGGCCAACGCCCGGTCGTCGGGACCGTCTATCTCGGACCGCACGGTGCTGGCGGCGGTGGCGCGCAGCAGCGCGGCGAGCTGCTCCGCCGCCATCGGCCGGTGGGCCAGGAACCGGCCGAAGCTGCTGCGGCGGGCGGTGAGGGCGGCCTCGACGGGCAGCGTCATCGGCGCGGCGGTGGGCAGCGGCAGGCGGGTTCCACCCGGCGGCGCCGGGTGGGCGGCGGCGGGCGCCAGCGCCCCGGTGGGCGGCCGATCGACCGCCGCAGCGGTGCTGCGGTTGATCTGCTGCAGGGTATCGAAGCGGAGCACGGTCCGCGACCGTTCCTGGTCGCGGTGGCGGACCCGGACGGTCGCCGGCTGCGGCGCCGGCTCGCCCAGCCCGGCCGGGGCGGGCGCGGCCCAGGTCAGGGGCACGACGGCGAAGAGCGCCTCGTCGTCGGGGGCGAGCCCGAGCAGTTCGGCGACGGGGGCCTGGTCGAACCAGAGGACCGGCCGGATCTGCCGGCCTTGGGCGCCGGCCCAGAGCCGCCAGGTCTGCAGCGTCGTGCCCACGTCCATCGACACGGCGTGGTACGAGAAGTTGTTGTACTTGAAGGCGTTCTGCCAGTACTTCACCCCGATGACCAAGAACTGGCTGGCGGGGCGGGGCGGGTCGACGGCCACGTTCACCCGGGCGCTGACGTCGCCAGTGAGCAGCCGCTGCATCGCGTGCCGGGCGTGCGCGTAGTAGTAGACGCCCGGGGTGACCCCGGCGCCGGGCCCGGCGATCCAGTAGACGCTGCACGGGTAGAGGCCGCCACCGGAGGCGGTGCCGCGGTGCCAGTTGGCGTGCGCGTATGACGGCAACGCGGCCAGGTCGGTGTTGGCCTGGATGCCGAGCCGCCGTCCGAGCAGCCCGTAGGAGTGGTGCAGCAGGCCGGCCAGCAGCGGCAGCGTGAACGGCTCGTCGGCGTCGCCCGGACCGCGCAGCGCGGTGTCCAGGTCGACGCCGGCTCTCGGCGGGGCGGGCAGCCCGAAGGTGCTGGCCTGCGGGTAGTACTTGCTGCGGCGGGGTGCGTCGTCCCAGTTGGGGGTGAAGTCGACCGGAGGCATCGGCTCACGGCCGCGGCGCAGAATCGCGGTCGCGTACGCGTGGGCGAGGCCGGGATTTTCAGGCGTCATGGCAGCACCTCACGGGAACGGGTGGGGAACGGAGTGGAGCTCGTCGTCGCGCAGGTCGCGGTCGAGCAGCCCGGCGGTGCGGAACGCCGTCCGCAGCCGCCGCGCGTGCGGGGCGCGCTGGCGCAGCCAACCGAAGTCGATCGGCAGCAGTCCCGGGACCACCACGCTCGCCGTCGCCAGGCCCAGATCGCGCTGCTCGGGGGTGGTCTGGTCGACGGCGATCACGTCGAAGCCCTGCGCGGTCACCGTCTTCAGGCAGCGTTCGAGGTCGTCGCGCAGGTCGGCGGTGACCGGCGGGGCGGGGCGGTCCCGCTCGTACAACTGCGCCATCGGCACCGGCTGGGGGCCGCGCTCCAGCAGGAACGCGGCGTGCCGCGCCATCTCCGGCAGGCCGTAGAGCAGGGGATGGTCGTGCAGGCCCTGCACCTGGGAGAAGTCGGTCACCATGCGGCGCAGCCGGGGCTCGTCGGCGCCGGCGCGGACCCGGACCATGACCGAGTCGGTGGCGATCTCGCAGAGCGCCGCGGCGATCGCGGCCTGCGGGTCGAGGCTCGCCCCGCCGCCGAAGGCGAGGGTGCCGAGGCCGCCGTCCTCGCGGACGGCCACCGCGGTCACCACCGGGATGTCGAAGGTCATCCGGGTGTCGAAGAACCGGGCCCGGTAGCCGTACATGGCCAGCCGGTCGATCATCATCCGGGTCTGCGGCCGGTTGATGCTGACCGGGTCGATCTCCGGCAGGGACCGGCCGCCGTACCAGGCCAGCAGGAACGCGTCGCGCTCGATCGCCTCCATCAGGCCGTGGTAGACCGCCTCCACCAGCGATCCGCCGGAAGCGCAGCCGTTCGAGGTCTCCTGGACGAAGCGCTCCTCGACGGTCGCCGCGTGGTAGTAGACGAGGATCTCCGGCACCAGCAGCGCGCGCTGGTCGCGCAGCGACCAGCCCCAGACCCAGGTGATCGGCCGGTCCGGGACGAACCGGTGGAGGTATGGGTTGGCCTGGTAGAACGCGTCGGTGTAGAGCCCGCACTCGCGCGGGTCCAGGGCGTCGCCGCCCAGCTCCCGCAGGGTCGCGGTGACCGCGGTGCGCTTGCCGCGCGGGCGCAGGCCGGCGGCGCGCTCCAGCCCTTCCAGCACCGCGATCCGGGCGCTGCGCCGGTAGCCGTCGGCGTGCCCGCCGTACAACGTCTCCCGCAGGTAGCGGCCGCTGCGCAGGGTGAACGAGCCGACCGCCGGGGAGGTGGAGAGCGAGGTGATGTCCTGCCACACGGTGGCGCCGAGCGCGCCGCACACCGGGTTGGCGAAGGCCTCGACGTTCAGCGGGTAGTCGTCCAGGTCCCGGCAGCGGAAGGTACCCGGCGCCGGCTTCGGGGTGGCGGGCAGCTCGATCGCGGCCAGCTCCGGCGCGTCGGCGACCCCGCCGCCGCAGCTCGGGCACTCCGGGTCGGGCAGCAGCGGAGTCCGGCGCACCCGCAGGGTGGACAGGTCGACCTGGAGCACCGTGCCGACTCCTCCTGTCACGGCGCCGGAAGTACCGGGCCCGCCCGGCGCAGCGCCGGCGGCGCGGTGCGCCTCGATCAGGCCGTGCAGGAAGTCCGCGACGAACGGGGTCGCATACGGCCAAGGGCCCGCCGCGACGGTATCGCCGCCCAGCTCGACCGCGTCGCGCAGGTCGCGGTGGCGCACCGCCTGCCAGCGGCGCGCCAGGCACGTCGGGCAGGCCGCCGCCGGCGGCATCGGCCCCAGCAGTGCCAACTGCCCGTAGAGCAGTACCCGGGGGGCGCGCGCCGGCCGGGCGGTTGCGCTCAGCTCGTCGCGCACCCCCAGCGCGACCACCTCGGCGTCGCAGCCCCGCTCGGCGAGCAGCCGGGCCAGCCCGGCGCAGACCAACTCGTCGGTCGCGGACCCGCCGCCACTCATCGGTCGTCGCCGACGGACAGCAGCACCTTCACCGCGACCAGCCCACCCGCGGCCAGGTCCGTGCCGCCGACCGGTGCCACCAGCACGTCGTGCCCGTGCTCCCGCAGCCGGTCCAGCACATCGGCCCAGCGGTGGACCACCCCGGCGGCGTCTGCCTCGCCGTGTACCGGTACCGTGCCGGCGTCGAAGTCGACGAGCACGGGGTCACCAGTGTCCGGCACCGTGCCAGGGTCCTGGGCGCGTAGCTGCACCTGGCCCAGCACGTCGCGCAGCACCGCCACAGCCGCCACCGTCCACGCTGGGTCGGCGGCCAGCGCGGACAACCACTGGCCGCAGGTCGGGTCGAAGGAGCGCGCCAGCAGCACCGCCGCCCCGGTGTCGGGCTGCCCGCCCAGGTCGAGCAGCTCCACGGCGACGCCGAGGTTCGCCGCCGACTTGGTCAGGAAGACCAGCTCGGGGTCGGTGCCGATGGTGTCGAGGCGGATCCGCCGGGCGGTGGCCCGGCCGGCGACGACCTGCCGCAACGCGTGTCCGGCGAGCGCCGAGGCGAGCCCGGACCGGACCGCCTCGGCGAGGTCGCCGCCCGCTCCGCCGCCGGCGCTTGTCGGCTCTGCGCCGCGACCGCAGTTGGCCGCCCCGAACGGCTCCAGCACCGCCGCTGGCACCGCCGCCGCCTCGCCGGTGAACAGTGACCGGGCCGCGGCCCAGGCGCCGGCGGCGATGTCGCCCCAACCCGAGGCGAGGCCGAGGCGGGCGGCGTCGACCTGCGGCGCGTCGTCGGGGGCGGTGCCGCCGACCGCGGTGTGGCCGGTGACGGCGACGGCCGCCACCCGCAGCGCCCGCAGCCGGGCCGCCGCGACGTGGTGGACGTCGAACGCGTTCACGGTGCGGCGTCGGCCGCTGCCGTCGGTGAACTCGACCGCGCCGATCTTGATCGGGGTCTGGTCCCACCGCTCGTCGTCGTAGCGGCGGAACACCCCTAGGTGCGGCTGGAGCAGCGGCTGGTGAGCGGCGAGCTGCGCCACTGCGGCCTGCGCCTGCGCGGACTGGTCCGCCGCCTCATCGGCCTCGACGGGCGCCGGGTCCAGTTCGACGGCGGCCCTGGCCAGCTCCGGCGGCTCCGGCGGCTCCGGCCGGCAGAAGGTGCACCGGGGATGCGGCAGCAACGGCTCCACCAGCACATCGAGCGAGGCGAGATGCTGCACGATCACGCTGCCGTCGGTCTCGGCCGGCAGCGCGCCGGTGGTCAGCCGGAACACCTCGTATGCCAGCAGGTTGCCGATCATCGCCGCGAGCGGCCCGTCCGGCTGGGCGGCGGCCGGCGCGGCCCCGGACGGTAACGCGGCGGCCCGCCACACCTGCCCGGCGGCGCCGGTCTCGTCGTTGTCGCCGAGCCGCAGCATCGCGCAGCACCAGCAACCGTTGCGGCCCGCGCCCTGCACCGGGCCGACCAGCATCCGCCCGCCGGCGACCCAGGCCGGCAGGAGCAGCCGGTCGGCGGGGATTCCGGCCGCGAGCAGCCGCAGGGTGTCGCGGGGCGCGTCGTCGCCGGCGGCCACCACGGCGATCTGCGCCGAGGCCAGCTCGGGCCAGCCGACCTCGCCGCCGGCGGCAGGCAGCGCCTCGACGGTTGCGACGCAGCCCGCCGCGTCCAGCTCGGCCAGCTCTGGCGCGAGCGCCGGCACGACCGTCGGCGCGACGGTCACCGTGGCGGCGCCGTTGCGCAGCAGGCCGGTGGCGCACGCGACGGCGACGGGGCCGGTGCCCAGCACCGTGACCCGGGTGGCCCGGAAGGCGGCGAAGCGCTGCGGCGCCCGGTCGATGTAGTGGTCAAGGTAGGCGATCTGGGTGGCGAAGTGGGCGGCCACCGCCAGCCCGAGGATCGCCGCCGGGTCGCCCTCCTCCTCGGAGACGTCGCGGGCGAAGCCACGCGCGTAGAGCGCGCTCACCAGCTCGCCGATCATGGCGCGCTGCGCGGCGGGCAGCGGGGCGCAGATGTCGGTGACCTGGTTGCGCCCGTTCAGGTGCGGGACCAGCAGCGACGCCAGCCGGTACGCGGTGGCGGAGGAGAGCCGGAAACCGCTGTTGGCGTTATGGAACAGCACTCCGTCCTCGGTGCGGGTGAACAGCACGTCATGGCGTATCCGCGGCCGGGTCTGCGCCACCGTCTCGTAGGCAGTGCTCATCACAGGGATCCCTTCGCTCGGTACGGGTGTGGTGGCGGGCCGGGAGGCGCGGACCGGTCGGCGGCGGCCCGGGCATGGCGTCGCAGCAGCCCTCGGATCCAGTAATGGTCTGCGGCCTCCTCGACCAGGCTGTGGTCGACCAGCCCATCGAGCAGATCGCGGGCCGTGGCCGGTTCGACGTCGAGCAGCTCCGCGGCCCGGTCCACGGTGATCGGGGCGGGGGCCGCAACGGCGAGCCGGACGAACGCCGTGGCCAGTGCCTCGCCGGTACGGGACAGCAGCTCGTCGAAGCGGTAGCCGAGCGACATCTCCGGCTCGCCCGGCAGGCTCAACCGGCCCAGCGGGTCTGCACGCAGCCACTCGACCGCCTCCGCGAGGCTCATCCGGGTGCGCAGCAGGATCCGGGTGGCCGCGATGCGCAGCGCCAGCGGCAGGTGTTCGCAGAGCACCGCGATCTCCGCAGCGCTCTGCGGGTCGGCGTCGACCTGCTCGGGCCCGAGCGCGGCGCCGAGCATCTGCAGCGAGTCGGCGGGGTCGAGCGGCTCCACCCGGTGCAGCCAGCCACCGAGCCGCGCGACCAGGCCGGAGAGACTCTGCCGGCTGGTCAGCAGCAGGGTGTCGCCGGGCGCCAACAGGGCGGGCAGGTCCCGCGCCTGGCGAGCGTCGACCACGTCGTCGACCAGCAGCAGCCGCCGGCCGCCGCGGGCGCCGGCGCCCCGGCCGAGCGCGGCGAGCAGTTGCCGCTCGGCGTGCTCCAGCGGCGACGCCGACCCGGTGACCGAGCCCATCTCCACCCGGAGCTGACCGCCGGGGAAGCCGTCCGCGACGAACTGCCCGACGTGCCGTGCGAGCGCGGTCTTGCCGACGCCGGGCGGGCCGCTGAGCGCCACGATCGGGCAGCCCGCGCGGAGCCGGTCGGCGATGGTACGCACGAGCGCCTCCCGGCCGATGAAGCCGGGCGCGACCGGGTGCTGGGTCGGCGCGGTGGCGGGCCGTGCCACCGGGCCGGCCAGGGTGGGCGGTTCGCCGCGCAGGATGGTCAGCTCCAGTGCGCGCAGCGCCGGGCCGGGGGCGACGCCGAGTTCGTTGCCGAGGTGTTCGCGGACCCGGCGCAGCTCGGCCAGCGCGTCGGCCTGCCGGCCGGTGCGGTAGAGCACCGAGACGAGCTGCGCGGAGAAGCGCTCGTTCGCCGGGTAGGCGCGGGTCGCGGTCCAGAGGTACACCAGCACGGAGCGATCCCGGCCGAGGCCGATCTTCAGGTCGCAGACCCGCTCGATCACCCGGACCCGCTCCTCGCTGATCCGGGGTACCACGTCGCGGTGCAGCGCCTCCGACGGCACGTTGGCCAGCATCGGGTCGCTCCACAGCGCGAGCGCCTCCTCCAGCGTGGCCAGCTCCGTCTCCGGGTCCGGTTCGTCGCGGGACCGGCCGATCAGGTCGCGGAAGCGCATCAGGTCGACGGTCTCGGCGGTGGCGGTGATCCGGTAGCCTCCCGGCACGGTCTTGATCACGCTGCCGGTGATGCCATGCCGGCTGAACAGCTGCCGCAGCCGCAGCGCGCAGGTCTGCAGCGCGGCCTTGGCCGAGGCGGGCCGCTCGTCGCCCCAGATCGCCTGCTGCAGCGCGCCGACCGACACCACCTCGTCGGGGTGCAGCAGCAGCGCCGCGAGCAGCGAGGTCACCTTCGACGGCGGCAGGACCAGCGCGTCCGCGCCGCTGGTGAGGGTCAACGGGCCGAGCACCCGAAACGCCGCGGGCCGGGCCGGGCGGTCGTACCCGGGTAGGCTCACCGCTCCGCGTCCCATCGCGACCTCGCCGTCCGGGCGGGCGCCAGGTGACCATCCAGCCCTGCAGCGCCGGCACACTGCGGATCGCGCGCTGCTGGCAGACCCGCTGCCCGATGGAGTCGGAGATCGCCTGCTCCGAGGCGATGGTGAAGACCGCGACCTCCACCACCTGTCCGGCGAAACAGCGCCTGGTTGTACGCCAGGGCGGCGACGTTGCAGGCGAGCCCGAGGTCGAACAGTTGCGCGGTAACCGCAGCGGGCAGCGCGTCGGTCATACCGCCGTCGACCACATCAAAGGTCACCGTCATCCACGGGCCCCTCCCGAGTCGTGCCGCTCGCAGTACGCACCCCGATCCCTCTATTCGAGATTAGATCGGCCGTTAACTATCTAATCTGGTCTGCCTGCTGCGTCAATGCCTTCCGGCTTCATGTAATTGTTCGACTGGTTTTTTGATCGCTGTGGTGTTTGGTCCTGGTGGCCGATGGAGGCATTTTTAATGACATGTCCGGTTCGCTCTCGATGGAGCAGTTGCTGCAGCGGCTGGCCCGGTTGGAGATTGCTCTCGCCGAGCGGGACGAGTTGATCGCCGAACGCGATGCCCGTATCGAAGTACTGGCCAGCGGGTGACCCGGCTGGAGTCGTTGCTGCGCAAGGACTCCCGGAACTCGTCGAAACCACCGTCGTCGGACGGTCCACGGAAACCGCCGCCGCGTTCACGGCGGGAGGTCTCGGGCCGCGCACCGGGCAGACAGCCCGGCACGCCCGGCACGACGCTCCAGCAGGTCCAGCGACCCGGACGCAGCAGGCGCGGCGCTCTGATGTCATCCGGGAGGCACTTGTGGCCTACGTCAGGGAGGGGCCGCGCCGGTTGGTCCTGACGACGCGCAGCAGGCGCTCGATGTGCTGCGGAAGGTCGTTGCCGGTCGATTCGGCAACCAGGCCGAGGTGGCGTAGCCGCAGGGCTCGCTGACATGGACCTGTGGGGCTCGTAAATCGGGTTTCGGCCATGCGGCCTGCGTGTATTCGTTGATCAGTGAGCAACGCCGCACGCGTGTGTCGGAGACCTGATCAACGAGGTGAAGAAAACCGTGCATCATTCCGACGGTGACACCACCAGACACTGAAGGGAACTACCATGACCCGCACTCGTAAGACCATCGTCGCGGCGTTCGCCGGCCTGCTCCTGACGCCGGCCCTCAGCGCCTGCAACCTCGTCTCGTCCAGCACCTGCGACGCGTTCACGATGGCCGTCGCCGGCAAGCCGGGCGGCAGCAGCGGTGGCGGCGGCAGCAAGAGCAAGTCGAAGACCGGATCGAAGCCGAAAAGCGTCGGCGGGCACTCCGATGACTGCGACTGACGACCGCGGCGTGACCGACACTCTCAGCCCTGCCCTCGTCGCGGCGTCGTTCCAGGCGTCGCGGGGCACCACCGACCGGCTCATCGCCGTCATGCGCGAGCAGATCGCCGCCGCCGAGGCGCGCCGCCATGCCGTCGAGCACGTGGCCGCGGAGTTGCTCGCCAGCGACTACGCCCCGACCGCCGCCGCGATCCAGCGGGCCGTGTTCTGCCCCGACCAGAAGCTCATCGACTACTACCGGCAGGAGCCCGCGTCGTGAACCACGACGAACGCATCGCCGAGGCTCTCACCGCCGCCGGCTTCGACCCGCCGCCGTTCGTCGGTGAGGACTGGATCGATCGTGGCGTGACGTGGTTGCCGGCCGGTCACCTGTCGATCGTGCGGATCACGCGGCTCGGCCCGACCGTCACCGGCGCGCCGGATCAGAAGGTTAGGGGTTCCAGTCCCTTCGGGCGCGCAAGATCGTCAGGGGCCTGAGCTGCAGCGATGCGGTTCGGGCCCTTTGTGTTGTCCGGCCTTTGTGGACGGTGGGTGTAACGTGGTTGCGTCTCGGGTGTCATTACCGTGCGTGACGGTTGGTGTGGCGTCAGCGACGTGAGCTGCGGTTCTTGCGCCTCCGGGTGGGCCGTTTGCCGGAAGGTGTCTGTTGTTCATCGCGGCAGCACCGGGGGCAGTTCGGCCCGTTCGGTGAGCTTGCGGAACCGGGTGGTGGCGTAGCTCGGGTTGATCGGCTCGCCGTCTTTGCGGGTGAACAGGTACCCGGAGTCGTGCCACACCTTTCCGGCGGCGAGGCGGCGGTCGCGGTGGGCGAGTTGGCGGCGGCGGTGCTCGCGCAGGATCTTGACGGTGTGCCGGTCCAGGGCGACGGCTCGTTGTCCGGCGGCGGTCTTCGGGTCGCCCTCGACGACCTCGTAGCCGGCGGTGGTGCGCTGGCGTTCGGCGCTCACCGGTCTGCTCCCAGTGCTCGATGCGGCCCTCGGTCCAGACCTGGGGGTGCGGGCGCCGGTAGCCGCTGATCTCGATGTGCCGGGCCGGGTTTGAGTCGATCAGTTCCTCCCGTACGGCCAGGTTCAACGCCGCCCGCAGCGTCGTCCGGAGGTGGTTGAGCGCTGACGGGGACTGCGGCTTGCCTTTTGCGTTGGTGGTGCCGGCGATCTGGGCGAACACCGTGCGCAGCAGCGGTCCGTCGAGATCGGCGAGCCGGTAGTGGCCCAGGTACGGGATCAGAACCAATTCGACGTCGCGGGTGTAGGCCAGGCGGGTGGCGGGCCGGATCCGGGTACGGGTGTCCAGCCAGTGCCGCAGCCACCGCTCCACGACGGTCCACGCCGCAGTGATAGAGCGTCGGGAGGTGCCCCGCTCGTCGGGAACCCCGCTGCAGGTCCACACCTACGTTGAGGGGCTGTGATGGACCTGAAATGCCGGCCGGGTTCGGCCGGATCACGCCGTTGCGCCGACGGCGGGTTCGCGTGCCGCACACTCTTCCGCTCGGCGTGCGCGGTGAACTCGTCGCCCAGAGTTGTTCGGTCTTCCCCTGGGTGAGGACGACCTCAACGTCGGTATCGTCGATGCGGCGAACCTCGGCTGGAAGCTCGCGGCCGTGGTACGCGGCTGGGCCGGCGGACATCCTCGACACGTACACCACCGAACGGCACCCGGTCGCGGCGCGCCCGCTGCAGAACACCCCGGGCCCAGATCGCCCTGATGCGACCCGACCCGCAGGCCAGGGCGCTGTGGGGATGTTCTCCGACCTGCTGGACCTCGACGACGCCCACCGGTACGTCGCCGACATGCTCGTCGGCATGGACGTCCGGTACGACCTGGGCGACGACCACCGGCTCGGCGGCACCCTGTGCCCGGACATGAAGTTGACGCTGGAGCGGCCCGACCCGGACGTCATCACCGCGGTGACCCGGTCGGGGGACCCTACTGCGTGAGGGGCCGTGGGCTCCTGCTCGACCTCGTCGACCGCACGGAGGTCCGCGACGGCGCGGCCGCGTGGACCGGACGGGTCAACACCCGGCACCGTCCGCACGGACCGGGTGAACGTCGACGCGTTGCTCATCCGGCCCGACGGCTGTGTCGCCTGGGCCTTGCCTACCGGGCAGGACCTCGACGCCACCACGCTGGTGCGTGCGCTGGGCACCTGGTTCGGCCAACCGGCCTGAGCGCCGCTTTAACAGTCGTCTCAGGTTCGCTCGGTACGAAGTAGGCATCAGATAAGCGATGTAACCCGTATGTAGGAGGCTAGTGATGGCAGTCAACGCAGCGCCGTCCGGGGAAGCGCCGGCCGGTCGGTTGGCAGGCCGGTGGGTGCCGTGGTTGGTGATTGGCTTGTGGGTGGCGCTGGCGGCGGTCATGGTGCCGCTGAGCGGAAAGTTGAGCTCGGTCACCACCGACAGCGCCGCGGACACCCTGCCGGCCAGTGCCGAGTCCACCAAGGTGGCGGTGCTGGAGGACAGTCTCCCCGGCGGTGACGACAACACGTTCGTCTTCGTGTACCACCGCGCCGGCGGCATGACCGACGCCGACCGCGCGACGGTCGAGCGCCACTACAACACCCTTGCCAAGCGGTACCCGCCGAAGGTGGCGGTCCCGGCCGGCGGCGAGGACGAGGGCCCACCGACGAGACTCTCCACCGACGGCAAGGCGATGATGTTCACCCTCGACGTGAGCACGACCTACGGCGCGCCGGAGGCCATCGTCGGCCCGTTGCGTGACGCCGCGAAGGACCGCCCCGCCGGCCTGGAACTCGACGTGACCGGCCCGGCCGCGGTCGACGGCGACATGGACGCCGTCTTCGACGGCATCGACATGCAGGTCTTCCTCACCACCGTCGTCGTCGTCACGCTCCTGCTCATCCTCACCTACCGCAGTCCGGTGTTGTGGTTCATCCCGCTGGTGGTCGTGGGCGCGGCCGCACTGACCGCGATGGCGACCGTCTACCTGCTCGTCAAGGGCTTCGGCATCGTGGTCAACGACCAGAACTCGGCGCTGCTGACGATCCTGGTATTCGGCGTCGGCACGGACTACGCGCTGTTGCTCATCGCTCGATATCGGGAGACACTGCACCACCACGAGAACGTCCGGGTCGCGATGGTCCACGCGCTACGCGGCGCGGCGCCGGCCATCGTCGCGTCCGCGGCCACCGTGGTCGCCGGCCTGCTCTGCCTGCTCGTCGCGGACCTGAACAGCACCAGCGGGTTGGGCCCGATCGGTGCGGCCGGCATCCTGTGCGCGCTGGTGGCCATGCTGACGCTGTTCCCGGCGGTGCTCGTGGTGCTCGGCAGGCGGATCTTCTGGCCGGCCATCCCGCAGTTCAGCACGACCGTGGAGGAGAAGCCGGGGCTGTGGGGACGGCTTGGCACCGCCATCAGCCGCCGACGGTGGGTGGCGACGCTCGGCTCGCTCGGAGTCCTCGGCGTGCTCGCCATCGGGCTGGCGGGCAACACCGGCGCCCTGCGGGAGCAGGACCAGTTCCTGTCCGCGCCGGAGTCGGTCACCGGCTTCACCGTTCTCCGCCAGCACTTCCCGGAGCTCGGCGGCCAGCCGATGACGATCTTCACGCGGCCGGCGTACCAGGAGCGGGTGCTCGACATCGTCAAGGGCACTCGCGGTGTGGCCCTGGCCATCCCGGGTCAGACCAGCGGTGGCTGGGCCGACATCTCCGTGTTCCCGACGGACGCGCCGGACACCGTCGCAGAGTACGACACGATCAAGCGGGTGCGCACCGCCGTGCACGCGGTGAGCGGGGCGGAGGCGATCGTCGGCGGGCCGAGTGCGGAGAACCTCGACACCGAGGTGACCACCAGCCGCGACGAGAAGCTGGTGATCCCGCTGGTGCTCGCCGTCGTCCTGATCGTCCTCGGGCTGCTGCTGCGCGCGATCGTGGCCCCGCTGGTCCTGATGGCCACCGTGATCGTCTCATTCGCCGCAGCCTTCGGCGGCAGCGTGTTCGTCTTCGACACGATCCTCGGGTTCAAGGGTATCGACTATTCGGTGCCGCTGCTGGCATTCCTGTTCCTGGTGGCGCTCGGCGTCGACTACAACATCTTCCTGGCCAGCCGGGCCCGGGAGGAGACCGTGCGGCTCGGCACCAGAGAGGGCATGCTCAAAGCCCTCTCCGCCACCGGTGGCGTCATCACCTCGGCAGGCCTGGTCCTGGCGGCCACGTTCGCGGTCCTCGCCACACTTCCGCTGGTGATGCTGATCGAGGTCGGGTTCCTGGTCGCCTTCGGCGTGCTGCTCGACGCCCTGCTGGTGCGGTCGGTCCTGGTGCCCGCCCTCACCCTGCTGATCGGCCGGCGGATCTGGTGGCCGAGTCGGCTGTCCCGTCCGACGGCGGAGCCCCCGGACGGGCAACAGTCGCTCGCCGACGACGAGGAGCTCGCGCTGCAACGGTGAGCGCGGCGGCACGGACGAGATTCGGGACGGGGATCCAGGCCCGTCCCGGATCTTTTCATGGGCCCGACGGTCGCCGCCCCTTTGGTCCTGCGCCAACGCGCCGGGGCTGGGGTCAGCGCACCGCGGTGTCCTCCCCGGCGGTGAGCCGCGCGATCGGGGCGGGCGGGGCCGCGGCCGGAAGGTCGACCCGAAGCAGCGCGCCACCGCGTGCGGAGCGGGCGACGGTGGCCCGGCCGCCGTGGGCGTCGACGACCCGCTGCACGATCGACAGCCCTAGACCGGATCCCGGCAACGCCCGGGCGCTGTCGGCACGGTAGAACCGGTCGAACACCCGCGGTACGTCGGCGGCGTCGATGCCCGGCCCGGCGTCGTCGACCTTGAGCACCGCCGACGCGCCCTCGGCACGGAGCCGGATCTGGACCGGCTGGTCCGCGGGGGACCACTTGCCGGCGTTGTCGATGAGGTTGAGCACCGCCCGCTGCAGCGCAGCGGGACGCCCGCGCACCCACACGGAGGTCACGTCGAGCGCGACTTCGATGTCGGGCATGCGGGAACGCGCCCGGGTCGCGGCGGCCACCACCACGTCGGCGAGGTCGAGCAGCTCGGTGCTCTCGTCGCTGACGTCACCGCGCGCCAGGTCGGTCAGCTCGGCGGCAAGGGTGCTCAGCTCGGCCACCTGGGCGCCGAGATCGTTGAGCAGCCGGGTCCGGCTCTCCGCCGGCAGTGCGCTGTCCAGGGTGCCGCGCCGATCGAGCCGGATCAGCAGCTCGACGTTGAGGCGCAGGCTGGTGAGCGGGGTCTTGAGCTCGTGGGCGGCGTCCTCGGCGAGCAGCCGCTGGGCCCGCCGGGAGTCCCGGAGCGCGGCGAGCATGTCGTTGATCGACTGGATCAGCCGCCGGATCTCCCCACCGCCCTCATCCGGGATGTCGGCGTCGAGATCCCGGGTGTGCGCGACATGTACCGCGGCGGCGGTCAGCCGGTCGATCGGCGCCAGCCCGGTCCGCGCCACGGCCCGCCCGACAAGGGCGCCGCCGACCACGCAGAGCAGCCCGATCAGCAGCATGCCCAACCCGAACCGGTTGATCGGGCTGTCGTCGGCGACGCGGGCCACCTGGACCGCGCCGTCGCCCGCCCGCAGCGTGTAGATGAGGTAGCCCTCGTCGTCGGTGTCGTTCGACTCCATCAGGTCGGCCGACGCGCCCTGCGCCACGCGCCCGGCGTGCTCGCTGACCGGGGGCAGCGCGGGTTGGCCGGCCGGCGTCCGGGTCGAGCCGTCGGGCAGGATGACCCGCACCAGCCGACCGGATCCGGGATACGGCGGTAGCTGGACCTGCGCCAGACCGGCGCGCTCCGCGTCCGTCGCCAGGACGCGGGAGTCGGCGCGCAGCTGATCCTCGGCGGTGTCCCGCAGCTCCCAGTCCAGGAGCTGGCTGGCCACCTGGAAGGCCACGAACACGCTGACCGCGATGGCCGTCGCCGCGATCACCGTCAGCCTGGTCCGCAGGGACCGCCGGCGCCACCATCGGGTCAGCCGGCGCGGTTCCCGGCGGGCGTGCCTGCTCACGGAGGAGTCTCCCGCAACGTGTATCCCAGGCCGCGCAGCGTGTAGATCAATCGCGGCTCACCCTCGGCCTCCATCTTGCGGCGCAGGTAGCTCACGTATACCTGGAGGTTGTTGGCGGTGGCGCTCATGTCGAAGCCCCAGATCGCCTCGAACAGCGCGTCGCGGGTCAAGACCCGGGTCGCGTTGCGCACGAGGACCTGCAGGAGGGAGAACTCGGTTCGGGTCAGGTGCAGCGGCCGCCCGCCACGCCACGCCTCGAACCTGTCGGGATCGAGCCGGACGTCGGCGAACGACAGGATCTGCGACTCCCCGTCGGTCGGCGTGCGCCGGCGCAGCAGGGCCCGCACCCGGGCCAGCAACTCCTCGGTGGCGAACGGCTTGGGCAGGTAGTCGTCGGCGCCCGCGTCCAGCCCCGCGACCCGGTCGGAGATCTGGTCACGGGCGGTCAGCATCAGCACCGGCAGATCCCGGCCCGCGGCCCGCAACCGCCGGCAGGTCTCCAACCCGCCGAGGCGGGGCATCATCACGTCGAGAATCAGCAGATCCAGCGTGTCACCGCCGGCCCCACCGACCCCGTCGAGCACGGCGAGACCGTTGGCGACGGTCCTGGTGTCGTAACCCTCGACCTGGAGCACCCGCTCCAGCGACTCACGGATGGCCGCGTCATCATCCGCGATCATGATCCGCACGCCAGCCCGCCCCCTTCCAGCCGATGCTTTTGCCGCTCAGTGTCCCCGATCAACCTGAGGCCAGGATTAGCGCGTCGCTGGGGACCGCGCTCTTACGGATACCTAAGAATGGAACCTACCGTCGGCTCATGAGCAGGGGGAGGACGCCGGTCACGGGCGCTCGGCGTCCCCGGGTGGCTCCCGCGCCCAACCGTCATCATCCTGCGGCTGCTGCCATTGATCCCGGTGCTCCCGCCGACAACACCGCCGGGCCAAGGCCACGGCCTCCCGTCCCGGAGGACGCCACGCTGCCGTACCCGCAGCTCGCCGAGCGTCCGAGCATGCCGCACGCGGGCCGGCAGAAACAAAGGCCCGTCGCAACTGGGCCCGAAGTCACGCCCACGAAAGTCCGTCGGCGATGGACGGGAGCCAAACTCCCAGCTACAAATGGAACCGCCGATCGCGTTCAGAGCCACGTCGGTCTCGACGCCTGGGCGTCGATGCTTGGGGCCGTGCAAGGCTTCGCCAACAGCGCATCGTCGCGCTGGGCAGCGAACAACCGCCGTCGACCGGGACCGGACTGGCCACGACGTGGTCACATCACCGGGCGCATCGGGTTCTTCTCGGCCGCCCGTTGGTCGGTCGAGAAGATCGGCCTGACCCTGTTCGATCTGGTCCTGGCCAACCTTGTCCCAACGACGCCGATCTGTTGTTCGCGGTTGATGACACCGCGCATCGCCGTCGGGGTAAGAAAGTCCACGGCGCCGGGTGGATCCGGTACACGGTGTGGTGGAAAGTCGTGCGGCAGGTTCCGCCACGGGACGGCATGACGAACGCGCCGCCGAGGTCCTCGACCTCCGTGCTCCTGGCCTGGAACGCGGCCAGCAGCCTGTCCTCCTCACCGACGGCGCACACGCGTCCATCGCGCATTGCCAGCGCTGCCCGGGTCTGCCCCGGCCGCTCGGCCGGGGTAGAGGTGTGCGCCCGTGAGGATACGATTGGCAGGTTCGAACATGGCGAGTTCCCGTCAGCGGTCAGATCAGAACCGCGAGTATGCGTTACTTGGGCGAGGTAGCGGTCCAGGATGTTCGCCGCGGCCGCCAAGCCGAGGCTTGTGGTGCGTTCGGCGATCCGCCCACGATCGAGCGCGATCACGTCACCGCCCAACGTCGTAGAAGCGGCGCACCAGACACCGCTCGAACCGTGCCCCTACGCGGCCGCGACGGCTGGTACGACGAAAACAGCCCTAACCAGCGGTCACGACGACACGGTCACCGCGGGCAACGAGATGCCGGCACAGTTCCCGCCCGCCCCATGCCGGCCGGGCACCCAGGGACTCGCCCTTCTTCGCCACTTCGCCTTCGGCATTTCTCGGCTTCGGGGCGATCGTCCAGCTCATCGCGGAGCGGGCCCCGCCGTTCGGAGTGGAACTGCGACGCTACGACCCATTTGTGGATGACGAGCCGATCCGGGCCCGCGGCGTACACCCGGTCTCGTTCGACGAACTGTCGAGGAATCCGACTCCCTCGTCGTCCAGGCACCGCTGACCCCGGACACCCTTCACCTGTTCGACCGCACGACGCTCGCCCGCATGAAGCCGACGGCAATGCTCGTCAACACCGCCCGGGGCCCGATCATCGAGGACGCCGCGCTTGCCGACGCCTTGGCGGCCCGACAACGCGCTGCTGCACCTGCCGAACGCCGTCGTCACGCCGCACGCCGCCTACTACTCCGAGCAGTCGCTGCCAGCGGTACGGACCATCGCCGCGCAGGAGGCCGTCCGGGTCTTGACCGGTCGTCGTCCCCGGCCCCCAGTGAACACGATCAACCGACTCAGCTCTCTCTGGCAAGTTCCCCGGCGAGCTCCTCCTCATCGCTCTCGGACAGCGAGGTCTTGAGGATGATGCCGCCGAAAGGCCGCATGGCGCTTGCGAACCTGTCCTCGGTGATCTTCGAGGCCATAATCACCACGGCGGAGTGGCCGGGCTCGAGCAGGTGCTCCACGCGGTTGCGAAACTCGGCATCGATGCCCGACTTGTTGAGCTTGCCCATCAGCGCGCCGATCGCGCCACCCAGCAGCACCATGCCCGGCACGAAGAACAGGAGGCCGAGCAGGAGGCCAAAAAGCCCACCGGTAGCCGCGGACGCACCGACGATCCGCTGAGGTGTATCGACGTGAGTCTTACCGTCGGGGTCGACGTGGACGATGGCGAGTCCGCGTAGGTCGACGACGAAATCCTGCTGCAAGCGCTGCACTTGCTCGTACGCCTGTCGAGCGGTCTCCGGGTTCTCGTACCCGATCACGATCAGATCCGACATCTGCTTGCGCCTCCGTCCGCTATCCAAGGGCTTTGCGTCCCGGTACCCACCTCGCCCCGACTTACCGCTGGTCCGTAGGACTACGTTTTGCTGATTCCGCTGGTCCGGTGGGTCACCCGAACGGCCGACGCCCGGATACCACTTGATGCCTACCCCGACGACGATCGTGACCGCTGGTGTTGTGGATCTGTTGCCGCCGCCGCTCCAGTCGACGCCGCAGGCCGTCGAAGGGCCGCGCACCGTGTGACCCCGTCACCGTCGCCGGCGAGAGAGCAACCAGCGCGGCGGTCGCGCCGTCGCCGATCAGCCCAAGGTCCTCCAGCGGAGGTAGCCGTCCCGGCGCCGAATCGGGCGGAACGACGGTTCACGATCGAGCATGTCCTGGCCCCAATGGGTTGAGCCATGTCAGAACGACACGAGCACCTTCACAACATCGTCGAGCTTGCGGTCCGCGATGTCGAACGCCCGCTCCATCTCCTCGAAGGCGAAGGTATGGCTGGTCATGAACGTCGGGTCGACGCGCTTGCCCTCCAGCACCCGCAACAGCCGCTCCAGGCGCAGCCGCCCGCCCGGACAGAGCCCGGTCGCGATGGTCTTGTCCGCCATGCCGACACCCCACTCCACCCGGGGGATACGCACGTACTCACCCTCACCGAAGTACCCGACGTTCGAGATCGTCCCGCCCGGCTTCGTCACCTTGACCGCGGCCTGGAAGCTCGCCTCAGCGCCGAGCGCCTCGATCGCCGTGTCGACGCCCTCCCCACCGGTCAGATCGAGGATCCGCCCGACCGGGTCATCCTTGGCGAAGTCGACAATCTCGTCGGCGCCATAGTCTCGGGCGAGGCGCTGCCGGCGGCCGGCGGTCTCGACGCCGATGATCAGCCCGGCGCCGCGGAGCCGGGCCCCTGCGGTTGCCATGAGACCCACCGGCCCCTGCGCGAAGACCGCCACTGTGCCGCCGATCGGCACCTTGCCGTGCTCGGCGCCCATGAACCCGGTCGAGAGCATGTCGGCGCAGTACACGGCAGCCTCATCGGAAACACCGTCCGGGATCTTCGCCATGTTGGCGTCCGCCTCGTTGACATGGAAGTGCTCGGCAAAAACGCCGTCCTTGGTGTTGGAGAACTTCCAGCCGCCCAGCGGCGCCCCGGACTGCGACGCATGGCCGGCCTGCGCGGCCGGATCTCCCCAGTCCGGGGTGATGGCGCCGACGAGCACCCGGTCACCGGGCCGGAATTCTCGCACCTCACCGCCGACCTCGGCGACGACGCCGACCGCCTCATGGCCCAGCGTCAGGTTCTCCCGCGGCCCGATCCCCCCGTGCACCGTGTGCGAGTCGGACGTGCAGACGAGCGCCTTGGTCGTGCGTACGATCGCGTCGTTCGGCCCAGGCCGGGGCACCGGCTTGTCCATGAAGCCGACCTCACCGATTCGCCGCATCACGAAAGCTCGCATCGTGCCCCGCCCCTCGCAAACCCACCGTCGCGCCCCCGCCGGCGTTACCCGCCAAGGCGCCGCCCTAACTTGTGAAGGCGGTCAGGGAGCGGCCTGCGGCGCGTTGCCGCCGGGGGTGCGTGCGGAGGGTGCCGCTGCCCCGAAGTCGCGCTCGGCGACCGTGGTGAAGCGGCAGTTCCGCCGGGATGACCACGTCCGGCAGGCCGGTGCAGGCCGCGGCCTCCGACCGCCTAGACACACGCCCGTCACCAGCAGAGGGCGCATTTCCACACGTCACCCCCAGGTTCCAGCTCGCTGTCGCCGATCACCGGCCATCGCTCCGAGGTGCACGCGTCTACATGCAGTAACGTCTGGCGCGCGGCGGTCCGGCGTCGCGCCGACATGACCCCTGAGCGCACTTGAGGCGGCGTGCGGCCCACAGCCGGGCAGGTCGGGCGGTGGACCTGCCGGCGCAGGACCGCCACCTGGTGCCGCAGCACCAGAATTTCGCCGTCCTTGGCGCCACCGTCGCGGGCGAGTTGGGTGAGCATCTGCAGGACCTGGCGTAGCAGCAGGTACACCAGTGAAGCCGTCATGACCTCGGTCGTTGCGTTGCTGGCGGGATGGACGTCGGGCAAAGTCGCACGTCACAGCCCTGATCCGAGTTTGCGAGCCCCACAGGCCGGGACGGCTACCGGCTGCTCAAGGCGGTCGCCGACTGGCGGGCCCCTGACTGGCTGTGTGAGGTTCCCGCCGCCGATGTGCTGCGCCAGGTGCGGATCCACCAGTACCCCAGCAGTTCAGGTGACCGGACGGCAGCAATGATATCATGATATCATTGCTGTCTCAGGAGGTGTGCGATGCCCAACATCCTTATTCGCGACCTGAGTCAGGAAGCCGTCGATCGCATCGACGCGACGGCCGCCAATCTCGGCCTGTCGCGCAACGAGTACCTGCGCCGTAAGTTCGAGGAGGGCGCCGGTCCTGTCGGTGAGCGGACGGTCACCGCTGAGGACTGGCAGCGGTCTGCGGAAGTCTTCGCGGACCTGGCTGACCCTACGGTGATGGATGCCGCATGGCGGTGACGAGTTGGCTGATCGACAAGTCCGCGTACGTGCGGCTCCAACTCGGCCAAGTGGCCAACCGCGACGACTGGAGTGCACGCATCAGCCGCGGGTTGGTTCGGCTGTCCACGATCACCCGGCTCGAACTGGGATTCTCAGCGCGCTCCGGCGACACGGGTCGCCGGCAGTTCACACTCCCGCCGCTGTCCTTGATGCCGATTGAGCACCTGACACCCGCCATCGAAGACAGGGCCTTCGAGGTGCAGATGCTCCTGGCTGACCGCGGCCAGCACCGTGCCCCGTCAATTCCCGACCTGCTGATCGCGGCGACGGCCGAGAAGGCGGCGCTGACCGTCCTCGCAGTTGACAAGGACTTCGACCTCATCGCCGCGATCACGGGCCAACCCGTCGAGATTCTGGATGACTGAGCTGAGCGCCGTTGCGTTGTGGGACCGGCGGACTGAGCCCGTGCTGGGTTCGCGGTCAGATCGTTTGGGCGAGTTCGGTGAACGCGGCGGCGATCCGCGTTGCTGGCGGGGCGTCGACGGCGAGTTCGGAGTGCCCGCGTAGGTCAACGTCGGGCGCCGTCGCCAAGCGGCCGATGACCTCGCCGGGCTCATCACACCGGACCTCGACTCCGCCGTCGAGGCGCTGAGCGCAGCAAGGTGAGCGGTTGCCGCCCTCCCTGCATCTGCCGATCGCAGTGGGCGACATCGCAGCGACCAGCGACGGGGACCTGCTTGTCGCGTTCGGTACCGACGTTGCGAAGTTCCGGCCGCCGGCATGAAGACCCCCTTGGTTGCCGCCGGGGCGCCGTGGCGTTGTGGGACGTAGGTCTCGTCGACAATGCTCTTTGACCCTGTACCTGCTGAGCATGCCATACGGGCAGTTCAGGCGGTCGCGGTCTCGATGTGGGACGTCGTCACCGCCTATGGTCCCTACTCATGACCTTCGACGAGTTCTTCCGGCAGGCGACCGGCGCCCCGCCCGACCCTTCGCTGGCCGCGCTCGCCCGCGAAGGCCTCCCCGCCGACGTGGCGCTGCCGACCGGAGTGGACCGGTCCGGGATCGTGCTCGTTTGGCTTTGGCGGCGATGGTACCGGCAAGCTCCCCGACGCCTGATGTTCGCGCTGCCGCGCGGGTCGGTGCTGGGACCGGTCGCCGGTGAGATCGTCCGGTGGCTCGCCGCGACCGGGATGAGCGAGCGGGTCGCGGTCCACGTCGTCATGGGCGGCGCCGGAGAGGCCGACCGGCGGTGGCGGCTCGACCCGCACCGGCCGGCGATCGTCATCGGCACCGCCGGCGCGCTGGTGAGCAAGGCACTCAACCGTGGCCACAGCCTGTCCCGGGCGATGTGGCCGATCGACTTCGCGCTCGTCACCAACGGCGCCCACTGGGTCGTCGACCGGCCGCACCTGTCGCCCGCGGCGACCGCCACCCTGCGCCGCCTCGTCGGCTTCACCCGCTACTGGCAGACCGCGGAGCCCTTCTCGTTGACGTGCGTGTCGGCGGCAGCCGACCCGGACGGGCGGGCCGGCACCGTACCGACGCCGCCGCCGGACGAACGCGAGGTCCGGCGGGAAGACCTCCTGGCGTGGTTCGACACGACCGACGACGTCGACCTGACGGCGTTCGTGGGCGGGTCCGACGCGCAGGTGGCGTGGGCGCGCTGGACCCCGGCGGACGCGTCGGGGCGGCCGGCGCCCGAGGTACGGTGGCCGGAGCAGCGGTGGCGACGCACGGTGCCGTTCGAGGCGCTGCGGGCCTACGCCGAGCGGGTGGCCGTGTGGTGGCTCGACCCGGCGGAGGGCGCCTGGACTCGGGTGACGGCCGCCTCGCCCCTGCGCCCCGGCGACACGGTTCTGGTAGCCGCCGACCCCTTGCATCCGGGCCTCGCCCCCTTCGACCCACGGGCCGGACTCGACCCCTCGGATCCCGTGCTCGTGGAGCCGGCGCCGGACGTCGATCCCGTCCCCGTGGCGGTCGCCGCGCCCGATCCGGCCCGCTGGCTGTCGCTCGAACGGCACAGCGCCGACGTCCGCGACCAGGTCGAGGCGCTCCTCGCCGCGATCGACCCGCGGCTGCCCGCCGGCGCCGCGCGGGCGGCCGCCGTCGCCGGGCACGCCCACGACCTCGGCAAGGCGCACCCGACCTGGCAGGACGCGCTGTGCTGCCTGGCCGGCGACCCGGAACCGGACTGGGTCACGGCGGGCCGGCCATGGGCGAAGTCAGGCATCGATGCGCCGCTGCGGTTCCGCGACGACGTCGCGTTCCGGCACGAGCTCGGCTCACTGCTGCTGCTCGACGGCCCGCTACGCGGCGTGCTCGACGGCGTTGACGACCCCGACCTGGTCCGCTTCCTGGTCCTCGCCCACCATGGCAACCTGCGCATGCGGCTGCCCACACCCGAGGAGGTTGAGACGATCGCGGTGCCGGCGCTGCTCGGCCAGCCCGCCGGGACCCTGACCAACGGCGTACCGGCGCAGTGGACGCAAACCGCGACGGCGCTGCTCGACCGCTACGGCCCGTTCCTGCTCGCCTATCTGGAAACCCTCGTCCGGATCGCCGACTGGCGAGCCAGCGCGGGCCTGCCGTTGGTGGCGCAGTAGCGCCTGTTTCGCAAGGGATGGCCGACCCAGGCGGGTCGAAAGCCTCGCCTGGGCCGGCCCGGTCACGTCGGCTCAGAACGCTCTCTCTCAAACTGCCGAGCTCTGTGCTGTCGGGCGGGCGCCGTTGCGTTGTGGGATCGGCGGACGCGGTTGACCCGTATCGGGACGAACAAGCGAGGGTCGTCCTTGCCGACGTAGAACGGTCCGCGCCAGGCCAGCTTGTCGGTGTCGGTGTCGGGTGAGTCCGGCGCGCCGGCCCGCGGGGTGGCAAGGAAGGCGAGACCGCCCAGCAGCACGACCACACCGAACACGAGGAATGGCCCGTAGCTGCCGACATCCATCGATCATCTTACGTTCCGCCGTCGGCCGGAGGCCCGTTGCAGGGGTCACCAGCCGCATCGCTGCCATCAACGGCCCGTATCGCCCGGTAGTGAGGGCAGGCAGGGGACCCCGCCGGCCCGCCACCGCCTTCGTCCAACTGCTCGACGACTCGCTGCGGGTCCTCGGCCCGGACCACCCCGACACCCCGACCACCCGCAGCAACCTCGCCCACTGGCAGGCACAGGCGGCCTCCGCCCAACTGTGATCCGAAGAAAGTGCCAAGTAGATCCGGACACTTCCCGGCCGGACCATCCGGAGCCGGTACCTGCGTGCACGCAGCCGTCATCCTGGGTTCAGCTCACCGCAGTTGTGGCTCGCGCTGGTGGCGGCCGTCCCCGGCAGCGACCGCGAACGTGCCCGAGACCTGTGGGCCTTCGCGCACGGCATGAGCGGTGCTGAGCGGCTCAGTCCTCCTCGCCCGGCACGATGAGCCCGTGCTCGTAGGCGTAGACGACTGCCTGTACACGGTCGCGCAGGTCGAGCTTGGTCAGCACCCGGCTGACGTGGGTCTTCACGGTGGCGTCGGACAGGTGCAGGCGCTCGGCCAGTTCCTGGTTGCTCAGGCCGCGTGCGACCAGCCGCAGCACCTCCAGCTCGCGTTCGGTGAGCCGGTCGGCGGCCGCCCGCGCCGCGGTCGGCGAGGGCGGCACCCGCAGGAACCGGGTGATCAGCCGCTTGGTGACCGCCGGCGCCAGCAGCGACTCCCCGGCTGCGACGGTCCGGACGGCCTCGGCCAGCTGGCCCGGCGGCGCGTCCTTGAGCAGGAAGCCGCCGGCGCCCGCGCGCAGCGCCTCGTAGACGTACTCGTCCAGGTCGAAGGTGGTGAGCACGAGGACCCGGGGCGGGTCGGGCGCCAGGCGGATGCGCCGGGTGGCCTCGATGCCGTCCATCTTCGGCATCCGGATGTCCATCACCACCACGTCCGGGCGCAGTGCGCCGGCGCACCGCACCGCCTCGGCGCCGTCGGCGACCTCACCGACGATCGTGATGTCGGGCTGGGCGCCCAGCATCCCGGCCAGCACGGAGCGGATCAACGCGTGATCGTCGGCGACCAGGACGTTGATCATTGGGGCTCCCTCAGAAGTCGCGCGTGCACGGCGAAGCCGTCGCCGTCCGAGCCGGCGGTGACCGTCCCGCCGTAGAGCCGGACCCGCTCGCGCATGCCCACCAGCCCGCGCCCGCTGCCTGCGGTCCGTGCCGCGGCGCGCTTGCCGGGCGGGCCGGCGGCGTTGCGGATCTCCACCTCGATCCACCGGTCACCGTAGCCGATCCGGACGCTGGTCTCGACAGCTCCGGCGTGCCGGCGCACGTTGGTCAGCGCCTCCTGCACGATCCGGTATCCGGCCAGATCGACTCCGGCGGACACGGCGCCCCGCGCGCCGTCGGTGACCAGCCGCACCGGCAGGCCGGCCGCGGACACCTCGTCCACCAGGTCGGCGACCCGCTCCAGGGTCGGCTGCGGCGACAGCGCCGCGGCGGCGGCCGGCTCGCCTTCGCGCTGGACGTCCAGCACGTGGCGCATCTCGGTCAGCGCCTCGCGGGCCGTGCGCCGGGCCGCGGCGATGTGGGCGCGGGCGCTGTCGGGGTCCAGGCCGATCAGCTCCTCGGCGGCGCCGGCCTGGACCGCCACGATCGACAGCGAGTGCGCGACGACGTCGTGCAGCTCGCGGGCGATCCGCGCGCGTTCGGCCGCCACGGCCTCCTCCGCCAGGCGCGCGGAGTCCGACCGCGCCGCCGCGGCCTCCTCGGCCAGGCGCGCGGAGTCGGCGCGCGCCGCGGCCGTCTGAGCGGCGCGCAGGCGGACCAGCCAGCCGGCCACCCAGGCGCCGGCCACGAAGAAGCCGAGGATGAACGTCTGCCCGATGCTCGTCGGGCCCTCGTAGTAGCCGAGCGGGAACAGCGACAGCATCGTGAGCACCGGCGCGATCCCGGTCGCCACGGCCACCGCCCGGCTGCGGGTGTGCAATGCCGCTGAGAAGGTCGCCACGAGCAGGCTGGGGAACGGGAACGTGCTGTCCTCCTGCCCGGGGATCAGCAAGATCCGGACCATCAGCACACCGATCAGGACCGCCATCACGGTGACCGGGGCGCGCCGGCGCAGGACCAGCGGGAGGGTCACGCAGACCGCGAACACGACCCGCTGCCACAGCAGCCCCGGCCCGGACGCGGCGAGCGCCTCGATCACGGCCCACCCGAGCAGCAGGGCGGTGATCACGACGTCGACGCGCGTCGGGCGGCGCGGCACCCTCGCGATCGTCTCCAGCGGATCCACCAGCCGACCCTAGCCAGCCCGGTGGCGCACGGGCGTCATCCTCGCGTCGCATGATGATCGGTCGAGCGATGTAGGCAACGAGCGCCCGCCGTGGTGTACGGACCGGTCTGCGGGCCGACGTGCCCGGACCCCGCCCGCTCATACGGTCTTCTCCGTTGGCCGGCACGGTGCCGGCCCGGAAGGAGTGACCATCATGAGCAGCACCACGACGACCGCCCAGGCCGCCACCGGGACCCGCGCGGGTGGCAAGGGCGCCGGCTACGCCGCCATCGCCGGGGGTGCGGCCTCCGCCGTCGCCGGGGCCATGCAGGCGGTACGGACCGACGACGGCAACCCGATCGTCGGCGCCTCGGAGCACGTGATCCTCACCCTCATCGCCGCGGCGCTGGTCCTGTGGATGCCCGGCTACCTGGCGCTGGGCAGGGCATCGGGCCGGCTCGGCAGGATCGGCGGGATCACCGTGGTGGTGGGCACCGGGCTGCTGGCGTTAGGCATGACCTCGACGAACCTGCACGATCAGGACTACTCGTGGTTCCCGGTCGTCGCCGCGCCGGCGAACCTGGCCTGGCTGGTCGGCTCGGTGCTGCTGGCCGTGGCCACCTTCCGCACCGGGGCGCTGCCGCGCACGCTCGCGGTCTGCCTTCCACTGATCTGGCTGACGTCGATCATCCTGTCGCAGCTCGGCGGCAACCTCCTCGCCGGGGCCGGCTGGGCCGTGATCGGCTGGGTACTGACCGTAAACGCCCGGCAGGGCGGGCGCTGACGACCGGGTCCCCTCGGTGCGCTCGCCGCCGTGGCGGCCGGTGACGGTGGTGGTGAGCGCGGGACTGACGGTGGCGCCGTCGCCGGCGGTGCGTCCGGCGGCGGCCTCACCGTGATGGTGGCTCACAGACCGGGCCGCGACGAGACCATCGCTGTGCCGCCGCGAGGCCGGAGCTGCCCGCGAACCGGTTGCTGCTGAAAGCCGGCTGAGCAAGGGTTGGATATGAACCCTGATGTCGGCGGGGGTGGTCGCGGTGGAGTTCGCCGCCTTCTTGATCGTCCTGCTGGCGGTGGCGATCCTGTCGTCCGGTAGCGCCTGGATCGCCAGGCGCCGGAGCCGGGGGCCGCTCGGATTGCTGCGAGGCGAGCGGGCCGAGGCCGTGCTCGCCGAGTGGCTGCTCGCCGGCTGCCTGTCGGCCGAACAGTACCGGCGAGACATGGCCGTCCTTGCCGCGCGGGAAGCGCACCGCCATCCACCGCTCACCCCGCTCGACCCGTGACGGCAAGCTCCGGCCCTGACCCACGACGGCGCACAGCCCGCGAAAGCGGGAGTTCCATCAACCACCTCGCCACCACCCTGCCGGTTCGCCTGGCTGAGCAGCCGGCGCGACGCACCGTGCCGGTGAACGGATGCTCCGTGACGTACCCCATAAAACAGGAATCTCAAAGTCCTCTTTGGGTAGGGTCGCCCTGTGCGCCTCAACCGCTCCACGGACATCAGCCTGCGCATCCTGATGCTGGGTGCCACTCGCGAGGGCCTGCTCACCATCGACGAGCTCGCCGGCGCGGTCGCCGTGCCGCGGCACCATCTGGCAAAGGTCGTGCAGCGTCTCCAGCACCTCGGGCTGCTGGAGACCGTGCGCGGACGCAGCGGCGGGGTCCGCCTGACCACCGCGGCCCGGACGGCGTCCGTCGGCGGGCTGGTGCGTGAGCTTGAGGGCGAGACGGAGGTCGTCGAGTGCACCGGCGACCCGGCGTGTCCCCTGAGCCAGGCCTGCCGGCTGCGCGGAGCGCTGCGGCGCGCGCAGGAGGCCTTCTACGCCACCCTCGACCCGATCACGATCGATGACCTCACCGCGCCACCCGTGCGGCAGGTGCTGTTGAGCCTGGGCCGCTCCTGATCGCGCGGCCCATTCCCTCGTCTGGAGAACAACCATGCTGTCAGCCACGAATTTCCCGGTCGTCGAGGCGACCCTCCCGGTCGTCGCCGACCACCTCGACGCGATAACGGACGTCTTCTACCGCACGATGCTGGGCGAGAACCCTGACCTGCTCAACCTGTTCAGCCGCAGCGCGCAGGCCACCGGTCAGCAGCGGCAGGCGCTGGCCGGTGCGGTGGCGGCCTTCGCGGCGCACCTGGTCGGCACGGGCCCGGACGCCGTGACGTTCGAACACCTGGTGAACCGGATCGCGCACCGGCACTGCGCGCTGGGCATCCGCCCCGAGCAGTACACCGTCGTCGGCCGGTACCTGCTCGGAGCGGTCGGCACGGTGCTCGGCGACGCTGTGACCCCGCAGATCGCGGCCGCCTGGGACGAGGTCTACTGGCTGTTCGCCACCCGGCTGATCGGGCGCGAGACCCGCATCTACGCCGAGGCCGGCACGGACGGCGAAAACCCCTGGCGCGAGTACTTCATCGGCAGCAAGACCGCCGAGGCGGACGACACCGTCTCGTTCGTCCTCACACCGGCCGACGGCCGCCCGGCTTCCCGCTTCCTGCCCGGGCAGTACGTCACCGTCGCCGCCGATCTGCATGACGGCACGCGCCAGCTCCGCCAGTACTCGCTGTCGCAGGCCGCCGACGACCAGACCTTGCGTATCACTGTGCGGCGCGTGCGCGGCAACGGCGGGGCGCCGGACGGGGTCGTTTCCAGCTTTCTGCACGACCACACGGCCCCCGGCGACCGGCTGCGACTGAGCCAGCCGTACGGCGACCTCGCCCTGACTCCCGGCGACACGCCGCTGCTGCTGGTCAGTGGCGGGGTCGGCGTCACGCCGATGGCCGCCATCCTGGACCATGTGGCCCGCACCCAGCCGGCCCGGCATGTCACCGCCGTGCACGCCGACCGCAGCCTGGACCGGCACCCGCTCCGCGCCCACATGCACGCCAGCGCCGCACGGCTGCACTCCTTCGACTACCTCGTCTGGTACGAGCAGCCGACCCCGGACGCGTTCACCGGTCTGGTCGACGTGGACGCCATCCCGGTGCGCCCCGACGCCGAGGTGTACCTGTGCGGCCCGGTCCCGTTCATGCAGGTGGTCCGCGCCGGTCTGCGTCGCCGCGGCGTCCCCGACGAGCGGATCCGCTATGAGGTGTTCGGCTCCGAGCAGTGGCGTCCAGCACCGGTGCCGGCCAGCTGAACGGAAATTGGCCAAACCACCTGGCCTCTAGTTAGAGTGCGGCGATGCGACTCTCGGAGCATGTGCACCTGGTGGGGAGCGGCTGGCTCGGCTACTCGCTCTCCGACCGGCACGACAGCCATGTCTATCTGGTCGACGGCGGGACGGCGGCCTTCCTCGTCGACGCGGGATCCGGGCTCGACACGGCGAGGATCGCGGCCTGGATCGAGGCCGCGCAGGCGCCACCCGTGACACACATCCTGGTGACCCACGGCCACGCCGACCACGCCGCCGGCGCGGGTGCCCTCGCGCGGCTGCTGGGCGCCGAGATCTGGGCCTCGCCCGAGGTGGCCCGGATGCTCGCCGATGCCGATGAGGTCGCCACCGGGCTGGCGCCGGCGCGCTCTGCCGGCGTCTACCCGGCCACGCTGTCGCTGACGCCGACCGAGGTGCATCGGCGACTCGGGGATGAGACCTTCACGATCGGGGCCGCGACCGTACGTTGCCTGCCCACCCCCGGTCACGCGGTGGGGCATGCCAGCTATCTCGTCGATGTGGACGGTGCCCGCGCTGTCTTCACCGGTGATCTCGTCTTCGCCCGTGGGAGGGTCGCCGTGCTGGGCACCGCGGAAACCGACGTCGGCGCGCTGCGCGACAGCATCGCTGCGGTGGCGGCGACCGCACCCGGCGCGCTCTTTCCGGGGCACGGCAGCGTCGCGCTGAGCGGCGCGGACCGCCACCTTGCGGCCGCGCTCGACGCCTTCGACCACGGTCAACTGCCGCCGGGGCTGCTGCCATGAACGCCGTCCCCGACACGAGTGGTGCGCCGGAGCGGCTGCGGGTCGGCGTTTGCGGGTTGGGCTCCATCGGGCTGCGCCATGCCCGGCTGCTGGCGGAGTCGCCCGGGGTCCGCGTCGCGGCCTTCGACGCGGCGCCGCACGGGCTGCGGCTGCCGCCGGCGCTCGAGGCGAACCTGACGATGGTCCCCTCGTTCGAGGAGCTGCTCGACGCGGCGCCGGACGCGCTGGTGGTGGCCACCCCCGACGCCCTGCACGCGCCGCAGGCGATCGAGGCATGCCGGCGGGGGATCGCGGTACTGGTGGAGAAGCCGGTCGCCGACAGCGTCGCCGCGGCCGAGGAACTGGCCCGGGTCGCGGCGCAGAGCGGCGCACGGGTGCTGGTGGGGTACGTACTGCGTCACTACGCGGTGCTGCGACGGGTGCGGGAGCTGCTCACCGACGGTGCGGTGGGTACGCCGGTCTCGGTGCACGTCGAACTCGGCGCGTACGAGACGCTGAGGGTGGCCCGCAACCGGTTCTCCGAGACGGACCGGTACCGGCTGCCGTACGACTACAGCCACGAGTGGGACTACCTGCAGTGGCTGCTGGGCCCGGCGGCCGAGGTCGCCGCGGTCGGCCGCCTCGCCGGGGACCTCCCGCTGCGTCAGGATCCCAACGTCATCAACGGCGTTGTCGCCTTCGCCTCCGGGGTGACCGGGACGTTCCATCTGGACTACGTGCAGGAGGGGCAGGGCCGCCGGCTCGACGTCGTCGGAGACCGGGGCACCTTGCGGGCCGACCTCGCCCGGGGCCGCGTCACGGTGCGGGCCCACGCTGACGCCCTCACCCGTTCCTACGACTGTTCCGAGGAGCGGGATGTCGCGTTCGGCCGCCAGCTCAGCCACTTTCTGGACGTGGCCCGTGGTGACGCGGTACCGCTGGTGAGTGTCGAGGACGGGATCCGGGCGCTGCGGCTCGCCGACGCGGTCGTGGCCGCATGCGACGCAGCGGGTTGGCGGAGCGTGGACGCTCGCATCTAGTGAAACGGACCTTCCGCTACCTGAAATAGCGCCGTACCGTGGGGCGATGACGAACGAGTCGGTTGAGCGCGAACGGCGGGTCCTCGCGCGGATACCAGGTGGCGCGCAGCTGCTCTCCAAGCGGCCGGAACAGTTCGCGCCGGGCCAGTGGCCGCGGCACTACTCGCGCGCCAAGGGCGTGTACACCTGGGATCTCGACGGTCACCGGTACGTCGACATGAGCACCAGCGGTATCGGCACCTGCGTGCTCGGCTTCGCCGACGACGAGGTGGACTCCGCAGTCCGCGACGTCATCGCCAACGGTTCCATGAGCACACTGAACTGCATCGAGGAGCTGGAGCTCGCCGAACTGCTCTGCGAGCTGCATCCGTGGGCCGACATGGTCCGCTACGCGCGCAGCGGGGGAGAGGCACTCACCATCGCGGTCCGGTTGGCCCGGGCCGCCACCGGACGGTCGACGGTGGCGTTCTGCGGCTACCACGGCTGGCACGACTGGTATCTGGCCGCGAACCTCGCCGGCCCGTCGAGCCTCGACGGGCATCTGCTGCCGGGCCTGGATCCCAGCGGCGTCCCGGCCCAGCTCGCCGGCACCGCGTTCGGGTTCCGGTACAACAGGCTGGACGAGCTTGAGGCGATCGTCGCCGAGCATCAGCTCGCCGCGATCGTCATGGAGCCCGTCCGCGAGCATGATCCCGAGCCGGGCTTCCTGCCGGGCGTGCTGGAGCTGGCCCGCCGTGCGGGTGCCGTCCTCATCTTCGACGAGGTGACCTCGGGCCTGCGGGTCAACACCGGCGGCATCCATCTGCAGCTGGGGGTCGAACCCGATGTGGCGGTCTTCGCCAAGGCCATCGGCAACGGCTATCCGATGGCGGCCGTGCTGGGGCGGGCGGCCGTGCTGGAACACGCGCAGCGCTCCTTCGTCAGCAGCACCTACTGGACCGAGCGGATCGGGCCGGCGGCGGCGCTCGCCACCCTGCGCCGGCACCGGGCCAACTCGGTGGGAACGCGCCTGTCGGCGGTCGGCGCGGCCGTGCAGGCCGGCTGGCGGGCCGCGGCCGAGGAGGTGGGGCTGGACGTGCGGATCCACGGCATCGCGCCGCTGAGCCACCTGCGTTTCGTGGCGCAGCCGCAGCCCAGCGTCACCCTCTTCACCCAGCTGATGCTCGACCGCGGGTTCCTCGCCGGTGGTTCGTTCTATCCGTCCTTCGCGCACCAGGACGAGCACGTCGAGCAGTATCTGGCCGCGGTGCGCAGCGTCTTCGCCGAGATCCGCGCGGCCCAGGACGCCGGATCGGTGCAGGCCGCCCTGCGTGGACCGGTGGCGCACACCGGCTTCACCCGCCTGACCTGACCGTCGGACCGACCGTCGGACCGGCCGTCGGACCGGCCGTCGGACCGGCCGTCGGACCGGCCGTCGGACCGGCCGTCGGACCGGCCATGGTCACCGTGGTGCGGCGGCCACGCCGATCTCCGCGACACGGTGACCACCGATCGTCAGGGTGCGCTGGGCACGGCGTACGCGTCGGGCAGGGCGGCGGGCTGGCGGTCCGGGTCGACCGTCTCCGTCCGGCCGGTGAGCATGCTGAGCTCTGCCGCGGCCAAGGTGCCGCACACGACCGCGGCATCGTCGCAGGAGTAGGGCCAGGCTGCCCCGCCGCGAACCGCCGCGAGGAAGGCGGAGATCTCCCTGGCGTACATCGGCTCGTACTCCTGCTGCCAGTCACACAGGACCCGGGAGTACCCGTCGCCGAGGCGCGGCAGCGCGCGCTCCAGGGTGCCGGTCAGCAGGTCGAACCGGATGAAGCCGTGCTCGCCGATCGCCCAGCCCTGGCGCGCTGTCTGCGGGCTCGCCATGACCACCGTCAGCTGCCCGGTGGCGCCGGACGCCAACTCCATCTGCAGCGACCAGCTGTCGGCGCCGGGTAGGTCGAGGCCGCCGCGCCGGACCACGCGGCCCGAGACCGCCACCGGCGTGCCGAAGATGTGCTCGAGTGCGATGAGCTCGAACGGCACCATCTCCCGGGCCGGCGCGGTGGCACGGTGACGGGCGTAGTATTCGGCGCCCTCGCCCGGATGCCAGCTCGGCGCGTCGACCGACAGCACGTAGCCGTAGGCGTGCAGTATGCCCAGTTCCTCCCGGACCGCACGGCGCAGTTCCTGGACGAAGGGGTGGAAGTACAGGGTGCAGGAGGGGGCCGCGACCAGCCTGCCCGCCGGCCGCCGGGCGTTCGCCGCCGCGACCGCACGGGGATCGAAGGCCCAGATGTCGGCTTCGCAGAAGAAGTGCCGGCCGGTGTCCAGCGCCAGCCGCACGTAGTCGGTGTGCTGGTCGGGCGGGGTCGAGATGACCAGTGCGTCCGGCTCGGTCGCCATCGCCTCGTCGAGCGAGGCCGTGGTGGCGACGCCGAACCGGCTCGCCGCGGCGGCCCGCCGGTCGGCCCGCTGGTCGAACAGGGTCACCTCGACGCCCTCACACGCGTGCAGGTCACGAAGGCGCCGGGTGCCCATGGAGCCGGCGCCGATCTGCAGGATCCTCATCCCTGTCTCCCTTCTTGCGAACTTGAACTCATCGGTGTCATCAGCCGAAACAATGGCTGGTCCGGCGTTACCGACCTGACACCGCGCCGTCTGTCAAACGTTACGACAGATGGAATGCGGATTCCATCTGTTGACATGGTGCGTTCTGCGTCGCAGACTTCCGGCACGACGCCGTGACGACAGGTATGCGGGAGGGTCGATGACGACAGAAGCCGCACCGGCACGCGAGGGCATGGCACGCCGGCTCTCCCGCCGGGTGGACCGGCTCAGCGACCGCCGCTTCGCCCTGTTGCTGTTCGTGCCGGCGGCCGTGCTCATCGGCATGATCGTGCTTCCACCGATCGCGGCGGTCTTCGTGATGAGCCTCTACCGGATCGAACTGCTCAAGGACGGGCCGACGAGGTTCCTGGGTCTGGACAACATCACCCGGATGTTCAACGACTCGTTCTTCGTCGACTCCATTCCGCGCACCCTCTGGTTCGCGGTCGGCACCACCGTGCTCACCATCCCGCTGGCGCTGGCCACCGCGCTGCTGATGAACCGGCGGTCGCGGTTCGAGACGCCGCTCGCCGTCGCGTTGCTGCTGCCATGGGCGATCGCCCCGATCGTGACAGGGTTCTTCTGGCGCTTCATCTTCCAGCCCAGCTTCGGGCTGGCGACCCAGGTCAGCAACGGACTCGGCCTCACCGAGGGCGCGGTGCCGTGGCTGCAGGAGCCGACCACCGCGCTGGTGCTCGCGATGATCGCCACGGCGTGGCGGTCGGTGCCCCTGCTGGCCCTCATCATCCTGTCCGCGCTGAAGGCGATACCCAGCCAGCTCTACCGCGCGGCCCGCATGGACGGTGCCACGCCGTGGCAGGCGTTCCGGTCGATCACGCTGCCCAGCATCGGGCCCACCCTGCTGATCGCCACGATCCTGCAGATCATCGTCTCGCTGCAGGTTTTCGACCTGCTCTTCCAGCTCACCCGCGGTGGCCCCGGCTTCGAGACGACGACCATCACCTATTACATCTTCACCGCCGCCTTCGACAACCTCAGTCTCGGCTACTCGGCGATGCTGGCCCTGTTCCTCATGTTGATCATCGTCGCCGCGAGCGGTGCGACGCTCTACCTGCGTTCGGGCCGGGTCCTCCGCCGCCGCCAGGCGAAGGAATCCGCCGACGAGCCTGCCGGGCGGCTGCGGCTCGACGCCGCGGCGCGGTCGGACCAGTCGCCGCAGGAGTGGCCTGAGGACCCGCGCAAGCGGCGCCGGTGGACGCTGCCACCCGCCGTACGACGCGTCGGTTCGACGGTGGCGATCGGCGCGCTCCTCGTCTGGTCGATCGGCCCGACCCTGTGGATCGTGCTGGCCAGCCTGCAGCCGGAGTCCGCTGTCACCTCGGTGCCGCTGGACCTGACCGCGCGGCTGGACTTCTCCCAGTACGCCGACATCCTCACCAACGACAAATGGCTCTCCTCGATCTGGGTGAGCCTGCAGATCACGGTCGGGTCGACGCTGCTGACGCTGCTGGTCGGCGCACTCGCCGCGTACCCGCTGGCCCGGCTCGACCTGCCCGGCAAGGGCGCCGCGATCGCGGTGCTCATGTTCACCTACACCGTGCCGGCCATCGTCCTGCTCATCCCGCTGCTGTTCATCTTCAACGCGCTCAACCTCAACGACTCGGTGATCGGGCTGATCGTGGCCCACGTCGCCTTCGGGCTGCCACTGACGATCTGGTTGCTGCGCAACATTTTCGCAAGTGTCCCACCGGCGCTGGAGGCCTCAGCGCGGATGGATGGATGCACCAGGATGGGCACCCTGTTCCGGGTGACCATCCCGTCGGCTTCGGCCGGCCTGGCCGCCACGGCGATCCTGCTGCTCATCAGCGTCTGGAACGAGTTCCTGTTCGCGGTGGTGCTGGGCAACCAGGGCGCGGTGACGGTCACGCGGCGGATCGGCTACATCAACTCGCCGTCGGGGACCAGCGGCGAGCCACCCTACACCTACCAGGCGGCGGCGGGCATCGTCGCCGTACTACCCGTGATCGTTCTGGTGATCCTCTTCCACCGCCGGATCAGATCCGGCCTGAGCGAGGGCTACCTCAAGGGCTGAAGGGGCACAACCCATGAACCAGTTCGAATCCCGCGTCACCTCCCGGCGTACGCTGCTGCGAAGCGCCTTCGCCGTCGCGGCGGCCGCGCCGATCCTCTCTGCCTGCACCGACGACGACCCGACACCCACCGCGACGAGCCAGGGCGACGGGAAGTTTCCCGGGGTCACGATCAACGTCGCGTGCAACCCGTCCAGCGTGCAGGCGTGCACGGAGGCCGGCAAGCAGTGGGGCCAGGTCACCGGCGCCACGGTCAACGCCCAGGTGATCCCCTTCGCGGAACGGGCCACCAGCTACGCCTCGTGGATCGTCTCCAAGGACGCGAGCTACGACGTGCTCTACGGCGGCGTCGACTTCATCTCCAACTTCGGCGACAAGCTCTACCTGCCGCTCAAGGACATGCTCGGCGACACCGGCGACTACGTCCCGGCCGCGCTCGGTCAGCTCACCAAGGGCGGTGCGCTGCTCGCCGCACCGCTCTTCGCCGACATGCTGCTCTTCTTCTACAACAAGACCGACTGGTCCGCGGCGGCACTGCCGGAGAAGATCCCAGGAACGTGGGACGAGCTGTACGGGTACGCGCCCAAGCTGACGGTGGACAACCGCGAGCCCTGCGTCATCCCGTGGAACAACAACGGTGTCCCGTTCTGGATCGCGTTCTTCAACTCCACCAAGGGGCAGCTGTTCAGCGACGACAAGAGCCAGCTGCTCTTCGACAACGACAAGGGCCTCGCCGCCTGGCAGGCGATCAGCCGCGGCTTCCAGGCGAAGTTCTTCGGGCTGGCCGGCGCCAACGCGGTGGGCGACCAGGACACGTCGTTGCTGTTCAACCAGAACCTGGCCGCCAGCCAGGTCGCCACCACCGGCTTCGGCAGCACGGCCGGCAGCACCGACCCGGCCAAGAAGTCGGTCATCACCAAGGCTGAGGTCGGCGTCAGCGTGATGCCGGGCATCACGGCCGGCACGAGCGGCAGCGTCATCGTGGCCGAGGGCCTGGGCATCAACAAGTTCACCCGGAACCGCGACGCCGCGCTGAGCTTCATCAAGTACACCACCGGGCCGGAGTTCCAGAAGCAGATGGTGCTCGGCAAGGCCGGTCAGGTGCTGCCGTCGAGCCGCCTGTCGGTCAGCAAGGACCCGGAGGTGGTCGCGGGCTTCCCACTCGCGGCGCAGCTGGCCGAGCAGGCGTCGGCGCAGCTGGCCTGGCCGGGCAACGCCCCGTTCAAATGGAACGCGCCGTTCCTGCTGGGGCTGACCAACCTGTCGAAGGGCACGTGGACGCCCGAGCAGGCCCACGAAGAGACGATCAAGTCGGTCAAGAAGCTGATGATCGCCCAACTCGGCTCGTAGGTTGCCTGGCTCATAGCTCACGGCGTTCGTTGCTTCTCGGAGGAGTTGGACATGGCGGGTGTGTCGCTACGGCTGGAATCGATCTACCGTCGCTACGGCAAGGTGACGGCGGTGAACGACCTGTCGCTGGAACTGCCGGCGGGCAAGTTCATCACGCTGCTCGGGCCGTCCGGGTGTGGCAAGACCACAACCCTGAACCTGATCGCCGGCCTGGACCAGGCTGACGGCGGCTCGATCCACATGGGCGAGCGTGACATCACCAGGGTGCCCCCGAACGAGCGTGGCATGGCGATCGTGTTTCAGAACTACGCGCTGTACCCGCACATGTCCGTCTTCGACAACATCGCCTTCGGGCTGCGGCTCCAGCGCCGCCCGAAGCCGGAGATCCAGTCCCGGGTCCGGCACACGGCAGAACTGCTCGCCATCGAGCACCTGCTGGACCGCCGGCCCGGGCAGCTCTCCGGCGGCCAGCAGCAGCGGGTGGCGCTGGGGCGGGCGATGGTGAAACGACCCGCGGTCTTCCTGCTCGACGAGCCGTTCAGCAATCTCGATGCGGCCCTGCGCGCACGCATGCGGACCGAGGTGAAGCACCTCCACCAGTCACTCGGCACCACCAGCGTCTTCGTCACCCACGACCAGGAGGAGGCGATGACCCTCTCCGACCTGATCGCGGTGATGCGCGACGGCAAGCTGGTCCAGTACGGCACCCAGCACGAGGTGTACGGCAAACCGCGGGACATGTACGTGGCGACCTTCCTCGGCAAGCCGAGGATGAGCCTCATCGAGGGAAGCCTGGAGCGGCACGCCGACGAGGTCGTGTTCACGGCGCCGGGCCTGCGCCTCGGACTCGGCACCGCTGCGTCCATCGGGCTGCACGACGGCGAGTGGCCGCGGGTCGCGGCCGGTCTGCGGGCCGAGGACGTGTCGCTGGGCGCGCCGGGCGCGTTGTCCTTCGACGCGCAGGTCGCCCTGCTGGAGCCGATCGGGTCGGACACGTTCGTGGAACTTGAGGTCGGCGGGGCGACGGTCGTCGCCCGGGTGCCACCCGAGGACCCGGTCGCAGTGGGCGACCGCGTCACCGCGGTGATCAAGCCCGGCCGCGTCCACCTCTTCGACCTCGACTCCACCGAGCGCATCGTCCGGTAGTGCGTCACGCTGGGAGCCCACCCCGGAGCCCACCCCGGGATCGTCCGGTCAGTGGGCGGTCCAGCCGCCGTCGACCATGAGGTTCACCCCGGTCACATAGCCGGAGGCGTCCGAGGCCAGGAAGACCACCGGGCCCTTGATGTCGTCGGGTCCGGCCAGCCGACCCAGCGGCGTGCGTTCGGCGTAGGCGGCGACGAATGCCGCCGGCTGGTCCGGGGTCGCCAACCCGCCCGGCGACAGGCAGTTCACCCGCACGCCGTAGGGCGCGTAGAAGCACGCGAGGTACCGGGTGAGGTTCACCATGCCGCCCTTGTCGAAGGCGTAGAAGGCCGGCGAGGTCATCTCGGTGCCCGCGTAGACGTCGAAGGTGGGCCCGACCACGCCGTAGATCGAGCCGATGTTGACGATGCTGCCCGAACGCTGGGCCATCATCTGCTCGCCGACATATTTTGTGATCAGGAAGAGCCCGGTGGAGTTCACCTCGCTGGTGGCGGTCCAGTCCGCGGCGGTGGTGCGGTCAGGGTCGCTGCCCTGGCGGTGCACCGAGCCGTTCACCAGCACGTCGATGCGGCCCAGCGACGCCACGACGGCATCGCGGAGCGCCACGATGGACGCTTCGTCGGCCTGGTCGAGCCGGTGCGCGCTGGCCTCGTGACCGTCCCGGCGAAGGGCGGCGGCGGCCGCCTCGCACGCGGCCACGTCGCGGGAGGTGACCACCACGTGCGCACCGGCCTCGGCCAGTGCGTAGCACATGTGGCGACCGTAGAGACCGGCCCCGCCGGTCACGATCGCGACGCGGCCGGTGAGGTCGTAGAGGCTGCTGATCGAGCGCGGTGCAGACAAGGCGATCCGGCCTTCCATTAGCGGAGGATGTCCATCGCGGCGGTGATCTGGTCGGCGGTGATCCGGGGCACCGGGTCGTCGCCGGCGAGCCGGGCGAGGGCGTCGGCGTCCTTGTAGCCGGCCCCGGTTGCGATGATCACCGCCCGGTCGGAGGGGTCGAGCCGGCCCGCCGCCGCGTCGGCGAGCAGGCCCGCGAACGCGGTCGCGCCGGCCGGTTCGACCAGGATGCCGTGCCGGCGGGCAAGGATACGCTGCGCGTCGAGGATCTCCTCGTCGGTGACCTCGGTCAGGTGCCCGCCGGATTCGTGCACCGCGTCGACCGCGCCGGCGCCGTCGAAGAGGACGGCGACCTGCAGCCCGGAGACGCTGGTGGTGCATGGGCCCCGAAGCCCGGTGAGGTCACCGGCCAGCGCCGGGCGCAGTGTCGGGCAACCGGCCGGCTGCACGCCGACGACCCGGGGGCGCGTACCGCCGGGGATCAACCCGCCCGCGGCGAAGCCACGGCCGATCGCGGAGAGCAGCCCGCCGCCGCCGACCGGCGCGTACACCACGGTCGTGGCCGGGGCGTCCTCGGCGATCTCGTACGCGATCGTGGTCGCACCCTCCATCGCCTCGGGGGAGAAGCGGCCGCCGGTCAGCAGTGGCATCAGGCCCCGGTCTGCGGCGATCGCGGCGATGGTGGTGGCCGCCGCGTCGGTGGCCGCGGCATCGTGGCCGAGGCCGTCGACGAGATGGACCCGCGCGCCGAGCGCAAGGATCTGGCGCAGCTTGGGCGCGGCGGTGTCGGCGAGCGCGAACAGCGCCGCCGGCACGCCGGCCCGGCTCGCGTAGGCGGCGACGGCCGCGCCGCCGTTGCCGGAGGAGGTGCCGACGCAGCCGGCGAGCCGGCGTTCCCGCACGATGGAGAGCGCGACCGAAGCGATGCGGTCCTTGAAGGAGCCGGTCGGGTTCAGATGCTCACATTTGACCTGCACGGAGGCGATGCCGGGCACGGCACCGGCCAGCTCCACCAGCGGCGTGGCGCCCTCGCCCAGACTCACGATGTTCGCCGGGTCGTGCAGCGGCAGCCGGCCCTGGTACCGCCAGACCCCGCGCCGCGCCGGGTCCTGCCAACCGTCGGGGGCGGCGGCGTAGCGCACGACCAGTTCGCCGCCGCAGTCGGAGCAGCGGTAGCGCAGGGATCCAGCTTCCCGGGACCTGCCACAGGTACGGCATTCCAGCCAGAACCGGCCGAACCCACCAGGAACGCTCATGGCTGCACGCCGGGACGGGTCGTGAAGGCCGTGGGTGGGAGGGTCATCGGCGTTGTGCTGCGGGGGAGTGAGGCCACGTCGACCGGGCAGGCGCCGGGCGTGGCGACCTCGATGACCTCGGCGGCGATGTCGCCGAACGCGGCCCGCCAGGCGATGGCGCCCTTGGCAACGATGATCTTGGCAGCGCGGGCGTCCACCCCGACGGAGGAGAGCTGCTCGGCGTGGAACGGCGGTGTCGGCCGCTCGGTCACCACGAGGGTGATGCCCTCGACGCGCAGCACGGCGGTGGTGCCCATGCTGAACTCGCGTCCGGTCATCCAGCTGCCCTGGGTACGGTAGCGGCCGTCGGTGACGGTGACGACCCGTCCGCGCACGCGCACCGGGTCGCCGTGCCGGCGGTCGGATTTCCCGCCGACCAGCGCTTCGATCTCCGCGCCGGTGCCGAGGTCCGCCGCCAGGCGGGCGACGTGCGCGTCGGCCATGGTCACCACGGCGTCCTGTGCGTGCTGGGCCAGCAGTTCGGCGAGCAGTGCGGTCCCGTCGCCCGGGCTGCCGCCGCCGATGTTGTCGGCGACGTCGGCGAGGACGATCGGGCGGGCCGAGCTGGCGAGCGCCCGGCGCACGGCCGTGGCGGCGTCGTCGCGAGCCACCATGAAGGCGCCGGTCTGTTCGGTGATGTCGGCGAGGGTCTCGGCGATCACGTCGCGCGCGGCGGCCTCGTCACCCTCGTCGTGGATGGCGAGCACGCTCATGCCGACCCGGTCGACGTCGCTGTAGGCGAAGCCGGCCGGGATGCAGATCCGCACCAGTCCCGCGGCGCGGGCCCGGGCGGCGGCCCGTCGCTGCAGCGAGCGCATCGGCTCAGCGTCGGTCGCCTGCGCCAACGGGCAGACCAGCAGCGGAAGCTTGCCGACGGCCGTGCGCAACCGCCGCCCGGCGAGCACGTCGGCGAGCAGCCGGGCCGCCTCGCGTCCCCGCTCGCGCATGTCCACGTGCGGGTAGGTGTCGTAGCTGACGAGGACCTCGCATGACTCGACCAGCTCGGGTGACGGGTTGGCGTGCAGGTCGAGCACCGCCGCCACCGGCACGGACCCGGCGGTCTCCCGGACCACCGACAGCAGCGCCGTCTCGGTGTCGGGATAGCCGTCGGCGACCATCGCTCCGTGCAGGTTGACGAGCAGCCCGTCGAGCGGGCCGGCCGCGCGCAGGGCCCGGCCGGCCCGCTCGAGCAGGGCCTCGATGGTGACCCGGTCGGCCGGGCCGCACGGCCAGGCGCCGGCCGCGAAGATCGGCACCAGCTCGTGGTCGGGGGAGTCGGCGAAGCCGCCGATGACCGATCCGGTGTCCACGTTCTGCTCGAGGATCTCGTGACCCTGCGCGAGCTCGAAGTCGGCGAAGTCCGCGAGGGTGGCCTGGTGCGTGGCGTAGGTGTTGGTCTCGTGCCAGAGACCGAGAATACCGACCCGCATGTGCCGAGGCATGTGCCGAGACTCCCTACGCGTCTGATTCGTTCAGCGCATCGTCCACGCGCTCAAGCGTGGTGGCGAGCTCACGCGGGCCGTGCGCCGCCGAGACGTACCAGATCCCCCGCCCGGCGACCCAGACCCCGTACCCCGCCAGTACCTCGGCGAAGCGGGCGTACCGGGCAAGGTCGAGCGTGCGCAGCTCGCGGTAGTCGGTGACCGGATCCGGGGGGCCGAACGAGGCGTGGAACGCCATCGGGACGCCCTGCACCCGCAGCGGCACCTGGTGCTTGTCCGCCAGTTCGAGGAGCCCGGCCATCAACGCCGTGCCGTGCTCGGCGATGCGCTCATACGGCGGGTCCGAGGTCAGCAGGTCGATGGTGGCGACCACCGCCGCGGCGGCCATCACGGAGCCGTTGAAGGTGCCCGAGTGGTTGACCTCGCCGGTGCCGAAGCGTTCCATCAGGTGGGCGCGGCCGGCCACGGCCGCGACCGGCCAGCCACCCGCCATGGCCTTGCCGTAGGTGGCGAGGTCGGGCGTGACGCCGTACCGGGCCGCCGCTCCGCCGAGGGCGACCCGGAAGCCGCTGATCACCTCGTCGAAGATGAGCACCACGCCGTGTTCGGTGCACAGTTCGCGGACGCGCTGCAGATAGCCGGGCCGGGGCTCGATCGTGCCGGCGTTGACCATGATGGGTTCCATGATGAGCGCGGCGATCTGGCCACGGTGCTCGGCCAGCGCGGCCGCGACGGCCTCCGCGTCGTTCCACGGCAGCACCACCGAGTCGGCGAGCTGCGCGCCGACCTGGCCGGCGCTGGCGGGTCCGGCGCCGGTGGCGTCGACGAGCACGTTGTCGAGCCAGCCGTGGTAGTGGCCCTCGAACCGGATGAACCGCCGGCGTCCGGTCGCCGCACGCGCCAGCCGCAGGGCCGCCTGGACCGCTTCGGTGCCGGTCAGGCCGAGCCGGACCATCTCGGCCCAGCCGAGCGCCGAGCAGATCCGCTCCGCGGCCTCGACCTCCAGCACGTGTGAGTTGCCGTAGAGCATGCCGCTCCCGCACGCGTCGTGGACCGCCTGGTTCACTGTGGCGTTGGCGTGGCCCAGGAAGCTCGGTCCTTGCCCCAGCAGGTAGTCGACGTAGTCGTTGCCGTCCACGTCCCACATCCACGCGCCCTGGGCGCGGCTGAAGAAGACCGGCGGCGCGGACAGCCGCACGTTGGAGTTGACCCCGCCCGGAAGATGACGGCTTGCTCGCGGCCAGTACTCCGCTGACTTGACCCTCGAGGCTGTTGACACCACTCGGCTCCCCTTCCGGTGTCCGCCGTGCCGTCCGCGTTCTACCCAGTGAACTTCGCAGACCGACAGTTGAAACTGTCACGACGGTAGCCGCCGCCGCGCCCGATGGTCAACACCGTGCGTGGGGATGGCGGAATGCTTGTGGAAGGCGCGCTTCAGGCGCTGGCGTGGTAGTCGCGCACGAGCTGCATCGCGGTGCGGCGCAGCGCGCGGGCAACCGTCTCGACCTTGTCGGAGGTCAGTCGGCGGGCCGGCGCGCTCACGCTGATGCCGCACAGGAACGGGATGCTCTCCAGCACGACCGCCACGCAGCGCCCGTCGGGCTGGTTCTCGCAGTCGTCGACCCCGTATCCCTCGCGCCGGACGCGCTTGAGCTCGGCCAGGTATCCCTCGACGGACGTGATCGTGCTGTCGGTGTACTGGAGCATCTGCTCGGCCGAGAGGATGGCGCGCACCCGGTCATCGGGCAGTTCGGCCGCGATCGCCTTGCCCAGCGCGGTGGCGTGGATGCTGCCCCGCTCGCCGACGCGCGCGGCGAGCCGCATCATCTCGTTGCTCTCCACCACGAGGGCGTGCACGATGTGTGCGCCGTCCAGCACGCCCAGGTTCGTGGTCTCGCCGAGCCGGTCGCGCAGCTTCTCCAAATGTGGCCTGGCCTGGTTGACGAGCACGTCGACCTGCCGGGTGTGCTGCGGCCGGAAGGCCAGGCCGAGCCGGTACAGGCTGTTGGCCGGATCGCGCTCGACGTAGCGGCGGGCCTCGAGGGCCGACAGGTAGCGATAGGCCGAACTCTTCGGCAGTGCCGTCACCTCGGCGACATCCGAGAGCGACGCGCCGTCGCGGGATCGCTGCAGTACGTCGAGAATGTCGCAGACGCGCTCGACTGCCCGGATCGGGTAGTTGGCGGCGGACTCAGCCGTCTGCTTCATCGGTCTGTCCTGTCTCGTGACAAAAGGGGACGGTGGCGCGGTGCAAGTATGGGGTCGCACGGGCGATGGTACCCCTGGTCGGACCCGTGCTGGCGCCTCATGGTAGTCGATTTGTTTCACCTGTCAAAACGCTCCGACCCGCCGGATACCCTGCGGCAGCAGCACGTGGCGAACATTATCGGAACGAGCGTTTCAGCCGTTGACATGACTTTGCGGCCGGGCTAATACTCAGTCACGCGTCAGAAGATCGCGTCCCGCCTGGTGGCGGGCGGCTTCGTCGAAGTGGGGACAGTCCAAATGTCTACGCGCCGCAGGGGAACGTACTCCCGGCTGGTCGCCGGTGGTGCCGCGCTCCTCATGATCACCGCCGCCGCAGCGTGCGGTTCGGCGGATACCCGCGACTCGGCCGGCGGCGGGACGCTGCACATCGCCGAGGGCGCCGAGCAGCCGACCCTTGACCCAGCCAAGAACATCCAATACCTCAGTGACGAGATGGCCGCCATCTACGACACGCTCGTGGTGGTCAAAGCCGACGGCACGATCGGCCCCAGCCTGGCCGAGTCCTGGACCGTCGAGGGCCCGTCGATCACGTTCAAGCTCCGCACCGGTGTCAAGTTCCACGACGGCACCGCGTTCAACGCCGCAGCGGTCAAGGCCGCGCTGGACCGGGTCGTCGACCCGGCCACCAAGGCGACCAACTCCAAGAGCGTTCTCGGCCCGTACGACAGCAGCCAGGTCATCGACGACAACACCGTGAAGGTGACCTGGAAGACGCCCGTGGGCGCGGCATTGATCAACCTCGCCAACGCCGACCTCAGCATCCCGTCGCCGGCCGCGGCGAGTGCCGGCACGCTCGACGCCAAGCCCGTGGGAACCGGACCCTACAAGTTCGTCAGCTACGTCAAGGGCGACCGCCTCGAGGTCGAGCGGAACAACGACTACACGACGATCCGTCCCGACCTGACGAACAAGGGCGCTCCGAAGTACGAGCGGATCGTCTTCCAGTACGTGACCAACGCCAGCACCCGGGCGAACCTGCTGACCACCGGGGCGGTGCAGGTGGCCCAGCTGACCGGGCCCGACGCCAAGCGGCTGGCCTCAGCGTCGAACCTCAACAACGCTTCCTTCCCCGGGGTCAGCGAGACCGCCCTGTGGATCAACGCGAAGAACGTGCCGGACCTCAACGTCCGCAAGGCGATCTCGGCGGCGATCGACCGTGACGCGCTCATCCAGGCCGTGGCCAGTGGCTATGCCGAGACCAACTGGAGCACGGTGCCGACCATCGTCCCCGGCTACGACAAGACCGTCGAGAGCGCGGTGACCAAGTACAACCAGGCCCAGGCCAAGTCGCTGCTCGCGACTGCCGGCTACACCCCCGGTGCCGACGGCGTCATGCAGAAGGACGGCAAACCGCTGACGCTGTCCATCCTGTCCGCGAGCGACGACCCGTGGCCCGCGATCGACCAGCTCGTCCAGGACCAGCTGGCCCAGGTGGGCATCAAGGCACAGATCAAGACCGAGGAGTTCGCCACGGTCACCCAGACCCGGCGCAAGGGTGACCAGTCCATCTACATCGGCCGCTACGGCATCCTGGACCCGGCCGGGTCGATGCGGATCCTCTTCGCCTGCGCCAACATCCCATCGGCGCAGGTGCCGCAGGGCACCAACCTGACGTTCAACTGCAACCCGGAGGTGGACGCCGCGCTCGATCAGGCGATCAGCGAGATCGACGAGGCCAAGCGCAACGCGCTCGTGTCCCGGGCGCAGCATCTCATGGCGGCCGACCACACGGCGCTGGTGCTCTACCAGCCGAAGAGCGTCGTGTTCTCGGCGAAGAAGGTCGGCGGGATCGGCATGCAGCCGGACGGCATCCTGAAGATCAACGACCTGGTGCCGGTCGGGTGAGCTTCGTACGATTCGTCGCGCGGCGGGTACTGGTGACAGTTCCCGCCGCGCTGGCGGTACTCGTGATCACGTTCGCGATGATCCGTCTCGTGCCGGGCGACCCGGTACAGGTCATCGCGGGCACCAACCTGGATCCGCAGGTCGCCGAGGAACTGCGCGAACAGCTCGGACTCAACGAGCCGCTGCTGGTGCAGTTCTTCACCTACCTGCAGAACGTCCTGCAGGGCGATCTGGGCACCTCGTTCCTCACCCGGCAGCCGGTGGCCGACATCGTCGCCGAGCGCCTGCCCAACACGCTGCTGCTGACGGCGGCCGGCGTTCTCGCCGGCCTGCTGCTCTCGCTGCCGATCGGTATCGCCAGCGCGCTGCGCGACGCGAAACGGCGCCGCGCGGGGCTGAGCTTCACCACCGTGACCACGATGCTGGTGGCCACACCCGACTTCCTGCTCGCCACGGTGCTCGCCACGGTGTTCGCGGTGTATCTGCAGATCTTCCCGGTGGCCGGCGCGGAATCCTGGTCCTCGATCGTGCTGCCCGCGCTGGCGCTGGGCATCCCGCTCGCCGGCATCCAGGCACGGGTCGTGCGGGCGAGCGTGCTGGACGCGGTGGGCCGGCCCTTCGTGCGGACGCTGCGTGCCGTCGGCGTGCCCCAGCGGCGGCTGCTCACCCGCAATGTGCTGCCCAACGCGTCCATCCCGGTGGTCACGCTGCTCTCGGTGGAGTTCGGACGGCTGCTGGCGGGCGCCCTCATCGTGGAGAACATCTTCTCCTGGCCGGGACTCGGCACCACGATCTTCGACTCGATCGGCCGGCGGGACCTGCCGGCCGTGCAGGGGGAGATCCTCGTCGTGGCGTTGTTGATCCTCGGCATCAACCTGCTCATCGATGTGGTCTATCGCATCATCGACCCCCGGATCGGCCTGTCATGACGACCAGATCCAGCGCGGCCCGCCGGTTCCTGTCCCAGCGACTGACCCAGGTGGGTCTGGTGCTGCTGCTGATCGTGGCGGTCGTCACCATCGTGGGACCATTGGTCTACGGTGCGTCACCGACCCGCACGCATCCGATGGACACCTACGCGGGTCCGTCCGCGACCTATCCGCTCGGCACCGACAACCTCGGGCGCGACATCCTCGCCCGGGTCCTGCACGCCGGCGTGCTGTCCATCCCGGCCGGCCTGCTCGCGGTCGGCCTGGGCGCGGTCGCCGGCAGCCTGCTCGGCATCGCGTCCGGCTTCATCGGCCGGACGTTCGACACCGTCGTGATGCGTGTGGTGGACGTGCTGCTGTCGTTCCCGACGCTGCTCACCGCGATCGTCGTGGTGGCGATCCTGGGCCCGAGCGTGACGAGCGCGGTGCTCGCGGTGTCGATCGCGGCGTTGCCGTCCTACGCCAGGGTCATGCGCGGGTCGGTCCTGCCGCTGCGCAGCGCGGCGTTCATCCAGGCGGCCCGGGTCAGCAACACCTCGCTGCCGCGGATGCTGCGCGTGCATGTGCTGCCCAACGTCGCTGACGTGCTGGTCGTCCTGCTGGTCATCGGAATGGGGAACGGGATCGTGGTGCTCTCGGCCTTGAGTTTCCTCGGCATCGGGGTACAGCCGCCGGAAGCGGACTGGGGAGTGATGCTCACCGAAGGGGTCCGGGCGATCTACACCGCGCCGGTGGCCGCGCTCGCGCCCGCGCTGATGCTGATGCTGACCGTGCTCGGGATCAACTTCGTCGGCGAGGGGCTCGGCGCCGCGCTGCGGGTCGACGTGTCCGGCAGGCGGCCGCGATGAGCCTGCTCTCGGTTCGCGACCTGACCATCGTCTACGACGACGTGCGGGCCGTCGCGGGCGCCTCCTTCGACGTGGCCCCCGGCGAGCGCGTCGGCATCGTCGGCGAGTCCGGCTCGGGCAAGACGACGCTGGCGCTGGCCCTGATGCGGCTCCTGCCGCCGTGGTCGAAACAGGAGTCCGGGTCCGTCACGATCGACGGCATCGAGCTGTCGGACCTGCCGGAAGAGCGGATGCGCAGGCTGCGCGGCAGCAAGGCCGGCATGGTGTTCCAGGACCCGCTCACCTCGTTCGACCCGCTGCGCACCCTCGGCGACCACCTTTCCGAAGGGCTGCGCGCGCACGGCGAGACCGACCGGGGGCGCCGCCGGGACCGGGCCGTCCAGGCGCTGCGGTCGGTGGGCATGCCCGCGCCGCGCAGCCAGCTCGCGCGGCGTCCGCACGAGCTCTCCGGTGGTATGCGGCAGCGCGGCCTGATCGCGCTGGGGCTGTCGAACAACCCGCTGCTGCTGATCGCGGACGAGCCGACCACGGCGCTGGACGTCACCATCCAGGCGCAGATCATGGAACTCTTCGCCACCATCGGGACGCCGGGCCCGCAGGCCGACATGGGGCTGGTCATCGTCTCGCACAACCTCGGCCTGATCCGCCAGCTCTGCACCCGGGTCATCGTCATGTACGGCGGCCGGATCGTCGAGGACAGCCCGGCGCCGGACTTCTTCGCCCGGCCGCGCCATCCGTATGCGGCGGCGCTGCGCGATGCGACCCCGCGCATCACCCTGCGGCGGGGAGAGGTTGCCAGCATCGCGGGCAGCGCGGTGGACCTCGCCGACCCGCCGCCCGGCTGCCCGTTCGAGCCGCGGTGCGCCTACCGGCTCGACGCCTGTGCGCAAAGCATGCCCGAGCTGTTGCCGATCGGCGGCGGGCATCGGGTCGCCTGCTTCAACCACGACGCGGTCGGGCAGGCGCCCGGCACGGCAGTCGCTGACGGCCCGGCACCGTCTCCCGCGCCGTTGCCGCCGGAGCAGCCCGTGCGGCAACCGGCGGCCGCCGCGCCGCTCGCGAAGCAGCCAGCGGAGGGCGCGCCACTCGTGCAGCAGCCAGCCGAGGGCGCGTCGCTCGTGAAGGAGCCGGTGGTAGGCGCGCCGCCCGTGCCGCAGCCGGTGGCCGGCGAGCCGCTCGTGGCTGTCCGTGCGGCGACCAAGGTCTACCGGGTACGCCGCAGGAAGCTGCACGCGCTGGCCGGCGTCGACCTCGACGTGCGGGCCGGCGAAACGGTGGCGCTCGTGGGCGAGTCCGGCTCCGGCAAGTCCACCCTGGCGCACCTCGTGCTGGGCCTGCAGCCGCCCACCTCGGGCACCGTCCGGGTCGCCGGCGACAACCCGGCCGACCCGCGCGGCGGCGTGCGGCGCCAGCAGCGCATGCAGGCCGTCTTCCAGGACCCGCACGGATCGCTCAACCCACGGCAACGAGTCGGCGACGCGATCGCAGAGCCGCTGGTCAACCTCGGCATGCCCAGGGACGAGCGCCGCCGGCGGGTGGCCGAGCTGCTCGACGAGGTACGACTGGGCCAGGTCCTGGCCGACCGGTACCCACATGAGCTCTCCGGTGGCCAGGCGCAGCGGGTCGCGATCGCCCGTGCGCTCGCCGCCCGTCCCGAGCTGATCGTGCTCGACGAGCCGACCGCCTCGCTCGACGTGTCGATCCAGACGCACGTCATCGCGCTGCTGCGGGACCTGCAGCGCGAGCACGGCCTCGCCTACCTGTTCGTCTCGCACGACCTGGTCGCGGTCCGGGAGCTCGCCACCAGCATCGCCGTGATGTACCTGGGGCGCCTGGTGGAGCTGGCGCCGTGGGAGCAGTTCTTCGAGCAGCCCCTGCATCCGTACTCGATGGCGCTGCTGTCCGCGCTTCCCCGGGTGGATCTGGCCCCAGGTGCGGCGGACCGGATCGTGCTGACCGGCGAACCGCCCTCGCCCCTGGACGTGCCACCCGGCTGCCCGTTCCAGCCTCGCTGTCCCGTGGCGCAGGGCATCTGCGCCACGAGCCCCCCACCGCTGTCGCCGGTCACCTCCGGCCGCCAGGTCGCCTGCCACTTCCCCGGATCGCTCACCAGTCCCGCAACGTCGCCCACCGCTCGCTAGGAAGGTCTCCATGACATCGCTTCGTGCCCCGGTACCCCCGCCGAACGCCGGCGTGATCGTGCCGATGATCACCCCTATGCTGCCGTCGGGTGCCCCGGATCTGGAGTCGCTCGACGCGCTCGTCGACCATCTCATCGGACAGGGAGTGACCGGGCTGCTCGTGCTCGGCTCGTGCGGCGAGAACGGCGCGCTCTCCCGCGACGAACGGCTCGAGGTCGCCGCCCGCGCCGTGGCCCGGGTCGACGAACGGACCCACCTCATGATCGGCGTGCCGGCGCTCGGCACCCGCGAGGCGGTCGCCGACGCGAAGGTGTACGCGCAGATGGGCGCCGACTCGCTGCTCGTGCCGCCGACGTTCGTCTTCCCGCACTCCGCCGCCGAACTCGGCGGGCACTTCCGCGCCGTGGCCGGGGCCGCGGGCTCGGTGCCGGTCCTCGCCTACAACATTCCCAGCCGGGTCACCGTGGTGCTGGAGCCGGACCTGATGCGTGAGCTCGCCGGCGAGGGAGTCGTGGCGGGGGTGAAAGACTCCTCGGGCAACGTGGAGGCCCAGCGGATGCTGGCCGAGGCGACGGCGGACATCGAGGGGTTCCGCCGCTACACGGGCAGCGAGTTCGCGATCGACGGGCTGCTGCTGGGCGGGTTCCACGGCGCCGTGCCGGGCCTGGCCAACGTCTTCGCGCCGTGGCACGTCGAACTCGCCGCGCGCGCGACGGCCGGGGACTGGAAGGGCGCGGCCGAGATGCAGGGCCGCATCGTGGCGTTCTTCAAGCTCTACCAGCACCCGATGCCGGGCGGCAGCTTCAGCGCCTCGGTCATCGCGTCGTTGAAGGAGGCCCTGGTGCAGCAGGGGGTCATCGCACATTCGACGACCGCGTCGCCGTTCGTGCAGGTCGACGACGGCATGCGGGCCCACGTGCGGGAGACGTTGGCGGCGGCCGAGATCGGGCGGCCGTGACGACACACCGGATCGACGTCGGCGAGGCCACGGTCGTGATCCGGGAACTGGCGGGCTCCTCCGCCGGCCCGACCGTGGCCCTGCTCGGCGGGGTGCACGGCGACGAACTGGAGGGCATCGCCGCGGTACGGGCGATCGTGGCGCACCTCAGCGCCGGCCCGCCGCAGTGGTGCGGGCGGATCCTCGCGGTGGCGGTCGCGAACCCGCCGGCCCACGAGGCGGGAACCCGGACCAGCCCCGTCGACGACGGCAACCTGGCCCGCAGCTTCCCCGGCCGCGCCGACGGCACGGTCACCGAACGGATCGCAGACGCCCTGGCGCAGCGCGTCATCCGCAACGCGGACCTGCTCATCGATCTGCACTCGGCGGGACTCAACTACGCGATGCCGTTCTTCGCCGGCTTCAGCGATCCGACCGGCGCACCGGCGGCGCACGCGTTCGGTGCGCCGCTGGTCTGGGCGCACGACCAGCTCAATCCGGGGCGCAGCCTGACCACGGCCTCGTCCTACGGCGTGCCGTCCATCTACGTCGAGGGTGGTGGCGGCGGCTCGTTGCGCCGCGCGGAGCTGCTCGGCTACCGCGACGGGGTACTGCGGGTGCTCGGCCTGCTCGGCATGCTCGCCGCCGCGGACGCGCCGGCGGCATCGGGGCGGCAACAGATCCTGCGCGGCGGCGACGGCGACGTCGACTCGTCGGTCTCCGCATCGGTGTCCGGCTGGTGCGTCACCGCGGTCCGGGCCGGCGACCAGGTCAGGCGCGGCGACCTGGTGGCGGAGATTCTCGACGGGGACGGGTTGCCGACCGAGGAGATCTCCGCCCCGCACGACGGAACGGTGATGATGCTGCGGCGCCGGGCCGAGGTCGAGCCCGGCGCCGGCATCGTCATGCTCGGACCCACCGCCGAGGAGGTGTCGTGGCAGTGACCGGCACCACCGGGTTGGCCGGGCGGGTGGCCCTGGTGACCGGCGGCGGGACCGGGATCGGCGCGGCGATCTCGGCCCGCCTCGCCGATGAGGGCGCGCACGTCCTCGTCGGTCAGCGAACCCCGCAGACCGCGGCCGCGGCGGCGAGCCGGCTCGCCGCGCCCCATCGCAGTCTCGACGTCGCGGTGGCCGACCTCGCCGACGCGGCGTCCTGCACGGCGCTCGTCGCGCGTTGCGTGGAGCGCTTCGGCGGCATCGACATCCTGGTGAACAACGCGGCGGTGACCGGGCCGGGCGCGTCGCGCCCGCTGCTCGACTGCGACGACGAGTGGCTGGACCGCATCGTCGGCGTGAACCTCACCGCAGCGTTGCGGTGTTCCCGCGAGGCCGCCCGCTACATGGTGGCGAGCGGCACGCCGGGCGTGATCATCAACATCGGCTCGGTCGCCGCGTATGCGGCCCAGCATCACGCGACCGCCTACACGACGACGAAGGCGGGGATGCTGGGGCTGACCCGGGGGCTGGCGTTCGAACTGGCCCCGCACAACATCCGGGCGGTCCACATCGCGCCGGGTGACATCGCGCTCGACGATCGCGCCGGCACCCCGGCGCCTCCGCCGGAGCTGTCCGAGCCGCAGCGGTGGTGGGAGCGGCACACGCCGCTGGGCCGCCGCGGCCATCCCGACGACGTGGCCTCGATGGTGGCCTACCTGTGCTCGGCCGAGGCCGGCTTCGTCACCGGCGCGAGCATCCTCGTCGACGGTGGATGGCTGTCCTACTGAGCGGTCCCGGCGCTCCACGGTGACCTCACCGTGGAGCGCCGGTGCAGCTCGTCAGGCGGGGTCGGGCAGGAGCACGACCGCGTCGATCTCGATCAGGAAACCGGGCAGCGGTACCGGGATCGTCGTGCGCGCCGGATGCGGGGTGGGCAGGACGTCGCGCATGATGTCGTTGAACTCCGCGAAGTCGTCCAGTGTGTGCAGGTAGGCACCGATGCGCAGGATGCCGGACAGATCCCCGCCGGCAGCCGTGATGATGCGTTCGACGTTGGCGAAGGTGGCACGTGCCTGGGCCTGGAAGGTGTCGCCGACGAGCTTGCCGTCGGCGTCGAACGGTCCTTGCCCCGAGACGAAGAGCAGGTTGCCGGCCCGGATCCCGGGTGAGTAGGGCCCGGCCGGCGGTGCGCCGCCGGCGGGGACGATCGGTTCCTTCTGCATGGTTGCCTCCTGGGGCGCGGTTATGCGATGCGGTAGTGGGACAGTGCGGTCTCGTCGATCTCGATGCCGAGGCCCGGCGAGTCGGGCACCGCGAAACATCCGTCCACCAGGGCCGGCGGGACGCGCAGGATGTCGCGGATGAACGGGTTTTCGCTCGTGTCGTATTCGAGCAGGGGACCACTCACGTCGCCGCCGGGCCAGGTGCCGTCGCCGGTGCGTGCGGCCCATGGCAGGACGGCGGCCAGATGCAGGGTGGCGGCGGCCATCACGGCCCCGTTCCAGGTGTGCGGCACGCACGCGATGTCATGCAGCGCCGCGAGCTCCCCGACGAACCGGGCCGCGGCGAGTCCCCCGCAGATCGCCGCGTCGGGCTGGATCACGTCGAACGTGCGGTGCTCGAGCAGCCGTGCGAACTCCGACCGCGTCCGCCCCATCTCGCCACCGGCGACCGGCACCGCCAGCCGCGCGGTCAGCTCGGGCCGGGTCACGGCAGTGGGCTCCTCGAACCACGCGACGTCCAGTTCGGCCAGGCGCCGGCCCACCCGCGCCGCGGTGGGTGCCGAGTAGGCGCCCCAGGCGTCGACCATGAGCATCACGTCGCCGGGGAGGGTGGTCCGCAGTTGCTCCAGCAGCGCCAGCTCCTCGTCGGGCCGGTAGCCACCCATGCGTACCTTCATGGCACGGAAGCCTTGCCCGTGCAGTCCGGCCGCCTCGTCCGGCCAGACGTCGGCGGGGTGGCGGCCCTCCTGGTAGAGGAAGCCGGAGGCGTACACCGGCACCCGCTGGCGTCGCGCACCGCCGAGCAGGGTGTGCACCGGCACGCCGAGCGTACGGCCGAGCAGGTCGTGCCAGGCGATGTCGACGGCGCCCAGGGCCAGCGCGGCGCCCACCTCGTCGAGGCCGGGGCGGCGGGGCCATGCGTGCGTGACGGGTGCGCCGACAAGGTCCGCGGCGAGTGTGGCCAGAAGGTCGCGGGTGCCGGGCAGGGCGTAGGTCTCGCCCCAGCCGACCGTGCCGTCGGAGGCGGACAGCTTCAGCAGCAACGTTTCGCGGTGCCGGTTGAACACGCCGGCCGGACCGGCCGCGACGGTGAGCGGTGCACGCAGGTGCAGCACGTCGGCGGCGGTGACGCGCACGGGGGCCTCCTTGACATCGGTGTAGGCGGCTGATTCTATCGAGCAAAACGCTGAGTTCAACAGATGAAACGACTGCCTCATACGAGGAGGAGACATGAGCGCTCCCACCGTGGTTGTCTATGACCCCATCACCACCCTGCGGTGGAACTATGACGTCGAGCGGGACATGCTGGCGGCCCGGGGCGTGGACCTGGTGCTGCCGGCCGACCTGGACGCCGCCCGCAAGGCGCTGCCGGCGGCCGACGTCGTCGTCGCGTCGGGCCGGCTGCCCCGCGAAGAGCTCGACCTGATGACGAAGTGCTGCGGCATCCTCTGCTACAGCGTCGGCATGGACGGCGTGGACGCGGCACGCGCGGCGGAGCTCGGCATCGAGGTCACCAACGTGCCCGACTACTGCACCGAGGAGGTCTCCGACCAGGCCATCGCACTGCTCATGGCGGTGCAGCGGGCACTGTTGCCGATGGCGAGCGCGGCCGCTGCCGGACAATGGGCGGTCCGTGACCGGCCGGAGTTCTACACGATGCGACGGGTGCGCGGTCAGCGCATCGGGGTGATCGGCCTGGGTCGCATCGGCACCCGTGTCGCCGAGAAGGCGCACGGACTCGGCATGACCGTCGTGGCCCACGATCCGTACCGCACCGAGGCGCCCTTCCCGCTCGTACCGTTGAACGACCTCCTCGAGGGAAGCGACGCGGTCGTGCTGTGCGCCGCGTTGACCGCGGGCTCGCGCCACCTGCTCGATGCCGAGGCGATCGGACGCCTGCGGCCGGACGCGGTGGTGGTGAACGTGGCCCGCGGCGGGCTCATCGACGAGGCCGCCCTGGCCGCCGCCTTGAAGGCCGGCCGGCTGCGCGGCGCGGGCCTCGACGTCCGGGAGGTGGAGCCACCACCGACGCCGGACCCGCTGGCCGGGCTCACGAACGTGGTACTGACCCAGCACGTCGGCGCGACGTCGGTGGAGGCGTTCGCCGACATGCACACCTTCTCGGCGGCCCGCATCATCGACCTGCTCGACCGGCACGGCCGGCTGGGGGCGGCGTCATGACCGGTTCGGAGCGCAGCGCAGGGCGCACCACCGGCGTCGGGGTGCTCGGCTCAGGCTTCATGGGACGCACCTGGTCGGAGGTGGCCGCCAACCACGTGCCGCAGGCGAAGCTGGTCGGCGTCGCCGGCGGCCGGCGCGCGCCGGCCCTGGCCGGGGACTACGGCTGCCCGCTGCACGACTCGTACGAAAGCCTCCTCGCCGATCCGGCGGTCGAGGTCGTCGTCCTGACGACGCCACCGGCCGGCCACGAGCAGCAGGCCGTCGCCGCGGCCCGGGCGGGCAAGCACATCCTGGTCGAGAAGCCGATGGCGCAGAACGCGGCCGAATGCGCCCGGATGAACGACGCCGCCGAGGCGGCCGGAGTGCGGCTTGCCGTCGTGTCGCAGCACCGGTTCCGCGCCGCACCCGCGTTCACCAAGCAGCTCCTCGACGACGGTGCGATCGGGCGGGTCACCATGGTGCGGGTGATCGGGCCCGAGACGGGCTTCTGGGACACCAGCAAGACGCAGGACCAATGGAAGCTCGATCCCGCCCAGCAGACCACCTACGCCTCGTGGGGCGCGCACGCCTGCGATCTGGTGCGCTGGTTCGTCGGCGACGAACCCGACCTCGCGTTCGCCGTCTTCGAACAGTACGGAGCCGCGGACCCGCCGATGCGCAGCGCGATGGCCACGTACCACTTCAAGGGCGGCGCGATGGCACAGTTGTGGATGAGCTACGACATCCCCGCGCCAGGCCTGGGCTCCGGGCTGCAGTTTCAACTGGTCGGCACCGAGGGCATGATCGACTGCGACGCATACGGAGCGGTGCGCCTCGGCAAGGGGGACGGCTTCTCGGTCGTCTTCGAGCAGGCGGCGTTCGACCCGCTCGACCCGGTCAGCGGGCCGCGCCTGGCGGCCTACGCGGCCGAACTGGCGGACCTGATCGGGGCGGCCCGGGACGGCCGCCCGCCCCTGGTGAACGGCGCCGAGGGACTGGCCACCACAGCGATGCTCGAGGCGGCGGAGCGCTCGGCCCGCACGGGCCAGGCGGTGCCGCTTCCCTGACCCGGTCCCGTACCGGCGGAGTGCGCAGAAGCTGAGCCCGGCTGACGTCCGCAGGCCTTTTCGCCTGGGACCAGAATGAGGCGCTGATCGGTCAACCGGCCCGCAGCGCGTCCCGGATCTGCGGGTCCGGCGGTGAGGTGACCGCCGGCGGTCGTCCGCGCACCGCGTCCCAGGCCGCCTTGCCGCTGGCGAAGTAGTCCCGCACCGCCTTGCTGGCCAGCAGGGCGGCGGAGCAGCCGCCGCAGCGGGCGGTCACGCCGTCGGCGTCGATGCCCACCTGCCGGCACAGTGTCACCGCCCGGGACAGGTGGTAGGCCTGGGTGACCACCAGGGCCCGGGTGACGCCGTAGACGTCCCGGGCCCGCACGCACGTGTCGTAGGTGTCCAGGCCGTGCGGGTCGGCCACGATGCGGCGCGGGTCGACGCCGAGGCCGGTCAGGTACGCGGTCATCACGGCCGGCTCGTCGCCGGACTCGCCGCCGCCGTCGCCGGATACCAGGATCACCCGGGCGCGGCCGCTGTCCACCAGCGCGGCGGCGGTGTCCAGCCGGCCGGCCAGGCGCGGCGCGGGCGTCCGCCGGTCCGCCGCCACCTCGCCGCCGAGCACGATGACGACGTCCGCGACCGGCGCGTCCGCCTCGTCGTGCACGTGGCCGCGCGCGGCGAGCTGTGTCCACAGCCATGGCGCGCTGGTGAGCAGCAGCGCGGCGGCCGCGCCGAGCACCACCCGCCGGCGCCACCGGCGCGCCGGTTTCGGCTGCTCCTGCGCGTCCGTCATGCGAAACACCCTATTCGCCGGGCGCAATGACACCGCCGGGGCCGGACCGGGAGCACTGGCCGCACCGCGCACCCCGCACCGCGGCACCCCAGCCGGTGTACCGCGTGGGTTGGAGGCCGCGCTGGCATACCGCTGCCGATGGAGGCGGACCTCCGCCCTGCGCGTGACGACATCGGCCGGGCCAGCCAGTAGCGTCGTGGGGATCTAGCACCTGAGGGGCCTGCTCATGGTTTCGCGAGCGATGTTCGGCGGTATGCCGTCACGTCTGTGGTACACGGCTTCGTGTGCCCCGGCGGCCGAGGCCGGGTGACGGTGACCGCCCCTGCCACCCAGGCCGAGGACCTCCGGCCGGTCCGCGGTGGGCTGGGCCCGCTGGATGTCGTCCAACTGCTGCTGGTGGAGTCGGTGGTCGTCGTCCTTCTGGTCGTCGCGGACCTCGGCTTCACCGCATCGGTGTTCGGGGTCGCCGTCGCGGCCGTCTGGACACTCTGGTGGGGGCGTCAACACGGCCGGACCAGGCTGGAATGGTTCATCGTCAAACGGCAGTACCGGCGGCGGCGCAGAACGCGGCCCGGCCACGGGCCGTCCGAGGACTGGCCGCTCAGCACCCTGGGTTCGCTCGCTGAGGGGTTGTGCGTTGACGAGGTGACGATCGCGGACGGGTCAAGCGTCGGCGTCGCCGTCGACGGTGCCGGCTGGTTCGCGGTGGCCGAGGTGGCGCCGCAGGCTGACCAGCCCGGCGTCCCGTGCGAGGTGCTGGTACGTGCGCTGGCGGGCACCGACTCTCCCGGCACGGCGCTCCAGGTCGTCACGCACTATGAACACGGTGAGCGTGCCGCGATCTGGGTGGCCGTACGGTTGGACGCGCAGAGCCTCGCCGAGGCCGGCGCGGAGGACCTCGACGGCGTGCCGGCCGCAGTGGTGGTGCTGGTCCGGCGCCTCGTCCGGACGCTGCACCGGGACGGGTTCTCCGCAGCGCCGCTTGACCGGACCGGGTTGCTCGCCGCCATGGCCAGATCGTGCGCGCTCGACCGCGTGCACGACACCGGGCAAGCACCACAGTTGTCGGAGGAGTGGCGATCCTGGTACACCGGCGACGTGGCGCACCGTACCTTCTGGGTCCGTGGTTGGCCACGGATCGCGGATGCGGGCGAGTTGCTGGCCACGTTCGGCTCCATGGAGGCGGTCCTCACCAGCGTCAGCATCGTGGTCGTGCCGGACAGCGACGGCGCGAACGTCCGGTGCCTGGCGCGTGTGGGCGCACGCCCCCGCGACCTCGACAGGATCTGTGACAACCTCGGCCTGAGTGTCCAGCACTTCCAGGCCACACTGTTCCAGCTGGACGGTGAGCAGGCCGCGGGCGCCTACGCGTCCGCGCCGACTGGGGGAGGCCCGCGGTGACTGAGCCGACCGCAGCACGACCACACCAGGAGGCAGCCGCGCCCCGGCCGGGCGAGGCGACCGAACCGGGGCCCCTCGCCGACCGGCCGGCCGGTGCCGCACGAGGAGAAGCCGACGAGGTCGGGCGGGGCGAGGCCGCAGCGGCTGCCACCGCGCAGTCGCTGGCCATGCCGCTCGCCGCGCGGGCCACGCCGCCGTCCCCGGTGGCGGTGCCGGTGGGTCAACCGGATGGTCCTGCCGGGGGCCCGGGCCGGCCGGGGCGGGCGCCGCAACGCCTGCGGATCGGCTGGCACCGCGGCTCACCCGAGGCACTCGCCCTGCTCGTCACCGCTGCCCGGCCGCGTAACGAAGACCTGACGAGCCGGGCCTTCCTTCCCGACAACCTGCCTGTGCCTGTGCCTGTGCTTGTGCCTACGCCTGCCGGGCGGCACCGGCCCGGCACCGGACGGTGGCGACCCGAGCCACCCGTTGCGTCGCGTCCGGCGCCCAATGAGGCCGCACTGCGGTTTGCCGCAGAGGTTCCGCCCGTGCAGGCGGACCCGGCGCCGTCCGGGCAACCGGCACCACCGCCGGACGGGCGCCGCCGCCGCACACCGGTGCTCGTCGCCTTCGCCGGAATCATGGTCGTCGTGGCCGGTGGCATGCTGTATCCCTCGGCCGGTGTCAGTGAGGACAAGCCGGCCGCCGCGGCGCCCGAGCCGTCCACGGAGGAGTCCATGACGTGGGCGGGTGAGCCGGCACCCGAACCTTCGCCCTCGCCGGCCGCCGTGCTCGCGCCGACCGTCGTGCCCACGCCGACGACCAGACCGCCGACCACGACGCCGCCGCCCCCACCCCGGACGACCACAAAGGTGACGACGAAGAACGCGACAACGCCGGCGGCCGGTCCGACCCGCGTCTGCGTGACGTCCAACTGCGAGGCCTGGGCGGCGTTCGACGCGTCGAACGACACGCTCCAGGTGTGTGACAACAAGGCCGACGGCCTGGCCGCGCTGGCTCAGTATTCGGTCGCGGGCGGGGCGGAGGTCTGGGTGTGGGCGAGCGGTGGCTCCGGCACCTGCACCTGGAAAGAGCTGAACCTGGCGAAAGGCACGACGATCTCGTACCGGGTGTGCAGCGGGGACCAGTCCGAACGGCGGGTCGACCGCTGCGGCGCCCGGACCACCAACTACGCGTGATCCGGGCGCCCCGCCCCGCGCCGGTGACGGCGTCACAGGCTGGGCGGGGTCCAGGCCAGTTGGATGAGGCGGGCGCCCTGGCGCCGGTTGATCAGCCAGGCACGTCCGGGCGGCAGCACCTGCGGGCTCATGGCACCGAAGATCGGACCCTCCTCCTTGGGGCCTGACATCAGGACGCCCGGTGACGCGAGCTCCCGGATGCGGCCGATCAGCGGGTCGAACATGGCGCGGCTGGCGCCACCGACGCGCCGGGTCACCACGAGATGGAGACCGATGTCGCGTGCCTGCGGCAGGAACTCGATCAGCGGCTCGAGCGGGTTGATGCCACCGGTGGCGATGAGATCGTAGTCGTCGATGAGGACGTACAGCTCCGGTCCCTTCCACCAGCTCCGTGACCGCAGCTGCGCCGGTGTCACATCATTGCCGGGCAGCCGTTCGCGCATCACGGTGACCACATCGGCGACGAGGCTCGCGGTCGTCGCCGCGGACGAGCCGTACCCGATGAGATGGTCGGTGTCCACGCAACCGAGCAGGCTCCGCCGCTGGTCGATGAGGATGATGCGGGCCCCGCTGGGTTCATAGGCGGAGGTGATGGTCCGGGCCAGGCCGCGCAGGAAGGAGCTTTTCCCGGACTCCACGTCGCCGAACGCCAGCGCGTGCGGCTCGGCGTCGAACTCCAGATACACCGGCGCGAGGTCGACCTCCGCGATACCGATGGGCAGCCTGCCGCCGGCGCCGCGCACCGGCGCCGGCAGTGCCTCGTACGGCAGCAGCGCGGGCAGCAGCCGGACCTGGGGCGCGACCGGCCCGGACCATCCGGCCCGGGTACGTTCGACCAGTTCGGCCAGCCCGTCGCTCAGCGTGTCGGGATCCGCTCGGCCGTCGATCCGGGGAAGTGCGGTCAGGAAGTGCTGGCCGTCCGGGGTGAGACCGCGTCCGGGCGCCTGCTCGGGCACGTTGACCGCCGCCCGCCGGTTGATGAGGGAGTCGGTCGGATCACCGAGGCGCAGCTCGAGACGGGTGCCGAAGGCGTCGCGTTGCGCTGCCCGCAGGTCCATCCACCGTGCCGCCGACCCGACGACGTGGATGCCGTAGCCCAGCCCGCGGGTGGCCAGCGAGGTGACCAGTGACTCGAGGTCCTCGAACTCGTCGCGCAGGGTCGCCCAGCCGTCGACGACCAGGAACACGTCACCGAACGGGTCCACCGGGGAGGGGCGCTCGCGCAGCAGCCGCCGATAGCCGTCGATCCCGTCCACCGCGCTGGTCGCGAACCACTCCTCCCGCAACTGCAGCAGGCCGTAGACCTCGGCGACCGTGCGACGGACCCGGTTGACGTCCGTGCGCGCGGCCACCGCGCCCACGTGCGGCAGTTCGGCCAGCTGCGCCAAGGTGCCGCCGCCGAAGTCCAGGCAGTAGAACTGGGCCTCACGCGGGGTGTGGGTGAGCGCGAGACCGGCGATGAGGGTACGCAGGAAGGTGCTCTTGCCCGTCCGTGCCGCGCCGACGACGACGAGATTTCCTCGTGCGCCCGACAGGTCGATCCACATCGGGTCACGCCGCTGCTCGAAGGGCTTGTCGACGACCCCCACCAGGCTGTGCAGGCGACCGAGCCGGTCCGGCTGTTCGACGGTGAGGCCGCGTTCGGGGGTGTCCACCGGCGGCGCCAGCAACTCGTCCAGCGTCAGCGGCTCCTGCAGCGGCGGCAGCCACACCTGATGCGCCAGCGGGCCCCGGCCCTGCAGCCGCGCGACGAGGGTGTCCAGGAGCGTCTGGCCGAGGGCGTCCTCCGGCTCCTCGATCAGGCTTGCCGGTTCATCCTCCACCGGTTGCGCCAGGTAGTAGGTGCCGAAGTCGCGCACCACGTCGGTGGCCCGCCCGGCCAGCGTGACGGTCCCGCCGTCGCGCTGGTGGCGCCCCGACACATACGCCGCCCGGAACCGGATCATGTCCTCGGTGCCGATGCGGAGATACCCGTGCCCCGGTGACCGGGGGAGCTCATAGGCATCCGGCACGCCGAGCACGGCCCGGCTCTCCATGGACGAGAAGGTGCGCAACCCGAGCCGGTAGGACAGGTGCGTCTCCAGGCCGCGCAGGCGTCCCTCTTCCAGCCGCTGCGTGGCGAGCAGCAGATGGATGCCCAGCGAGCGTCCGACGCGTCCGATCTGGACGAACATGTCGATGAACTCGGGCCGGGCGCTGATCAGCTCGCTGAACTCGTCGCAGATGAGCAGGAGGCTCGGCAGCGGCGCCAGCGGGACACCCGATGCCCGGGCTCGTTCGTAGTCGCGCAGGGAAGCATAGTTGCCGGCCACCCGCAGCAGCTCCTGCCGTCGCACCAGCTCACCCTGGATGGCGTCGAGCATCCGGTCGACCAGGGGCATCTCGTCAGCGAGGTTGGTGATGACCGCGCTGGTGTGCGGCAGCCGGTCCAGGGTGGCGAACGTCGCGCCACCCTTGAAGTCGACCAGGACGAAGTTGAGCGTCTCGGAGCTGTGGGTGACCGCGAGCGCGAGCACCAGGGTGCGCAGCAGTTCGCTCTTGCCGGAGCCGGTGGCGCCGACCAGGAGACCGTGGGGACCCATGCCGTCCTGGGCGGACTCCTTGAGGTCCAGCTCCACCCGCCGACCGTCCAGACTGACGCCGAACGGCACGCGCAGCCGGTCCCGGCTGGGCCGGCCCGCCCAGGTCCGGGCGGGGTCGAAGTCGTCGGGTTCGCCCAGTTCCAACAGCTCGGCCAGGCCGAGACCGGCGTTCATGGCGGTGACGTCCGTGGGCGCGGCCGACAGCCGCAGCGGCCCAAGTTCGCGAGCCAGCGCCTCGGCCTCGACCGGGTCGAGCTCGTCGGCGCGTCCCAGGTCCGTCGTGCCGTCCATGGTAGCCGCGGTCAGCCCGCCGTCGGCGTCCAGCGTGAGGACCACCATCGCCTCGCCCAGCATCCGCGGCGGCGGATTGGACAGGTCGATGACCGTGACACCTTCCACGCCGCCCTCGGTCATGATGTGGTCCGAACCGGTGATGCTGCCGCCGTCAATGATGACGACGAGGTGCGGTCCGGTGGACGTCTTCGCGGTGAGCGCCGGATTGAACCGTACGCGGTTGGCCAGGACGTCGTCGAGCATCGCCTCCAGGCCGGTGGCGGCGGCGGCGAACAGCCGCAGCGCACCGGCGGCGTCGGACTTCGCCGGGTGTTGCGCGTGGGGCAACCACTTGGCCCACTCCCAGGCGGGGCGTTCCGCGTCGCCGGCACACACCGCGATGAGAAGGTCGTCCGGCGCGTGGAAGGTCGCGGCCTGCGCCACCACCGCCCGGAGCAGGGCGCGGCCCCGATCGGTCGAACCGCGCAGGTAGACCCGGGCGAAGTCGCGCAGCGCGATCGCCACCGGCAGGTCCGGGACGACCGCGTAACTCACCACGAACTGCCGCAGTGCCATCGCGCACAACGGATCCAGCTCGTCCACCGGCCGGGTCTGCGGTGGGACGAGGGCGGTCGCGAGCGCCTGTGGTCCCACCCCGAGGCGGAGCACGCCGAAGTCGACGTCGCCGCGCCGGCGCTCCCACAGCCGTGGTCCGGTGACCATCGCCCACAGGTCGGCGGGCACGGGATAGCGATAGGCGATGGCTTCGCGCTGGTGCAGCGTCGTCTCGCGCACCTGGGCCCGGTGCTGCGAGAGCCGGCGCATGAACTGCCGGCGGACCTCGACCATCTCCTTCTTGCTCGGGCCGCTCTGGTTGACCAGCATCACCGCCATCATGCCGAGGATGGACACGCCGTACATCGCGCCGGCCACGTACATCAGCGGACCGGAGCGCCCGACCCCCATCATCAGACCCATGCCGCCGGCTCCCGCAGCCATCGGCAGCACCATCAGCAACCGCATCCAGCCGCGGCCGGACGGCGTCGGCAGGTCGGGGGGCGGCTCCAGGACCACCTCGCCGGAGGGCAGCACCGGGGCGGCGCGACGTGGTGGACGGTTGACGATCACCAGGCTCACGAACGCCGCCTTTCTCGGTCCGCCGTTGTTGCGAGTGCGTCGCCGAAAACCCGGGCGGAGTAAACCCTTGCGGTACACCGATGTCCAGGTCAACCCATCACGGTATCGACGGGCGGGAATCGACGACCCATAGTAGACCGGGGTTTCTGCAAGGCGCGATTGGCTGCGTGGACAGCCGCGGCGAGCCGGTGGAGGTGGTCGGTTGACAGCCCAGGGCAGTATCGGGCTGGCCCGGGTGACCGTCGTGACCGCAGCGCGCCGGTTCGACGTGGCGCTGCCCGACAACGCGCCGGTGGCCGAACTGTTGCCGCATCTGGTCCGGCACGCGGTGCAGGGACTGCCCGACGACGCGCGGAGCGACAACGGTTGGGTGCTGCGCCGCGCAACCGGCACGGTGCTGCTGGCCACCCGCAGCCTGGGCGCGCAGGACGTGCGCGACGGCGAGGTGGTGCACCTGGTGCCGCGCGAACTGGACTGGCCGGAGCCGGCGTATGACGACATCGTCGATGTGATCGCCAGCGGTGCACGCCGGATGGGGCGGTCCTGGGGCGGTCCGGCGACCCGCCGCACCGGTTTCGCCGTGACCGCCGCGATCCTCCTGCTGGGTCTGGTTGACGCCGCCGTCACCGGACCGCCCTGGTCACCCGTCACCGGGGCGTTGTTCGCCGTCACCGCGCTGCTCGTCCTCGCCGGCGCTGTTGCGGCACGGGCCTTCGCCGATGCCGTCGCCGGCGCGGTGCTGGCCGGTGCCGCGCTGCCCTACGCGGGGTTCGCCGGCGCCCTCGCGGTCGCACCCACGACGGTGAGCCTCAGCCGCCTCGGCGCGCCCAGCCTGCTGGGGGCGGCCGGGATGCTCGTCGCCGTGAGCGTGGTGTCCTACGTCGCGGTCACCGGCGCCCCGTGGTTGTTCCTCACGGGCATCTTCACCGGCCTCGCGGGAGCGGGAAGCGCACTGCTCGTCTTCGCCGGAATGCCGGCCACCGGCGCCGCGGCGACGATGCTGTCGCTGGTGATTGCGATGCTTCCCGGTTACCCGCTGCTGGCGAGTTCGTTGGGCAAGATCCCGGTGCCCGAGCTGCCCGACCGTGCGGAGGGGATTCTGGCGGACCGGCCCATGCCGCCGCGGGCGAGCGTCTTCGCCGCCGTGGCCCGGGCCACCGAGCTCCTCTCCGGCATGTTGCTGTCGGTCGCACTCATCGCCGGCGGCGCCATCGTCGTGCTCGTCGTTGACGGCGGCACGGCCGGGCGGCTCCTCGGCGCCGCCGCCTCGGTGGCGCTCCTGCTGCGGGCGCGGCTGTTCGCGCTGCCCCGGCAGCGGGTGCCGATGCTGGTGGGTGGGGTGGCCGGCCTCGGGCTGCTGGCGTTCGGGCTCGGGCCGGGTGATGCGGACCTGACGCTGGTGCGGCTGTTGCTCGTCGTGGGCGCCGCGATCCTGATCCTCACCGCGGCGCTGGCCTACAGCCGGCGCACACCGTCACCGTACGTGGGACGGCTGGCTGACATCGCCGACGTGGCGGCGATCGTGGTGCTCCTACCGTTGGCCTGCGCGGTCGCCGGGGTCTATGACTGGCTCCGGGACCTCTTCGGCTCCTTCGGCGGCTGAGCGGCGATGGCATCGCGCAAGGATCAACTGCACGCCTACCAGTTCCTGGTGCAGCGGGTCATCTCCGCGTTCGTCATGCGCGAGACCGATCCCGCGCAGTCGCCGTTGCGGCGTGGCGTCGGGGCCGTGTTCGCGGGTCTGATGGTCGCGATCGTCGTGGGCGCCGGCTATGGCGTGTACGGCCTGATCACCAAGGTGGGTGGGAACGGCTGGCGGGCTGACGGCGCGGTGGTGATCGAGAAGGAAACCGGGGCGAGCTTCGTCTACGTCGCCGGCCGGCTGCACCCCACGCTGAACTACGCATCCGCGCTGCTGCTGTCAGGACGCTCCGGCGCACCGGTGTTCCGGGTGCCGCGCTCCGCGCTGGTGGGCGTGCCCCGCGCGGTCACGGTGGGCATCGCGGGCGCGCCGAACTCGCTGCCGCCGGCCGCGAGCGCGGTCGGGCTGCCGTGGTCGGTGTGCACCGCCGAGGCGGTCGGCGCCTCCGGCGCTCCCACCACCGTGACCAGCCTCGTTGTCGGCCGCGAGCTCACCGGTGGCACGACCGTGGATGCCGGGCACGGGATCCTGGCGCGTGACGCCGTGACCGGCCAGCGCTTCCTGGTGTGGCGCGGCCACCGGTACGCCCTGGCCGAGGCGGTGGTGCCGGCGTTGTTCGGCGCGACGGCCAACTCGGTGCGGGTCGGGACGGCATGGCTCAACGCGCTGCCGGCCGGCACCGACATCGGCCCGATCGTGGTGCCCAGGCACGGCGAGGTCGCCGGCGCCGTGCCCGACCGTCGCATCGGCGACCTGCTCGCCGCACCGACCGCCGCCGGGCCGCAGTACTACCTCGTCTTCGACGACGGCCTGGCGCCATTGACCAGTCTGCAGCACGCTCTGCTGGCCGCCAACGCTGTGGTCCGGCCGATCGAGGTCACGGTCGCGGTCGCGTCCGCCGCGCCGCGAAGTTCCCTCCTGCCGGCCACCGACGGTGTGACGGCACCACCGCAGCGGGCACCGGTGCTGGTCCAGCCGGAGCCTGACGATCTGGTCTGCGCCAGCACGGTGAACGCCCGCGCCGAGCCGGTGCTGCATCTCGGTGGCACGCCCGCCGGACTCGACGCCGGCATTCCGACCGTCGGACGCTCCACAACCGGGGCGAGCCTGGCCGACCGGGTCGCTGTCCCGGCCGGCGCGGTCGCTGTCATCCGCGTGCTGCCCTCGCCGGACGCGGAGGCCGGAACCTACTCGATCGTGACCGATCTGGGGGTCCGCTACCCGGTGCCGTCCGCTGAGGTACTGGGATTTCTGGGCTACGACCCGGCCCGTGCGCTCGACGTGCCGGTCGCCCTGGCGCAACGCCTGCCGACCGGACCCACGCTCGACCCCGCCCAGGCCCTCCTGCCGGTCGTCGGCTGAGCCACCCGTGCTCAGCACGTGGGCCGTCGCTCACGGGCGTCGGGCGGGCGGCCCGCCGAGGGGCTCCTCCTCGAAGAGCGGCACCGGCGGACCCGGTGCCGCCGGCTCGACCGGTTGCGGCGGCGGCTCGGCGAGCGCTGAGCGCCAGCGCCGGCGCGAACCCCTGAGCACCACCGTTCGCCCGATCCAGATCGCCGCCGCCACCAGCATGAGCCCGGCGGTCAGGGCGATCGCGCGCCGTCGACGCTCCGGGCCGGCCAGGTCCACAGCAGACCCGGGCGGCCTGAACATCGGCAGGCCGGCCGATGCCGCCGGCGCGGGCAGCTGGTCGGTGACGGCGTTGTACGGATTGACGATGCCCGCGCCGTATTCGTGGCTCGGGGCCCGGTCCCCGGCCGGCGTTGCCGTGGCGGCCAGCCGGGCCGCGACGGCGTCCGGGCCCAGCTCCGGATGCGCTTCGCGCACCAGCGCGACGGTGCCCGCCACGAAACCCGCCGCCACGCCCGTGCCGTCGACCTCGGTCAGGCCGCTGAGGCGCTGGGTCGAGACGATGCCGTCGCCCGGCGCCACCAGATCGACGTACTCGCCGTGCTGGGAGCCGGCCCAGCGCCCGGCGTTCGCGTCGACCGCACCGACACCGAGCACGCCCGGGTACGCGGCCGGATAGGGGGTGGGATTGGCTGAGCCGGGGCCGCCCAGGTTCCCGGCCGCGGCGACCACGACGATCCCACGTGCGAGTGCCGCGGCCACCGCCGCCCGCAGCTCGGCACTGTCGGCGTAGGCCGGCACGGGCACGCAGATCACCTGGGCGCCCTGCGTGGCCGCCCAGGTGATGGCGCGGGCCAGCACCGCCGGGTCCGCCTGGTCCGGGTTGGCGTATCCACTGTCCGGCAGGATCCGCACCGGCAGGATCGTCGCGGCCGGTGCGAGCCCGCTGAAGCCTCGCGCCGCCGACGGCTGAGCCACGATCACTCCCGCGACCCGCGTTCCGGAGCCGGTGCAGTCGGAGTCGGCCCGCCCCTTCGCCGTCACCGCGTCGAAGCCCGCGGCGACCCGGCCCTTCAGCAACGCGTGCGCGGCGTCCACGCCGGAGTCGAGCACGGCGACGCGGACCCCGTTGCCGCGGGCGAACGGCCACACCCGTGCCGGAGCGAGCAGGCTCGTCGCCCAGGGCACCGGGGCATATTCCTGGCCGGGGCCGGCGCAGTTCGTGGGCGCCGCGACGACCGGGCCCGCGGCGGACGGACGGGCGACCGCCAGCGCACCGGTCATCGCGATCACACCGCTGGTCAGGATCAGGGCAGCCACGCCAGGCCGGGACCTCACCGCGGATCGTCCGCCGTTGGCTGGTCCGGGTCTGCCGGGACGAGCCGGCGCACCTGGGCCCCGGGCAGGGCCAGCTGCAGGGGTGTGCCCGGGTTGACCACGAGGGTGTGGCCCTCCGGCCAGGTGGCCGCGACGAAGGCGAACGCGACCGTCATCGACGGCGTCGCCGGTAACGCCTGCGTGCACCGGGCCGGTGAGGTGAAGACGCTGATCGACGGTGCCTGCGCCGTGCCGCCAGGAAGCCAGGGGAAGCGTTCGGTACTGACGAGGTGGGCCGCGTCCGGTGCGGTGAGATCGCGCCGGGTGGGCACCGTCACCTCGGCGGCCAGCAGCGCGCGCAGGTAGGTTTCGGCGTCGGCCGACGCGACCGCGGCGGCAAGGACCTCGTCGACCGGGTTGTGCGCGACCACCTCGAAGCCGTGCGGCGCGCTGAGCAGTTCGGACTCGCGTGCCACCGCGAGCGCTCCGCCGGCGGCCGCCGCGACCGCGTCGGGCGAGGTGTAGACGGCGAGCGGGAGATCAGGGTTGACGGCGAGGCGCCATTGCGGCCAGGGCCACTGCGCACGCAACTGCTCGCAGGCGACCACGCGGTAGACGTTGGCCAGCTCACCCAGCCGCGCGGTCAGCGCCTCGGCCGAGGTGAAGGCGAGCAGGTACGTCTCGCCGAGGAAGTCGGCGGTGACCAGTTCCGCCGGGCCGGCGTCAGACTCGGCGTAGCCGGGCAGATAGAGGTCGGCCCCGGCGAGCAGCCGGAAGTATTCGCGGCGGTCGTCGACGTCAAGCGCTGCGGCCATGGCGTGTTCGGTCTCGTTGGCGGGCTGCCAGGCGGCCACACCCAGCTCGGCGGTCACCGTGGGCTGCCGATCCGGTCGGGACGCCGGCAGGTGCGAACCCGGGCCCGCGACGGCGAGCGGTGCCGCGGTCCTGGCGCAGCTGCCGTTGCCGGCGGGTTCACCGCGTCAGCGCCCGCGCGTAGGCGGCGACCGTGCCCTGGTGCAGTTCCAGGAGCGCGATCAGCCGCTCCCGGCGGAACTGGCCGGGGTCCCGGGCGTACCTGGCCGCCCCGGCCGTGGAGGTGAAGGACCCGGCCGGCACGGCTCTGGCCCCGGGTGGCACGAACTTGAGCACCTCTTCCAGCGCGGCCAGTCCGGTCCGCAGCAGCGCGTACTGCCGCGGCAGCAGGTGCTCCGGCACCTGGGCCGGATCTGGCGCCACGGTGGCCACCATGGCCCGGTAGTGGTCAAGAAACTGGGCGGGGTCGATGATGCGGGAGGGCTCGGCGCCACCGAACGCGGGCGACGGCGCGGGCGCCAGCGGGATGAGGAACCGGAAGCGCCGGCTCCGCCGGCAACCCGGGCAGTCGCCCTCGTAGACGGACTCTCCGCGCTCGTCCGGCTGGCCGGGATCGGGCACCGTGTAGTGCCTCGACCAGGCGAACCTCCGTTCGCCGCACTCGCACGGGTGCAGCGTCATGTAGAGCTGGCACTCCTCGGGCGACCTCGCCTGGAGCACTGTCATCGCCTCCCGTACGTCGAGTTCCGCCGGCGTCGGGACCTCGGGCGCGGGTGGTTCGTACGGCCTGGTCATGATGAACCCTCCGTCCCCTCGGGAGAGGCCAGTTCGGTGAGGTACTCCAGCAGGGCGGGATACGAGTCCAGCCACGCCCGCTGCTGCGGTCCGAGCGATTGAAGGAAGCCGGTGGCCAGGGCGTGTCTCGTCGGTTTCGCCACCTCAGCCATCCAGAAGCGCACCATGTCGGCGAGGAGTTCGGCCCGATGCAGGAAGGCGATGTCCGCGCCCGGGTACTGCATGCTGTCCGCCGAGTGTGCGACGACCCGGGCCAGCAGCCATCCCGACGCCTGCTCGTCCGGCAGCGGGGCGGCCTGCCGCAGACGGTCCCACCATCGCGGGTGCTCGGGCTCGCCGTAGATCGCGTTCAGCCGAGGGGCGACGTCGCGCAGCATCGGTCCCCGCAGGGCGGTCGCCCACCCTGCCGAGTGCGGATCGGGCAGGCCTGCGGCCGTCATGGCCTGGGCGAGCCACATTGCCGCGCTCAGCCACGGCCAGTCCAGTTCGGGCTGTTCAGGCAGCGCATCGACAGCCATCCGGACCTCGGCGAGCCGGGCCGGATCCGGTCCGGCCTGCGGTCGCCCGGCGTGCGCCACGGCGGCGATGGTGCGCAGGGCCGAGTGCGGGCCGGCGCCGATCTCGCTTCGATGCACCGGATGGAGTGAGTCCAGGAAGCCGGCCGCGAGCGCTTGCTGCTGCACCGCCGTCAGATCGCGGTGGCGCAGCAGCCCCGACACCACCCGGGCGCGCTCGGTGAGCAACCTGGTCGCCGACCACTCCCTCGATCGGTGCTGGGCGGCCCCCGCTCGGGCGGCGATCTTGCGCGCGGCCCGCCAGGCTGCCCGCTGTCCAGGCGGGAGCGAGCCGGGGTCCTGCAACAACCGCAGCAGTGGTGCCGGGAGGTCGGCCGGCAGCGACCCGTCCCCGATGGCGGTTGCCGCGGCCGCCACCTCGAACGCGGCTTCCAGCCAGGGCCACGTGAGTGTGTCGCCGGGCGGCAGCCGGCGAGCCCAGTCGCGAAGGAGCTCCTGCCGGAACCATGCGTTCTCATCGAGCACAGGTTGGTCCAGCAGCCCGGCCCGGATCAGGCGGAGGGCGGTGGCGGTGAGCGCCGGCAACTGCCGCGGGTCGAGTCTCGGGGTGAGGTTGATGCGGAAGTCGCGCCTGGCGTTGCGCTGGATCCCCACCGGGGCGTCGGGAGTGCCGTGGTAGACCGCGAGCTGGATGCTCACCGGTTCGTTCTCGGTGAGATCCAGGTGGACGGTGGGCCAGTTCTTGCCGTCCGCCAGGTGCTCCTCGGCGGCCTGCTGCCACCGGATGAGATACCGCGCCCGCTCGGCCTCATCGAGCAGCGCGCCGCGCAGATGCGGCGCCAGTTCGCGTTTGTTCGGCAACGGCAGGAAGTCCGACCGCAGCGTCGAGCCGGGGACGTCGTCGATGTGCAGCGTGCTGTGCGGAAGCAGGTTCGCGTCCCGCCACAGCTGCAGTCGAGGCTCCGGGCCGGGACCGCTGGGGCGGATCAGCCGGGTGGCCGTCCAGCCGGGCTCGGCGAGCACCCGTGCGCCCAGCCAGTGCGGGGTGTCGGAGGCCGGCGGCCAGATACCGTCGCCTGTCCGCCAGCCCAGCTGGATGACCCGCGCCAGCGGCACCACGGCACCCGCGGCGAGCGCTATCCCGATCTCGCGTACCTCGGTGAGCAGGGAGCGCAACTCCGGCAGGCTGGCGCCCTGATACCCATCGGGGGCGATGCCCCGCTCGACGGCCGCTACCGCCCGCGCCAACAGGTCCTCCTCCACCAGCAGCCGCTGCCGCAGCGGCGCCGGCACCGGCCGGTCGATGGCCCAGCCGATGGAGTTGGCATCAATGCTGTCGGGGTCGGCCCGCACCTCGACCACCCCGAGCGTGGCCAGGCGATCCTCCACCGTGCGGTCGAAGGAGTCGAGGAAGTTGGCCGCGTCGGGCCCGGTCGTCGTCTCCCGCCGATACGTCAACAGGCCGTCGTCGCGCACCAGCAGGCTCCGTACGACCGTGCCGGTCGTCCCCTTCTCACGATCAAGGACGTCCATTCCGACCACGACCCGGTCCTGGCCGATGTACGCGTTCCGGACCGTCACCTTGAAGGGGTAGTAGTAGGTGTCGAGCACGTGACTGACGAGTGAACGGCTCGCGGTCGCCCGGTCCTCCGGTGGCAGGGTCCGGAGGTAGCTCTGTGCGACAGCCATCGTCGCCGGCCACCGCCAGGAAAGGTTCTTCAGCACCTCCGCCAGGCCCTTCGCCCGTATTTGGATCTGGCGCGACAACGCGTCCATCGGCCTGACCTGGATGGCAAGATCATGCACGGCCTTCCCTACCGCCTTCATCTGCCAGGACTGATCCGGATCGTCCGATTCCAGGCCGCTGCCGCGGTCCAGCAGGGCGAACGCCGCGATGACCAGCTCCGGGTGTTGCGTGTAGGGCACCACCGACCTTCGACGGGCACTACGTTCCACGTCGAAAATGCCGTCCTCCATGTCCAGGGCGGCGAACTCGTACACCGCCCGCAGCCACGGCCAGACCTGCTCCGCGGCTGCCGGATGGTCCTCGGGGATCGCCAGCACCTTCCGTGCCAGGTCGTCGAACTCGCCCGCGCGCCCCTCCTCATGGGCCGCCTCGAAGGACGCGGACAGCTCGCTTGCCGCCTCGGAGGACGTTGACAGTTCGCGGGCCCGGATCTCGCGCAGCTCGTGCGTCAGCGCGCGGGGGATGTCCACCGGGTCGGTTCCCTCGCTCACCGTGACACTCCATTGGGGAATGTCGGTCGGGGACAGCGAAGGCAGGCGCTCGGACATCGCCGGTGGGGGCACCGGACGGGTGGGGTGGGACAGGTCGCCGACCCCGAGGAAGAGCCGCGCACGCACGCCGTCGAGGTGCACGTCGAACGCCTCGAACGCCGTGTCGTGGCGCTGTACGGAGCCGGACGCGCCGTACAGATCGGCGACGACCTCGGCGAGGCTTCGCCACGCGGTGGCCCGGACGATGATCCGCCACGCGTTGGTGACCTCTGACCTCACGTCGCCGCGGAACAACGAGCGCGGCACCGCGGCGGCGGCGATCGTGTCCGTCTGGTTGTCCGACGGGGTGTCCGTCGGGGGTGTCCGCATCGCGTCGTTCCACTCGGCATGACCGGCCTCGTACAGTTGCGTCACACGCGCCCGCAACTGCGGCTCCGGCAGCCCGGCGAGGTCGGCGGCGAGCTGTTCGTAGAGCTCCTGGAAGTCCTGGCCGGTGAGGCCACGGATGCCGGCCGGAAGTTCGGAGCCCGTGGCGGCACGGTAGGCGTCCCAGCCGCCGAGGTCCGCTGCTGCCGGGCCGTTCCCGGCCGCCAGCCGGCTCCGTACGGCGGGCACGCCGGCGATGTTCACCATCACCTCGCGCGGGTAGCCGACGCCCTTGCGTGCGGCCAGATCGCTGAGCGGTTGGGCGAGTGGATCGGGCGGCGGCGGTCCGGGCTCCAGGATGCGGGTGCCGAACCACGGATTGAGGAAGAAGAGCGCGCCGAGCTGGAGCTCCTCGACGGGACGCAGATCCAGTGCGTCGAACAGCTCGGTCAGCTGTGCCAGGTCGCCCGGGTCCGCGTCGAAGACCCGCCATCCGTCGATCCGCTGTGGCGGCAGGTGGCGCTGCGGGTCGAGCGTGCTGCCCGGCGTCGCGGGCGCGAGAGGCTCGGTCCCGGCCCGCAGCGCGGACCGGACCAGCGCGGTCATCAGCGTGACGCGGGCCTGGACCACGCCCGGGTCCAGCGAACCGTCCGACGATCGGAACTCGACATGATCGCCCGGTCCGCCGTCGACGTTGGCGAAGCTGAGGGCCGAGCCGCGGGGGCGGTCGGCGATGACCCAGGCCAGGTCCTCCGGCGTCGCCGGGTGTGGGGCCGGCTCGCTGCTGCGCAGACCTCTGTGCCGGTCAGCCAGCGGGTTGGTGCCGATCCGGAGGATCGACTCGAAGAAGTGGTCGTGGCGTTCGGCGAGGCGCCGGTACAGCTCGAGATCGTGGTGGAACAGGGCGGTGCTCACGTGCACGTGACCACCGGCCCGCCAGGTGATCTGCGCGCCATGGGCGACCAGGATCTCCAGCACCCGGGCGACCGCCCGCCATGCCTGCGGGGAGTCGGTCAGCACCGGCGAGATCACTTCACCGTCCACATCGGCGTCGTACTCGAATCGCCAGCCGTCCACATCGGTGGTCGGCTCGGTCGCGGAGTGGTACGGCTGCTGCATGGGATGGCGGGTGAGGCCGGCGGCGTGCAGGTCCCGGCCGATCGCACCCAGCCGGACGTGCTTGGGCGCACCCCGCCAACGTTGATCAGGGCCGTTGCCCAGGTTGAACTCGAGCTCGATGCCGAAGGGGGGACCCCCGGCCTGTTCGCCGGCGCCGTCCTCCACCAGGAACGGCACCGGTGACCTGCCCTCGCCGATCCTGCGGCGGACCCAGTCGGGCACCGCAGCCAGCGTCGCCGGGGCGGTCGCCATGACGTCCGCCGCTCGCTCCGCCGTCTGCGGACCGGCGACCAGCCAGGCGGGGGCGCCGGGGCCGTCGGGATCGGCGGGCAGGTCCGGCGGGGTCCAGAGCACCTCGTCACGGGCCGCCTGCGCCTCGTGCGGCGGGAGCGAAAGGCGGTCCAGCACGGCGTCGAGCGCCTGTTGACGCGCGGCGAGCACGGGCGCCAAGGCATCGTCTTGCGTGGCGCTGAGCCGGGTGTATCCACTCTGCGCGCGTGCCGCCGTGGCGAGCTGCCAGGGCGTCCAGCCCACCTCGACCTGGTCCAGCAGGTCGAAGGCCCGCTGGACGGCCTCCGGATGACTGACCTGATCGAGGACGTCCTGCCGGTTTCGGGCCCGCGCCGCCGCGTCACCCGGGGCACGGTCGAGCGTGACCAGTTCGAACAGCGACTCCATCCAGCTGCCGACGCTGGCGCCGGACTGTTCGGCCACCAGCCGGTTGAGTTGCAGCGCCGTGACCTCGAACTCCGCCGAGACGCCTCCCTGGTGCGCGGCCTCCGGCGCCAGCCCGCGCTCGCGGAGCACGATCTCCCGGAGCTCATGGCCGAGATTCCGCGCCACCAGGGACGGCTTGATCCCCGCGTTGATCCGGACCTGCCACTCTGGTCGCGCCCCGCCCGCCACCCGGACGGATTGGGCCGGTGCCGGCGCGGCCGAGCCGTCGACGACGGTCGTGAACTCGCCGGCGCCGACGTGCAGCCGCAGCGGCACACCGTCACCGTCGACGTCGAACACGCCATCCGGCTGCCCGACGACGGGCCTCACCACGGGGGGCGTGACGAACAGCTGGTCCGCGACGTCGGCGAGGAACGCGCGGGCCAGTTCCCCGATCGCATCGACGTTGTCCGTGCCTGGCGCGGCCCAGTCGGGGCGGTTGATGCCGTACGCGGTGTGCAGCGAGTTGATCGGCCGCGAGGGGGTGCCGAAGGCGTCGCCGTCGGCGTGGACGCGGCCGTTGGGCATGGCGAAGTGCCGCCGCACCTCGCCATCGGCGAAGCGCACGTCGAAGACGACCACCGCCCCTGTCTCCCGGGCCAGTTCGGCGCCGAGGTCCAGCGGGTTCAGCGGGGCCGGCGCCGCGTCGACCACGGGTTCGACGTGAATGACCCGGGGTGGGGTGCGGACCGCGCCCGGGACGGCGCCGCCCGGTCCCAGGGCCGGGCGGGCCAGCTGCTCGAGGGTCAACGGCGCGGCACTGCTGCCTGCCAGGCGCCGGAACATCCGGCGAAGCGCCCGAGGCGTGTCCGGGCCGACCGAGCCGGGGGACACGGGTTGCCCGACGTCGGCGAGCAGCGCTTGCCACGCGCCGCCGCCCTGCCGTTGCCGGCCCATCTCACTCAGATGTGCCTTGGCCACGGTCATGTACGCACGGCCGCTGCCGGCGCCCGGAAGGAAGACCGTCCTGACCGGGGCACCGCCACGACGGCCGTCGCGGTAGACCTCGAACATCACGTCATGATCGACCCGGACGGCGATCAGCGCCCCTTCCGTGACGTAGAGGACGGTCGTTTCATCCCGGTCGCCGACCTTCTCCGTGTGCGTCACGTCGTATCTACGCTCGCGACTGCGGCCGAGTTCCACGCCGAGCGCGCCGATCTTCACGCTGTCCACCTTCGCCGTCCCGCCGCCATGGGCGTGCTCGGCGATGTGCTCGATCCGGTCGATGTCGCCGATCCGTACGTCGCCGCGTTCGGTGACGACGACGAGTTCGGAGATCCGGGCCCGCACGATGACGTCGACGGACATCTTCGGCCGGCCCGGAACCGGAAGCTTGCCGATCCTGTGCCCGGTGGCGGCGCTCATCCGGGGCAGCTGGACCCGATACGAGGAGGGGCGCAGGGCGGAATGGACAATGTCCGCGACCTCGTGGGCCCGCCTGCCCAACAGGTCGCGCCGGCCCAGCCGGCGTACGATCGCGTCGGCGACCGGGCCGATCTCGACCGTCTCGACATCCAGCGAGTGCGGCAGCGAAACGGACGTCGGATCGGCGGTGACGGGCTGCGCCGGATTGTGGCTCGGGCCACCCGCCCATTCGATCTCGTCCTCGGAAACCAGCTGGAGCACCGTGCCGGTGAGCGTGGCGGACTGCTGACGCGGCGCCGTGTTCCGGCCGGGGATCAGGTTGACCGCACCCCGCACCGCCTTGTCCAGGCCGGGCAGCGGCGTGGAGGGTCTGCTGACCGTCAGGGTGAAGGTGATCGGTCGCCGCACCCGTGCGACGGGCGTGAAGCTCGCGCCCTGGAACAACCGGGTCAGCTGCTCGTTGTACGACGCCGAACCGGACCTGTTCCTCGTCGAGGTCTCCCCGTACTTGAACGACAGCGGCCATGGCGCGCCCGCGGTGACCTCTCCCGATCCGGAGGTGTTCCGCGACCCGCCCTGGTTGGACTGTTCATAGTGATAGTTCTGATGGATCAGCGCGATCGCGCTGTCGATACCGAGAACCTCACCGTCCTCGAGCCTCACCGCGCCCAGCTCGACGGCGACCGCTTCGCGCCCGTGCCCGCTTTCCGGAACGATCTCGACATCGGTCCGCCACAGGTTGCCGCCCATGCCGTCTTCGAGGACGTTGAGCCAGCGGCCGTCGGCGAACCGGTTGTACAGGGCACGCCACAGGCCTGGCGTGCGGTCGATCGCGCCGGATGCGACCTGCTCGAACAGGGCCGTCACCTCGTGGAGGACGTCTGCCACCGGTTCTCCGGTCGCGGTGCGCAGATCGACGCCGTAGATGGGGCTCTGTCCCACGCCGTGGTTCAGGTGGGCGGGTGGTTTGCCCTGCCGGGCCATCGGCGGGAGCTGACCGCTGCGGTCCAGCGGCGTCAGCACCTTGAGCAGATCGACGGTGGAGGCGTTCCTGCGCGCGGCGCGGATCGCCGGCTGGTCGGCGAACTCCTGCCGCAGCGTGCGGGCGATCCGGCCGGACAGCTCGGGGACCAGGCGGTTGACGGTGGGGGCGAAACGGGGTTTCCCGGGCAGCTCCGCGACATCGTCGGCCAGCTTCTGGACGATCCGGAGGAACGACAGCCGATCAAGAGCAAGGTCGCCGGTGACGTACCGTGCGACGGCGTCGACGACGAGATCCAACGGCATGCTCACGGTGCCGGCCGCGTACTTGTCGAGTTCCTCCGGCTCGGGCACGGCATAGAGCAGGAGGTGATCCTTGCTGACCTGCGCCGGGGCCACGGTCGGCGGCTGCTGCGGGCCCGGGCGGGCCGTCACGGTGACGTTGAAGGTGACCTTGGCGGTTCGGAACACCTGCTGCCCCAGCTCAAGGATCAGCACCTCGTCGCCGACGATCTGCGACGAACTCCGCGACGTGTTCCGGGCATGCGCCAACGTTCCGGAGGCGCCGACCACACCGAGCGGGAAGGCGCCGTGCGCGGTGCCCGAGCCGGACCAACCGGCGCCGGCCGAGTCTCCCACCGAATGCATGCCGAAGAGGATGTCGGCGCGCACCATCGGACCGGCGCCGACGACGGTCGACGTGCCCATCTCACCCTGGATCTTGATGGTGATGGGCACCGCCTGCCCGTCTTGAAAGGCGACGCCGTCCACCTGGTGCCCGATTCCGGTGAAGAGCGTAGGACCCGCCGCGATGAGGCTGCGCAGGTTCAGGCCCGCGGACATCGCGAGGAAGGCGGGCGAGTGGGGATCGACGGTCAGGCCGAGCTTCTTGATCCCGGCAAGCACCGTCTCCCGTGTCCGGCCGTCCAGGTGCACGATCGACGCCTTGCGCAGCGCTTCGCGTGCGCGATCAGCTTTCGACACGTCCGCAGGCTGCGCCGGTGACGAGGAGGGCAGTTGCGTCGGTCGGGCGTCCGGGAGCAGCGCGACCGGAAGGACGACCTTCGCGGTGGCACCGGTGCTGGTGGCCAGCACGCTGGGGGCGCCGTTCACGTCCATGGAGACCGTGATGTCGAAGGTGTCCTTGAAGACCGCGCTGCCTTCGGCGCCGGCTTCGAAGAGCACGCCACGGTTCAACCATTCCGACGTGTTCGCCGCGGCGCTGCGCGACCAGCCGCCGCCGAAACCGCCGCCGAGGCCGATGAGGTCGTCCCACGTGAGCGACCCGTCGACGCCACCCGCTCGGGCCAGCTTGGCACCGGCACTGCGCGCCGCACCACCGGAATGAATGTCGAGAGCGACGAGCGTCTGTTTGTGCGTGTACCCCAGATAGTTGGAGCTCACGCGCACCGCCTGCACGCGAAGGATGCGCGTCTCGCCCGCCGGGTTCGTCACGACGACGTCGACGCCGTCCTGGAACGACTGGTCGTAGCCCGTCTCCAGGCGGAGCGCGGTCAACTCGTCGAGCAACCCGTGATCCTCATCGGCGCGGATGAACCCGGCATCCTCGAGCTTGCGCCGCACCTGGTCCCGCAGCGGATCCGGCCCCTCGACACCGGTGAGATCCTGCACGAGCGCCGGACCGGCGCCGTCGGCACGGCCGCGTTGGCGCCAGGACGGGTTCTCCGGCTTCCGGCCCGGCGGGGCGCCCAGGATCAGATCTCCGTCGAGCACCGGTTCACCGCTGGCATCGCGGATCGTTGTGCCGCCGGCATCCTTTCGCACCGCGTCCGCGGCCACCGGGAGCCCGGCCGCATAGGTGTACGTCTCCGGCGCGGCGACCACCACTGTTCCCGACGCTGCCGCCGGAGTCGTGCGCTTGCCCTTCCCGAGTGAGATCTCCGCCTCGTGGTTCACCTGCATCTCGAGGACGGCATTGGCGCCGGCGAAGCGTTGCACGACCGGATGGATCGCCTCGGAGCCCGCGTTGAAGGCGCTGCTGCGACCCCAGCTGGTGTCGTACCGGCCGCTCACCACCGCCACCTTGGCGTTCCGCCCGATCTGGCGTGGCCAGGACTGGGAGTGGCCGACCTTGGCCTGGGAGAACCCGACCCGGAGCCACTCCAGGTAGAGTTTGTCGCCTCTGCTGCCCAGCACTCTCGCCGTCGTGGAATCCACCGTGGTGCGGAGGGCGACTTCGGCGACCACTTTGCCGTCGTTGCTGATCTGCCAGGTCACCGGACCTTGCGCCGTTTGGCGTACCCGGGCGGGATACACCTCGAAGATGATGGTGGCCAGCTGCGCGCGGGCCGTGCTGCCGATGGGCGTCCTGTCGCCGAGCTCATCCAGGATCTTGTCGTACAGCTGGACCAGGCCGGTCATGCCGACCAGCGCGTGCTCGGGCAGCGACGTGAACTTCGTCCCCTGCTTGGTGATCATGTTGGCGGGCGGGTCCGCCAGCGGGTCGGCCAGCCACACCGGGGTGCGCACGTGCTGCCGCGCCGGATCCAAGGGCAGTGGCTGCCACGCGCCGGCGTTGCCACCGTTGCGCTTGATGGTCCCGGCGGTCCGGTACGCCAGATCCAACTCGCCGGCCAGGTCGAACAGCGTCGACGGACCACGGTTGTCGAGCACCCCGCCCGGCATGCCGAAGTCCGCACCGGTCACGGACTGCGACCACGAGTGCCCCCAGCTGGGCGCCACGCCAGCTTCCACCTTGAACAACTTGAGCAGCTTGGAGATGGGGCCGAATGCGGGCACCGTCAGCGACGTCTGCGAGCCGCCACCCACCATGTGTTGCCAGATGTTGCTGCCGTGGGCGTAGTACGGGATCTGGCCGATCATGATTTCGTCGGCATTGAGATCCGGTGCGGGCACCTCCACCGCATCACCGGGTCGCAGGCGTACCTTGAACTCCACCGTCTTCTTCCCCGTGCCGAACTGGAGCATCGCGCCGCCGCCCACCGTCCAGCGCCACTCCGATCGCAGCATCCGGTTCAGTTTGTCCGGCGTGGCGAGCTCCGGATGCTCGTCCCGGGGATCGACGCCCCACTCCTCGCGGAGCCGGGCGTTGATCGCCTCCGCGAGCTCGTCGATCCACGGCAGTCGCTGGTGCGGCACGCTCGTGGCCAGCGCGGCCTTGTCGGGTTGCAGGGCACGCACCGCCGCGTCGTATTTGGCGAAGAGATCGAGCACGTCGTTCGCGGCCGTCGCCAGCTGCGGCTCCGTCACGCCGCGCCGGCCCGGGGCCGGCTGAGCGGCCCGATGCAACGTGTCGAGCAGTGCGTCGACTGACTTCTTCGCCTGCTCGGCCGTGGTCGCCGCGTTCTCATACGCCTGCGAGCGGTTCTCGTGCCGACGGGCGATCTCGCCTTCCTGGTAGGCCTGGATCCGCTCCTGCTCGGCCGCCCTGGTCTCGGCGAGCCGGTCACCGGACTTGCGCGCCTTTTCTGCCGCTGTGCCGGCCTTCTCGGCTTCCTTCTGTGCCTCGGCCCTCTTCTTCGTGTGGTGCTTCGACCGTTCGGTCAGCGCGGCATTGGCGTCGCCGAGGTAGGACACCAGCGGTGTCAACGCGGCCGTCGCGCTGGCCAGCAGCTCGGGGGTGTTGACGACGTTGCTGTCGGCGATGTCCGCCAGCGGCCGCAGGTCGGCGCTGTGTGCCCCGGGTCGCAGTGGCAGGTACGGGTCCACCTCGACCGGCGCAGCCGCCTCGATGAGCGACGACGCCGCATCGACGAGGTCGCGTACGGACTTCGACACGCCCGCAGCGGCACGTCCGGCCGATCCGTCGGCGGTCAGGATCTCGGCCGCCACCGTGACGGCGGCCGCGGCGGTGGGCGATCCCACGTCGGGATCCGCCGCGTCGCCACCCTCGGCCTGCCAGAGCTCCGCGAGCGCGAGCAACGCGGAAGCCGCCGGCGGCAGCGGCGTGTCCCGGCCGACCAGGGCCGCGACCACCGCGCGGCTGCGCGCAACCGCGTTGACGCCGCCGGCGAGTCCCGCCGCGATCGCGGTCGCCGCCGCGTTGACCAGCCACTGCTCGGTCTGCGGCGCGGTGCCGGTGCGTTGCCACAGCTCGGGGCCCACGATGGACCGCGCGATGGCGACCGGAAGCTCCGTTACCCGGTTCGAGGGCAGGTCGGGGTCGCCCAGCAGGCCGGCCAGCTCCGCCAGGTCCATCCGGTCGAATCGCCCGTCCACGTCGGCCGCCCAGGCCTCGCGCCGGCGTTCAACCTCCGTCCAGTGCTCGGCGGCTCGCGCGAGCTCCTGCACGATGGGGCGCAAGAGGCGGTTGGCGTCGAGCCGGTGGTCGTTCGCGCCCCGGTCCGCCGCATGCGCCTGCCGGCCCAGCTGCGCCACCCGCGCACGCTTGTTCGGACTCATCGGCAGCTGCTGTTCGGTGCTGCGTTCGGCCCGTCGTTGGGCGGCTTCGGCGCGCCGTTGCGCGGCCAACCGCTCGGCCCGGCTGACCCCGACCCGGCCGGGCTGACCGGGTTGGCCGGTCTCCCCGGGACGGGGCTGATGAGCGGCTGCCGTGGCGTCGGCGACTGCTTCGAGCCGCTGGACCATCTCGGTGTGTTCGGCGATGCGGTCGCGGTACCGCCGCGGCTCGCCCAGCCCCTGCGCGAGCTGAGCGGTCAGCAGGTCACGCGCGTCCTTGTGGAAGTCCATCAGGTCGACCAGGGCGACGGCCAGTGCGTCGAGGGCGGCGGTCTCGGCCGCGTCCTGCTGGGCCCGGTCCTGTGCGCGGTTGTGCCGCAGGATGTTCTGGTACTGCTCGTACGCCTCGATGAGCTTGGTGGCGGCACCGGGGCGGCCGGAGCCCCGGACCGCGGGCAACGAAGGCGCCGGACCTGCCTGACGCGGGGACCCGCCGCCCGGGCCGCCCGAGGGCCGGCCGGTTCCGCCGGCCGGGCCGGCCGCGATAAGGCCAGGCCGCAACTGCGGCAGGGGCACGGGGTTTCCCGCGGCACCTGGCAGCAGGGGCAACTCCTGCGGACCGTACGCCGGGGGCAGCGGCATCTCCTCGCGGTGCCGTCCGGCGTCGAGGACCTCGAGCGGGATGTCGTCGGCGGTGACCCGGACCTCGGGCGGCACGTCGGCGCCGGGGACGGGCACCTCGGCGGGGACCGGTGACCCACCCGGCGTCTGCGGTCCGGCCGGAAGCGGCACCTCGAACGGGACGGGCCGGTCGGCCCCCGGCAGCCACGGCACGCCGGGCTGGGTCGGTGCGGGCAGTCCGTCCGGCGCCGGATCGGCGGCTCCCGGGCCGTGCTGATCGGGCTCGGCCGGGACGAGCTTGGGCGGCGTGTGCGTCGGTTGCCCGGGCGGCCCCGGTGGTTGCGGTGGAACCGGTGGGGCGGCGACCGGCGAATCGGGGGGCAGCGGCTGCTCGGGCAGCACCGGATCGGGAGGGACCGGCGCGAACGGTGCCGGTGGTGTCGGGGTCAGCGGCGGCGAGTCCGGCAGCGTCAGGGGCGCCGGCTCGGTGGGTGTCAACGGCTGGTGCGGCGGCAGCGGCTGCATCGGCAGCGCCGGTGGTGCGATGAACGGCGGCAGCGGTGGCAGGAGCGTCGCGCTGAACGTGTCGGTGGTGACCGCGCTGACGGGTGCCCCGACCCAGTGGTCATTCACCGGTCCCCGCGGAATGAGCTGCTCGCCCGTGGCCGGGCCGGGCCGTAGGGTCGGCTCGGCCGGGACCGGCGGTCCGGGTGGCCGGTGACCGGGGTTCTCACCGGGGAACGTGGTCGGGGGAGCGCCACCGTCCGTCCGTGGGCCGCCCCCACCGGGCGGCGCGGGTGCGGGTGCCTCAGCACCAGGGCGTTCCGCCTCGATCAGCGTGATCCGCACCGGTTCACCGGTCGTCGGCCGATCCAGTGTGGACACCGGCCCGTCCGATGCGGATCGGTCGGGCCGCGGACCCTCGCCGGGCTCGACCCGGGCCTGCGGCGAACCAGGATCCGGTCGGCCCGTCCCGGTCTGCCCGTCCGGCTGTGGCAGCTGGGCACTGTCGGGTTTGGGGAGGACCTTCGGCGTCCCCGTGTGACCCGACTCGGCAGCCGCGCGGCCGCTGCCGCTCGCTGGGCCACCGGAGCCGGTGCCGGTGCCGGTGCCGGTACGGCCCCCGTCCTGCGGCTCGGCCCGGCCGTTGCCTGGCCGGTGGTCGAGGTTGGGTTCCTTGACGGTCACTTCGACACCGTCGCCGCCGCGCTTCGCCGCACGGAGGAGGTCGGAGGTCTTCACCTCCCGTACATTGGACAGCTCCGCAACCGGCCGGGAGACCGATCTCATCCCGTCGCCGCCGACGACGTCGGTGCCGACGCGTTGCCAGCGGTCACCCGGTAGCGTCGTGCCGCGGGACGGCGGCTGCCGGCCGACCGTGGCGATCGCGCCGAACGCGCCGCCGATCACGGCGCCGTGGAGCAGCCCGCGCCCGGCGTCGCCGAGCCAGTTGATCGTGTTCCGGGAGGTCGGGTCGGTGAGCCAGCGGTAACCGTTGTCGACGACCGAGGCCCCTACGCCACCGATGCCGCCACCGACGACGTGCCCCAGGAAGCCGCCGCCCATCGGCGCCAGGAAGACGGCGCCGGTGGCGGCGCTGCGGATCACGTCGCCGCCGTCCAGCATGGTCCGGTTGCCCATGACGATCTGGCCGTACTGACCGATCAGGTTGGTGCCGCCCATGATGCTGGCCCCCAGCCCCGCCCGGGTCGCCAGTCCCGGCGCCATCCTGGGGACCAGGCCGGCAGCGGCGGCGAGCAGGCTGGTGCGCTGCCGCAGGATCGACGTGGAGGCTCGGGCCAATGCGGCGCCCACGGCCGTCCACGACAGGCCTACGGTCTGCAGCATGGACATGATCGCCGCAAGCACCGCGATGGCGAGCATGAACAGGTTCATGGCGATGTTGAACTTGGTCATCTCGATCTTGTTACCGAAGCTCTGCACGCCCTGCTGCAGCCTCGTCATGTCGCGGACGACCTGACCGAGGGCGGCGACCGTCCGGTTCCACTGGATGAAGAACGTCATGGCCGCCGAACTGCGCCAGTTCTGGGTGATCGGATCGGCGGAGGTGACCAGGGAGGCGGACGCGTCGGACATCATCGTCGCGACTTCGCCCCACACATCCGCCAGCGCGTAGACGTCGACCTCGGGCACCTTCGGCCATTTGCCGATGACGATCTCGTAGACCTTCCCGCCGATGCCGGGAATCCAGTCGCCCAGATACTCGAACCAGTCCAGCAGTTCGGCGAGAACGTCGTCGGCATTCACCGGCCTACTCCATGACTGCCATGAACGAACCGCGCGTGGTGGTGTCCGGGTGACGGGTCACACGATGGTGACGCCGGTGGCGGCCGCGTCATCCTGGGCCATCAAGGTCTGCACCGAACGCGCCGCGTAGTCGCCGGATCGCATCGCCACGTCGGCGAGCTGGGACGCGTTGCTGAGCGTCGCCTCGCTCGACGGCATGTAGTTCGCGTTGAACGTCACCGCGTAGTCATCCACCGGCGCGAGGGCCGTCGCCTGGGCGGCCATGACGGGGTTGCAGGAAAGCCGGGCCTTCAGCGCCTCTGCCTCCGCGCGCAGCCGGTGGGCCGCACCGATCACCTCGCCACCGTTGTCGATCTCCACATACGTGCCCACGCGTAGCTCACTTCCCCGTCACCGTGAACCGGGCCGCTTGCGCAGCTCGGCGTCACTTCGGTACATCACGTCGGCCAGGTCGTCGCCGCCGATCCGGGTCAGTCGCAGGTCGGCCGGCATGCTGTCGTCCACGATCCGGCGCGACCGTTCGTTGAGCTCGGCGACCGCGCGTTCCGCCGCGCCCAGGATCGATGTCGCCAGTGCCTTGGCGTTGGGGCTGCGGAACACGCGCGGGTCGATGTCCAGCTCCACGAGCTGGCCGCGGGGACCGACCATCACCCTGATCAACCGGTCGTCTGACCACGCCTCGCCGCTGAGTTCCATCATCTGCCGCTGGACGTCGGTCAGGCCGGTCAGGGCGTTGCGCAGGTCCGCGACGAGCGCACCCATCGCGTTCCAGTTCGGCCGGTCCGGCATGTCGTCCATGGTGAAGGTGCCCGCTACATGCCCGCGGCGAGCTTGGCGTCGGTGTCCTGGAGCCTCGTCGCACCATCGGCGAGCCGGCTGCCGACCATGCCGAGGGCGAGCTTGATCTCGTTCGCCCCCTTGTCCCAGGCCTGCCGGGCCTCATCACACGCCTGCCCCGAGGCACCCTGCCAGTCGTCGGCGAAGAGTGTGGTGAGCTGCCGGTAGAGCCCGGCGAGCGAAGTGTCCATGTGGGACTCGAACGACTTGATCGCGGCGGCGACGTCGTGGATCGCGCCGAAGTGGTACTTCAGTGGGCCGGTCATGCTGTCTCACCAATCTTCGAGGGCTGCGGGTGTGCGCGACGGCGGCTATCCGCGCAGGGACGCGATCACTGTGCCGCCGAAGTCGCCGGCCGTGTCGATGGTTCGCGCGACGTCGCTGTCGTCGGTGGAGAGCTCGCTCGCCGCGTTTCGCATCTTGCCGGCGAGTACGCCGAGCGCCTGGGTGATCTGCAGCATTCCTTGATGGAGACGCTGCGAGGAACCCTGGAGGGCCTTGTCCGCCATGCCGGCCAGCCCGGTGCCGCTGAGCCCTTCGATCTGCCCGACGAGGGTCTTCATGCGTGCGACGAGATCCTCACTGATCCGATCGCATTGCTGTGCTTGCGCCACCATCTGCTCCGGGCTCGCCAGAAGTCCAGCCATGACGTCGCTCCAAATCCTCAACGCGCCCCGCCGAGGGGCCCGACCCGGGCGACACGATCGCGCGCCCACTGTGGATTCGCCGACCGTAACCGCTGGCAGGCCGCTCGGCCAGAGCTGTTCGCCACAGTCATACCGGCGCGGTCGGCCACGGCCGCGGCACATACCACGATGGGTGGAGAGCCGGTTGTCCGTACCACCAGGGTTCGTCTGGGGAGTCCGTCCAGCGATCGACGCCCGTAGTTTTTGCATGACATACCGTCGACCGGGGGCATGCGACGCGACAGCGAGGTGAGCATGGCGGGCAGCGACAAGGTCGAGGTGGACCTCGACGATCTGGTCGACTACGCCAAGAAGCTCGGTGACGACTCCAGGGACGTCATGAGCCGGGCGGCCGGCGGCATGACCTCACTGAGCGCGCTGCCCATGCGCGCCTTCACCGGCCCGGTGCTGACCGAGGCTTCGCTCGCCCAGGTCGCGCTGGTGCACAACGCGACCGAGCTGAGCGTCTACCTGGTGAACCTGGGCCAGGCGATGTTCAACATCGCGTCCGCGGCGCAGACCATCGCGGACTCATACGGTGGCTCCGACGGCTCAGCGGCGGTGTCGATCGACGCGGTGAGGTTCGCCTTCGGCGATCCCACGGCGGCCAGACCACCCGGGCTGCCGACCAACTTCCCCGTCACCACCTACGAGGACCAGCAGAACGCCGATGACGCGCCCGCCGCCGACACCGGAACCTGGACCAGCGCTCCGCCCGTCGCCGGACCGTACGGTGTGACCGAGTACGTCTCGACCAACTCGGCCACCGGTGAACGGCGAACGATGCTCGAATGGCGCGATCCCGCCACCGGAACGATCGTGCGCACGACCACCAGCTCGAACGGCAGCGTCACGGTCTCCCGCACCACCACGACGCAGACCGGTGACCGCACCGTGACCCGCACCGAGACGGAAGTGCGCGCGAAGCCGGGCGCGAAGCCCGTCACCAGCAGCCAGACGGTCGAGCGGTACCAGGACGGCGGCTCGGTGCGTACCGACTACGACGACGAGGGCAGGAAGACCCGCGAGCAGAGCGACACCAGGAACGCGGACGGCACCTGGACCAACAAGACGACCGTCTACAAGGACGGAAAGGGCCAGGTCACCGGGCAGTACCACACCGAAGCACACACACCGGGACCGAAGCCCACCGACCCGTACGCCGACGCGGCCAAGCCGATGGGCAATTGACCCGTGGCCGAGGACTACTGGGGTGGCGGCCTTGATCCCGTGGTCGGTGGCCCCAACGGGGAGGGCACCAGCTACAACCCGGTGCCCGAGGTGGGCGGTGAGTTCACGCCCCGGACCGCGGGTGACGGCACCACCGGCGATGACATCAAAATGATCTACGACAAGATCATGAACCAGCATCCGGAGATGCTCACCGCGCTCGCGCAGCAATGGAGCCAGACCTACACCACGCTCGAGGGGTTCCGGACCAGGCTGCTGGAGCGCAGCAACACGCTGCGGAAGACGTGGAAGGAGTCCGCCGCAGGCCCGGTGTTCATGCGGACCGGGCCGGGTCGCACGCTCACCTACCTCGACGACTGGATGCGCGCGGCGAACAGCAACAGCACCGCGGCCAACGCCCTGGCCCAGATCGTCACGACCGCCCGCGCGGACATGCAGCGGCTGTGGCAGGAGTACGAGCAGGCGATCGACAACGTCCTGAACCCGCCGTGGTACGACATCGCCCCCAAGGGCTACGGTGCGCCGACCCAGGCTCAGGAGCTCCTGTGGGCGCGACAGCGCTACACCAAGCGGGCGCAGGCGCTGGCAGCTCGGGTCGCGGGCCAGATGCTCGACGTGTACCCCACCCTGACCGCCGGCCGTGGTCAGCCGTTCTTTCCCCCGAACGCGGTGCTCAACTCCCCCGGTCACCCGCCGCTGCCAGGTGGCCAGCCCGGCGCACCGCCGCCTGGCCCGCAGGGCAAGCCACCACCGGGCAAGCGGCCACCACCGGGCAAGCGACCGCCGCAGGGCGAGCGACCGCCGCAGGGTGAGCAGCCGCCGCAGGGCGGGGGCATACCGGTACCGCCGCCGCAGGGTGGGGCAGTGCCGGCACCGCCGCCGCAGGGAGCGCCAGCACCGGCGCAGACGCCACAGCCCGCGCCGGTGCCACCGCCGGCGCGGACTCCACCAATGCCCGCCCCGCCCGGTGTCGCGCCGGTGCCGGCCGTGCCGTACGCCCCGCCGGCACTGCGGACCATCGGGTTGCCGCCGGCACTCGCGGCGTCGTCCGTGGTGCCCACCGGCCTGCCAGAACGCGCCGCCGGTGCGGGTGCCGGTGTTCCGCGGCCGGCGCCCGGCCTGCCGGCCAATGGCGTGCTGGGCGCCGGCCAGAGCCGGACAGCGGCGGGCGCGACGGGTCCGGCGACCCCGATGGCCTTGCCGCCGCCGAACGGGCAACCGCGCGACGACACGCCCGGAGCCCTGCCGCGACCGGTCACGAACGGCGTCGGCACACCGTTCGCGCCACCGATGCCGAGTACGCCGGGGGTGCTTGCCCGGCCGGCCCGGCACCTGGCTGACCGGGGGGCACCGCCGCCCAGCGCCACGCCGGCCGTGCCCGGCCTCGCCGCGTCCGCTCCGCCGGTCCTGGCCGCTCCGGCCGCTCGTCGCCCGGCCCCACCAGGCGTCTCCCGATCCGGCTCACGCCCGGGTCCGGGGGCCTATGAGACCCGGTCGCGGGACGGCCGGAACGCCGCGTCCGACTGGCTGGGTATCACGACGGCCCAGGCCGATGCGACCACGCCGGTGCTCGACCGCCCGGCATCGGCGGCCCATGGCGACGACGCCGGCTCGATCGTCCACGCCGCGGGACAGCCCAGCACCGGTACCGCGCCGGCGGTTGGACCACGGCGACAGCCCGTCACCCCGCCCGAACTGACCGCCCGGCACCTGCAGCGGCGGGCTGCTCCTGCCGACCGGAGCGAGGACGGGAGCACCGGAGCCGGCACCGGACGGTGGGAGGTGCCCACCCCGGGTGGCGGTGTCGTCGGCCGGGAGGAGGAGACCGGCTACCGCGAAGAACCGCGGCCGACGCTGCGCGGAAGCTGACCGGTCGCGCTCAACAAGTCATCCAGGACGAGGGTGCGCAGGTCGTCCCGGTCGGGCATGCGGCCGCTCGCCCGCAGGCGCCCGGCCTGGGCCTTGCGCATGCTCTCCAGCAGCTTCCGTGCCTCGCGCGCGTTGCCGAAACTGCGGTCCCGCTCCGCCTGCGCGAACCATTCGAGCAGCGCCCCGTCGAGCCCGGGCTCGAACTGGTAGTCGTCGATGCGGGCGATGCGTTCGATGATGAGCACGAGCTCCGCGGCGGTGTAGTCCTCGAACTCGAGGGACTTGGTGAACCGGGACGCGAGGCCCGAGTTGGCGTTGAGGAAGTCCTGCATCTCCGAGGTGTAGCCGGCCACGATGACCGCGATCTCGTTGCGGTGGTCCTCCATGAGCTTCACCAACGTGTCGACCGCCTCCTGGCCGAAGTCGGCCGAGCCGCCGGAACGGGTGAGCGTGTAGGCCTCGTCGATGAACAGCACCCCGCCCAGGGCGTCCTCGAAGACCGCGGTCGCCTTCTCGGCGGTGTGTCCGATGTACTGCCCGACCAGGTCGCGCCGCGAGACCTCTTTGAACTTGCCGTTGGGCAGCACGCCCAGTGCCCGCAACAGCTGGCCGTACACCCTTGCCACCGTGGTCTTCCCGGTGCCCGGGGACCCGGCGAAGATGAGGTGATTGCCGACCGCGCCGACCGCGAGACCCGCTCCCCGCCGCCACTCGTTCACCTGGATCTCGTCGATGAGTCCGCGGACCTGGGCCTTCACCCCGGCCAGGCCGATCATCGAGTCGAGCTCGGCGAGCAGGACATCCACGGTCGGCGCACCGTGCCCAGCCGTCGCGCCCGGCGTGATGACGCTGGCCCGCCGATCCGGACCGCCGGCGGGGGAGTTGTGCACGGTCGCAGTGGCGCCCGGGTCGACGACCACGGGCGGGCCCGCGGTGTGCTCGATCCGGCAGTCGGCGACCGTGCCGCGGCAACCGGCCCCGACCTGTATACCCGGGCCCTGCGTGTCGTGGACCCAGCAGTTGGTCACCTCCGGCGCGCTGTGTTCGGTGATGTGAACACCGGCCAGTGCGGTGGTGGAGATCTCGCATCGGGTGATGGTCGGCTGGCTCGCCTGGTAGACGTAGATGCCGCGCTGCCCGCACCGGATGACGGCAGTGTCGCGGATGGTCGGATCCGCCGCGAGCCGCACGATGATGCCGTCGCCGGTCACGTCCTGGACCGCGCACCGGTCCAGCAGCCCGGAGGATTCCTCGATGACGAATCCGTGCTGTCCGCCGGCCACCTTGACGTCCCGCGCCGTCAGGTGGGTGCCACGGAGTGCGGCAAGCCCCGCGGCGTAGCCCACCCGCAGCTGGCAGCCCTCCACTGCCAGCCTGGTGCCGAGTGCGTGAACGGCGGGGTAGTCGCCGGAGATGAGGACGAGCCCGCGCAACGAGACGTCGCCACCGGCACAGCGAAGCGCGCTGCGTCCCGTCTGCCCGGCGTCCACTGTGACCGAACCGTTCTCGCCCGCCGCGACCAGGCTCACCCGGCGACCGTCCAGACGCAACGCCTCCGGATAGACGCCCGGCGCGATCGAGATCACCGCACCGTCAGCGGCAACCTCGATCGCGTCGGAGATCGTGGGGAACGCACCCATGGTGTGCTGCGAAACGGTCAGCGTCTGGGACATAGCTCCACCGAGGTGAGGGATCGCCAACGTCGTCGCCAGCTTACGCGGCGACGCCGCCCGGCGCGGTCGTCGTCTCGGACACAAGCGTCGTGGTGGGAAGGGTGAGCACGACTTCGAACCCGCCCTCAGCGCGATGGCCGGCGGTCAGTGTCCCGCCGTAGAGCCAGGCCCGTTCGCGCATGCCGGACAGTCCGAGTCCCACCCGTTCCCGAGGCGCCTGCTGCGGCGGGCGCGCCCGGCGGCCGTCGTCGGTGATCCGTACCGTCAGTTCGGACTCGCCGTACGTGAGTGAGATGGTGGCCCGGGCCGGTGCCGCGTGTGCGAGCACATTGGTCAGCCCTTCCTGGATGACGCGATAGGCGCACAGATCCGCTCCCGGCGCCAGCGGCCGTTGCCTGCCGGCGACGACGACATCGACCGGCACCCCCGCCGCGCGTACCCGGTCGGCCAGGACCTCCAGGCGGCCCAGCCCCGGCGCCGGACGGATGGTGGACAGGCCGGGATCGTCGGGACGTGACGGCTCGTCCGGGTCGATGCGCAGCAGGGCGAGCATCCGGCGCATCTCGGCCAGCGCCTCCCGGCTGGTGTCCGACACCGTGTTCAGCGCGGCGTGCGCGGTGTCCGGGTCGCTGGTCAGCACGTACCGGGCCAGCCCGCTCTGGATGGAGATCACTGACATGTGATGCGCGATCACGTCGTGCAGCTCACGCGCGATCCGTACCCGCTCCTCGACCACGGCCTGACGCGCCCGTTCCTTCTGCTCGACGTGCAGGCGTGCGGTCATCGCGGCCAGCATGGCGTTGCGTTCGGCCAGGCGACGCGTCTGGGTCCCGACGAGGACCGCCGCGAGCGGTGCGATGAGCGCCTGGATCACGGCGAGCGGGAGGGGCAGTTCGGCAACGACCCCGTTGTGCAGCACGGCCGCGCCCGTGACCACCCAGCCGAGGACCACCGCGCTGCCCGTCCGTGACGCGGACACGAAGAACAGTGCGATGACCGGGCTCCAGAAGTTCAACGACGGCTGGTAGCCGGCTGCGATGTACCAGATGAACGCCGCGTTGGACACCAGGAGCACCGCCACGGGGAAGCGTCGCCGCAGCGCCAGCGGCAGGCTGATCACGCAGGTCAACACGTAGGCCAGCAGGTCGAACCCGACCGAGTCCTCGGGATGGTACTGATGGCCTGCCAGGCAACCCGCAGCCGCCAGTGTGACCGCGATGGCCGTGTCGACGACCAGTGGATGGGTCCGCGGGAATCCTCGGATTGACGCAAGACGCATCGGCGCAGCGTAGCGCCAGCACCACGAGGCGACGAAGCGCCGGACAGGACCACTTCGTCACGCGGACGGTACTGTGGGCGGCCTGGACGGGTGGCGCCACAACTGGAGGTTTCGATGACCCGGGTGTTGATCGTCGACGACCAGGTGCTGATCCGGGCCGGCCTGGCCGCGCTCATCGCCGCCGCACCCGAACTGGAAGTGGTGGGTCAGGCCGCCGACGGCGTCGAGGCTGTCGCACTCGCGGCAGGCACCCGGCCCGACGTGGTGCTGATGGACATCAGGATGCCCGGCCTCGACGGGATCAGCGCGACCGAACAGATCCTGCGTGAAGTCCGCTGCGCCGTGCTCATCCTGACCACATTCGACGTCGACCAGTACGTGTACGCGGCGCTCCGCGCCGGTGCGAGCGGGTTCCTGCTCAAGGAGAGCCCCCCGGAGCGGCTGCTCGCCGCCATCCACACCGTGGCCGCGGGCGAGATGCTCTTCGCCCCGACCGTGACGCGCCGGCTCGTCGAGGCGTACGCGTACCACCAGCGACCCGTGGTCGACATCCCCCTCGACCTGCGCGAGCTCACCGCACGGGAGCTCGACGTGCTGCGGCTGGTGGCTCGTGGCATGACGAACGCCGAGATCGGCAAGCACCTGTCGGTGAGTGAGGCGACGGTCAAGACCCATCTGAACCGCAGCATGGCCAAGCTCAACCTGTCCAGCCGTGCCCAGGCCGTCGTGATCGCGTACGAGAGCGGGCTCGTGACGCCCCAGCGCGCCAGCCCCGGTCCTTCTGACGGTTGAGGTGCTGCCCGGCGCAGGGCCGGCGGTCAGTCGCGCAGGACCTGGGCGAGCTGGCTGCGCTGCCGGATGCCGAGCTTCTCGTAGGCGCGCTGCAGGTGGTTCTCCACCGTGCGGACGGACAGCACCAGCCGGTTGGAGATCTCGTTGTTGCTCAGGCCGGCCGCGGCCAGGGCGCAGACCTCGCGCTCCCGGCGGGTGAGGCCGGCGGCGGGCGCCGGTTCCGCCAGCCACCCCGGCCGGTGGCCCTCGCAGCGGTCCCGCAGCTCGGCGATCCGCCGCGTCAGCCGCGTCGCCGTGCGCTGGTCCGCCTCCGGGCAGGCGAGCCGCGCCCGTACCGCAGCCTCCAGGGCGAGCACGAGATACCGGCGGTGCTCCCAGGAGAGGCTGATCGCTTCCAGCCGGCCGGGATCGGCGTCGGCCAGGGCGTCGGCGTAGTCGGCGTACCAGGTGAACAGCGGGCTGTCGGACATGCCTGCCACGTTCCTGATCTCGGCGGCCACCTCGGCCGACGGCTCGATCCGCGACCACAGGTGCAGGGCCTCCATGGCGGAGGAGACGATGCCGGTGCTGGTGAACCTTCCCGCGAGTTCGCGCAGGTGGTCCACCGCCGCGGACAGCTGGCTGGTGCCCGCCAGCACCAGGGCCTTCGCGAGCTGGGCGTAGTCGCCGCTGCGGCTGTCCACCGGCAGCAGGTCCTCCACGGCCGCGATCGCCTTCCCGGCGTCCGCTGCCTGGCCGCGATGGGCGGCCCACCACGCCTCCATGCTGAGGATGTTGGCCCGGATCGGGAAGAGCGTCCGGGCGTCGGTGACCGCCAGCGCCTCACTGGTCCACCGGGCGGCCTCGACGACCCGGCCGCTGTCGCCGGCGCAGATGCCCATCATCATCGCCAGCAGGCCCACACCGTCCTGGTCCCGGTGGGCCACGGCGTCCCGGTAGTACCGCTCGGCAAGGACCGCGGCCTCGTCCAGCCGGCCGCACATCACCAGTGCGTGGATATGGCATGCCTGGGTGGCGGCCCGCATCGTCGGCCAGGTCGGCTGCAGCGACGCCTCGTTGGCGAGCTCCGCCGCCGCCTGCGCGGGGGCTCCCACGTAGACCAGCACGTGCGGCAGCAACGGGCTCAGCGCGACGGCAAGAAAAGGGTCCTGCGGCGGTTGCTGCAGCGCGGCGGCGACGGTGGCGGCGGCGTTGATGTCGGAGCCGTAGAAGACCGCGATGCCGGCCTCGGCGACCAGCATCTCACCGTGGACGCTCTCCGGCAGCTGCCGGTGCGCCTCGTCGAGCACGGCCAGCGCCACGTCCGGCTGCCGGAGCCCCCAGAACAGGTTCAGGGCGCGCAGTGCCGCCGCCCGCGCCCGGGTGACCGGGTCGTCGAGCCCCGCGTACGCGGCCGCCAGCAGCGGTTCGGCGTCGTGCGGCCGGCCCAGCGCGACCTGTGCCCGCGCCGTGTGCCACGCGCCCGCCGGCCCGGGGACGCTGCGGGCCAGCCGATCAGCCAGGGACGCACCGCCCCGGACCAGCGCGGCGTCGGCCGCGGCGAGGACCGCGTCGGGGTCGACCGGCAGGCCCGCCTCGCAACGCCAGGACATGAGCCGGATGCGGTCCTCGACCGACATGTCGTCCGGCTGCATGGCCTCGACGAGTTGCCGGAGCAGCCGCCGGCGGCGCAGCGGCTTCGTGCGGGCGCGGACCGCCTCGCCGAACAGCGGGTGGCCGAGCCGCACGAGCACGTCGGCGTCGCGCTGCACCAGCCGGATGAGGCCGAACTCCTCCAGCCGCTCGGCCACCGGCGCGGCGACCAGCCGGTCCAGCACGGCCGGTGACAGCGGCTCCGCGAACGCCACGAAGGCGAGCGCGGCGGCCTCGTCGTCGGTCAGGACGCCGACGGAGACCTCGACCGTCTCGTACAGCCGGCGGGTGGAACGGCGGCCGGGCCGCCAGTTCCAGACGCCGTCCTGACACACGAGGGTGGCGTCGGTCATGGCGGCGCGCAGGGTCTCCCGGACGAACAGGGGATTGCCCAGCGTGATCCGCCAGAACGTGTCGAGGGCCAACCCGCTGACCGGGCCGCCGAGCACGGCGGTCACGAGGGCGTCGTGGCCGGCCCGGTCGAGTGCGCCCACGTCGATGCGCTCCAGCGCGCCGGCACGGCGCAGCTGCGCGACGGCCGGCGCGTTGACCACGTTGTCCCGGACGGTCGCCAGGACCTTGACCGTGCCGTCGGCGAGCAGTCGCTCGAGCAGGGCGGCCGTGGCGTCGTCGAGCCAGTTCGCGTTGTCCACGCCGACCAGCACCGGACCCGCCGGGGAGACCGCGGCGAGCTGCTGCTTCGCCAGACGCAGCGTCTCGGTGAGACCGGCGTCGGCCGGCGGGGCGAACTCGGGGACGGCGCCGAGCGGCACGTCCTGCCAGGACGACGTGGCGGTGATGTGCACGACCCGGGCACCGCCGCGCTCGACGTTGTCGAGGGCGGCACTGAGCAGCCGGCTCTTGCCCACACCGGCCTCGCCCGCCAGCAGGACCCCCGAGGTGGCGGTGGAGGACAGCGCACGGGCGATCGCGGCAAGTTCGGCGGACCGGCCCACCAGCCACTGGTCGCGCGCTGTCGGTTCGCCGTCAGTCGTGCCCAAGCTCGCTCCTCCTGGTACTCAGTCGACGCCGCGGTGCCGGGCCGGGTGCGCCGGATGGGCATCCGCACGGGCGCCGACCAGCACCGGGAGCGTCGGCCTCCGGGTATACACCAGCTTGTCCACTTCCTAGCCGGATGACGGTCGCCGGCCGATCCGATTGAGTACCGGCTACTCAGGACGTCAATTCGCGTGATGGCCAGGCTGTTCGTACTCGGGTCCGCCGCCCCGCTGACCGGTGCGCCGCATCGACGGCAGGGATTGGCCGGAACCGTCGTGAATCCGACTGATCGTGGTACAAGGAGATAATCGCGATGAACCGCGTTGAGGGGAACGCCGGCAATCTGGACGACCTGACAGTGGCCGCGTACCGCCAGCTCGTGGAGACCGGTGACTGGGACGTCGACAGTCTGCACGCCGCGACGGGTGCGCCGATGGAGGAGCTCGACGCCGTGCGCCGCAGCCTGGCGGCGCTGCGGGTCATCGAACCCAGCCAGGATCAGGACTGCGGCTGGACCGCGGTGTCACCGCACGTCGCGATGGCCCGTCTGGTCACGCCGATCGAAGCCGAGGCCCGGCACCGCGCCGCGCACGCGGCCCGGCTGCGCAACCAGTTGCAGCGGCTGGTGCCGGTCCACGAGCAGTCGCTGCACTCCAGGTACGGTCAGGCGCTGGAGGTCGTCTCCGACGAGGCCGCGCTCGCCGACCTGCTCGACGACGAACTGTCGCAGTCCGTGGCGAGCGTGTCGGTGCTGGTGCCCGACGCGACGCACCTTCCCGCGCGCCGGTACGCCGACGCCTGCGCGCGCGGTGTGCGGGTCCGGGTGGTCCACCGGCACGCCGTCCGGTACCACCTGCCGACCGCCGTGGTCATGGAGACGCTGACCGGTGCCGGGGCGGCGGTCGGCACGGTGGACGAGCTGCCGCTGGGGCTGCTCACCTTCGACCGCCGGACCGCCGTGCTGGTCACGGCGGAGGGCGGGCCCGACCCGGCGGCCCCGGCGGCCGGGCTGCCGCACGGTGCCGCCGTGGTGGTCCGCCAGCCGCTGCTGGTGGCGATGCTCGCGGACCTGTTCGACAGCACCTGGCACCGCGCGATGCTGTTCGAGCCCGCCGACCCGCAGCCGCACTGCGTCCCGGACGACGTCAAGCGGGCGATCCTGCGGCTGCTGGCCACCGGCGCCAAGGACGAGGTCGTGGCGCGCCGGCTGGGTATCTCCGTGCGCACCTGCCGGCGTCACATCTCCGACGTCATGGACTCGATCGGGGCCACGAGCCGCTTCCAGGCCGGCGTGCTGGCCCGCGCGTCGGGGCTGCTCTGAACCCCGCGCCGGTGACCGCCGCCGGGCGGCAGGAGGCGGCGGTACACGGCGGCGTACCGGTCGGCGGCCGTGTCCCACGACCAGGACGAGCGCATGACCCGGCGGCGCACCGTCGCCGCCGGGCCGGTGGCCAGCCACTCGAGCGCCGCGTCGACGGTCTGCCGGACCGAGGCGGAGGTGTGCTCCGGGATGTGGAAGCCGGTGCCGTGCTCCGGGTCGTGCCGGAGGTCCACCACCGTGTCCCGGAGCCCGCCGACCGGGCGGACCACCGGCACGGTGCCGTAGCGGTAGGCGATGAGCTGGTTGAGGCCACCGGGTTCGAACAGCGACGGCATGACGGTGAGGTCCGCCCCGGCGTAGGTGAGCCACGCGACGTCCTGGTCGAACTGCGGCACGTGCGCCAGGTACCCGGCGGCGGAGCGGCCGAGCCGGCGCAGCTCCTCGTCGAGCGGTGCGGCGGCCGGGCCGACCAGCACCAACCTGACGCGGCCGGCCCGCACGGCCGGGCTGAGCGCGGCGATCAGCAGGTCGGTCCCTTTCTCGGGGACGAGGCGTGAGCAGACACCGATCACCGGCACGTCCGCGTCACCGGCCAGCGACAGCCGCTGCCGCAGCAGGAGCTTGTTGCGGCGCTTGCCCTCCTCGGCGCTGTCGGCGTCGTACGGCACTGTCGCGCGGCCGGTCGCCGCCGGGTCCCACAGCCGCTCGTCGACGCCGAAGATCACGCCGGAAAGCCCCGAGGCGCGCAGTGCGGCGCCCAGCGCGTCGGCGGGTGGGCGGGCCAGCAGCTCGGCGGCGTAGGTCTGGCTGCAGGTGAGCGTCGCGTCGGCGGCCAGCGCCCCGGCGAGCAGCAGGTTCGGCCGTCGCGGCGCGGCCATCACGAGCCGGTGGACCTGCCGTGGCGGCAGGCCCAGGTCGGCGGGGTCGGCCCGGAGCACACCCTCGTACTCGGCGTTGTGGATGGTGAGCAGCTGCGGCAGCCGCGGGAACCGTTCGCGCAGGTGCGCCATCGCCGCGCCCGACTGCCAGTCGTTGCCGTGCACGAGGTCGTACCCGGGACCGCCGGCGGCCAGCCAGTCCGCGACGCACCAGCCGAAGAACGCCGCCCGTTCGGCCTCGTCCGCGAACGGGCCGTAGGCCGCGTCCCGGTAGATGCCGTCCCGCTCGTACCAGGCGTCCGCCCGCACCAGGTACACATCTGCGGCGTCGCCGCCGGGCAGCAGCCGGTGTACGGTGGCGGCGGAGCGGACCCCGGCGACCAGCCGCTCCGGCAGCCGGCAGACCTCCTGGGTGCGCAGCGAGTGCCGGCGGACCAGCCACGGGTAGTAGGGCAGCACGAGGTCGTGGCGCAGGCCGTGCCGGCGGTGCAGGGCGGCGGGCAGGGCCGCGCTGGTCAGTCCCAGGCCGCCCTCGGCGAACAGCGGCGCGTACTCCTGGGTGATGAACAACGCCGTCATGGCCGGCGCCGGCCGGCCGTCGGCGAAGCCTCGTCCAGGCACGCCACGAACCGGCCCAGCAACCGCTGCTCCGTGGCGCGGATGCCGTCCAGCAGCGGCTTGGCCTCGGTCATGAAGTCGCCGGCCTTGTGCCCGGCGGCATGGGCCAGCATGAGGGTGCGCAGCGTCCAGGCCTGGCGCTCGACCTGCTTGTACGGATCGACGAGGTCACCGACCGGCGGCACCAGTTCAGCGCAGCGGGCGAGCCGCGCGACCATCATCCGCTTGTGCTCCCACAGCACCTGGAGGTTGCGGATGTCGTACTCCACCGAGCCCGCGTGGTACTCGTCGAGGTAGGACTGGAGCACGTCGTAGGTGGCCATCCCGTAGGCCCGGTCCCACCAGGGATCGCGCAGTGACTGAAAGTGGGCCGAGCAGTTGTGGGACTCGAGGTACTCCTCGATGCTGTCGGCGACGAAGCGCAGGTCGAAGGTGTACTCGCCCCGGTCGTTGTAGCGGTACATGGTGAACGGCACGTCGTAGTACGGGTCGCTGCCCATGCTGGTGTACGCGGTCAGCAGGTCGTCCTGCGGCAGCCGGGTGGAGCGGTACATGATCTCGTGGTCGAAGCCCAGGACGCTGTAGGTGCCGTCCTGGTCGTCGACGCCGTAGATCATGATGTCGTGCGGGTAGTCCTGGGCCCGGTCGTAGGCGATCCGGTCGGGGATGTACCTGAAGTTCAGCGTCAGGTAGACGTAGAAGTCCCGGTCGATCGCCTCGCGGACGTAGTCGTCGATGGTCCGGCCCGGCGTCGACGTGCACCACTCACGGTTCAGCCGCAGGGTCTCCAGCCAGGGACTCTGCGAGTAGTCGTAGGTGTAGAAGGCGAACGGCACGGGCGCGGTCTTCCACGAGTGCTCGTACACCACGTTGACGTAGTGGCTGAGCACCCAGTCGCTCGCCTTGGCATGGTTGGCCAGGATGGTCAGCGGATAGGCGTAGAACTGGTAGGCGTAGGCGAGCGGCATCTGCACCGGGAGAAGCTTCTTCAACGCTGACGGGCCTTTCCGTGACGAGGGGGATGCGCTTGTTCAGTTGCCGGTCGACCGGTAGGCGGCCAGGCCGCGCGTCCAGGCGGCGAGAGCGACCGCGACGGCCCCGGCGGTGACCACGGGCAACCAGACGAGTTGCCCGGGCTCGCCGGACAGCAGGTATGCCACCGGCACGGTCGCGGTGAAGGCGAAGGGCAGCACCCAGGTCAGCACCCACTGGAACGGTGCCGGGTAGAGGCCCACCGGGAACCCGGCGAACTCGGCGACCTGGTTGGCCGCGTGCATCGTGGGATGGCTGATCAGCACCCAGAACGCCAGCGACGCGCACAGCAGTTTCACCGAGGCGTAGATCAGCGCGCCGCACAGCACGCACAGCGGCGCCACCACCAGCGTGCCGGCCGACCACAGCGGCACGTCCAGCCGGTGCCCGGCGTAGCCGACGAGGCTGATCCCGACGATGAGCTCCGCGGCTCCGTCGGGCCACAGAAACCGTTCGGCCACGATCGAGTACAGCGGCCGCAGCGGACGTACCAAATACCGGTCGAACTCTCCCGTGTAGACCAGGCGGCCGGCCACGAACCACAACCAGTCGGTGAACAGCCGGTCCAGCCCGCGCGGCAGCAACGCGAAGCCGAACAGGAACAGCACCTCGTCCCTGGTCCAGCCGTCCAGCGTCGGCACCCAGTTGAAGACGATCCCGATCAGCAGGCACTGGACGCCGGTGCGCACGACGAAGCCGATCGCGCCGAGCAGGAAGTCCGCCCGGTACGTGACGAGGCGGCGCAGGCTGACCCGGCACAGGAACCAGGTGAGGCCGGCGTAGTAGAGCAGGCCGTGCAGCGTGGCCGGTGCGGTGGCGGCTCGGTTCATCCGCGCAGCACCCCGATCCTGACGACCAGCCGGCGCCACAGCAGCGCGCACAGCAGTACCGTCCCGGCGGTCCACAGCGCCTGGTGCGCCAGCAGGCGCAGCGCGTCGGCCGTGGTGTCGTAGCGGCCCAGGAACAGCCGCACCGGAGTGTCGATCATGCTGCGGAACGGCAGCAGCGCCGCCGCGTGGGCCAGCGGTGCCGGCATCGCGTCGGTGGGCACGAGGCCGCCGGAGAACAGCCCCACCACGGTGGTCTTGAGCAGCGTGACCCCCCAGGTGTTGGTGGTGACGATCGCGTGCATGCCGGTGATGAGGTTCACCGCGAAGGCCAGCACGACGGAGCAGGCCGCCGCGACGGCGAACAGCGCCAGGTCGGCGGCGCCCGGCCACCGCAACGGGAACAGCCAGGCGAACAGCGCGAGCACCGGCAGGGCGACCAGCAGCAGGTCGGCGACGATCACCGGGACCGCCAGGCAGAAGCGCATGAGCGGGTAGCGGGCCGGGCGCGCCAGCGCCACGGCGATGTTGCCGGTCATGATGTCGTTGGCGAACTCGCTGTCCACCCGGTTGTCGTGCAGCCGGATCAGCAGCTGCGCCACCAGCAGGTAGGTGGTGATCGTCGGCAGGGTGAACCCGCCGGGCGCGGGGTGCGACGGGTGCTGGTACACGGCCCGCCACAGGAACACCACGACGGCGGTCGTCGTCGCGGTGGTGGCCACGCTGACGAAGAAGCTGGCGCGGTAGCGCAGCACGCTCTGGAAGCCCACGCCGACGAAGGCGAGGTACCGCACCACTGAACCGGCCATGTGCCCTCGCACCGCTCCGGTCATGTGCGCACCGCGCGGGCGTCGTCCGGGGTGCCGCCGGCGTACAGTTCGCCGAGCACGTCCTGCAGGTCCGGCTCGGGGGCGTAGCAGTCGGTGACCTCGAAGCGGGTCAGCAGCGTGGCCAGCACCTCGCGCGACGACCAGCGTGCCACGTCGTACCGCAGCCTGATCCTGCCCTCGTCGGCGGCGGTCGCGGTTACGCCGGGCAGCGCCTCCTCGACCGTCCGGATGGTCTCCGCGGTGCCGAGCGTCCCGGCGTGGCCGAAGATGGTGTACCGGTGTGCCGCCCGGTCCAGCAGCGCCCGCAGACTGCCCTCGTGGACCACCCTGCCGCCGCTGAGTATCACCGTGGAGTCGCAGATGGCGGCGATGTCGTTGAGGTCGTGGCTGGTGAGCAGCACGGTCGTGCCCAGTTCCCGGTTCGCCCGGTTCAGCAGTTCGTGGACCGCCCGCTTGAACGCCAGGTCAAGCCCGATCGTCGGCTCGTCCCAGAACACGACGGCCGGGTCGTGCAGCAGGCTGGCCGCGATCTCGGCGCGCATGCGCTGCCCCAGGCTCAGCTCGCCGACCCGGGTCGTGCCGAGCGCGTCGAGGTCGAGCAGCTCGCGGAACAGGGCCAGGTTGCGCCGGTACACCGGGTCCGGCACCTCGTAGATGCGCTGCAGGATGCGCAACGCGTCCGGCACCGACAGGTCCCACCACAGCTGGCTGCGCTGGCCGAAGACGACCCCGATCCGGCGGGCGTTGCGGCGGCGGTGCCGGTACGGTTCGAGGCCGCCGACGGTGCAGCGCCCGGAGGTCGGGGTGACGACGCCGGTCAGCATCTTGATGGTGGTCGACTTGCCCGAGCCGTTCGGCCCGATGTACGCGACCTTGGCGCCGGCCGGCACGGTGAACGTCACCCCGTCGACGGCACGGACCAGGCGGTGCTCCCGCCGGAACAGCGCGCCGAGCCCGCCGAGCAGGCCCGGCTTGACGTCGTGTTGTCGGAACTCCTTGGTCAACGCCTCGGCGCGGATCATGAGCGGCTGTCTCCCGGTGCGGCGGATCGGTCGGGTGCGTCAGGACAGTTGGTCGAGCACGCGCAGGTCGTTGCGGAGGAACCAGCGCACGTCGCCGATGCGGTGGCGCAGCGCCAGCACCCGCTCCAGCGAGATCGACAGCGCGACACCGTGGAAACGGTCGTCGACCCCGACGCTGCGCAGCACCTCGCGGGTGAGCAGCCCACCGGAGCCGATCTCGACCCGGGCGGTGCCGAAGCAGAAGTCGCAGCCGTCGCCCCGGCACAGGCGGCAGTCGAGCTCGACGGCGAGGCCGGGCACCACGTACGGCACGGCCCGGTGGTACCGCAGCCGGGGCGGGCCCGCCCAGTCGAGTACCTCTTCCGCGAGGCTCTCGATCAGGCCCTTGAGATCGCTGAGGCGCACCTGCGGCCCGGTGGCGACCGCCTCGACCGAGTGGAACTGGGTGAGCTGCCGCACGCTGGGCACGGTGTTGCGGTAGCAGGCCCCGGTCACCACGAACCGGGCCGGTTCGTGGTGTTCCCGCAGCCGTCGCAGGGCCGAGGCGGTGGTGTGGCTGCGCAGCAGCCTGCCGTCACCGATGAAGAACGTGTGCCGGGGCGTGCGCAGGGGCGCGTCGTCCGGCACGCCGAGCAGGTCGAAGCTGTGCCGGAGGTCCTCGAGCTGGCTCGAGTCGTGCCAGGCGAACCCGTGCCGGGCCAGGTGCCCGACGAGCTGCTCCGTCAGCGTGGTCAGCGGGTGCGGGCCACCCGGCGGGGGCGCCGGCGGCGGGCAGGTCAGATCGAACCCGCCGCCGGCCGCAACGTCGGACATCGGCCTCGTCGCCATCCGTCAGGGCGCCGTCGCCGCGCCGGCCGGCCCCCGCCAGGAGACCTTGGCGTACGCGGCGTGGTTGTGGATGCTCTCGTCGTTGACGACACCGACGGCGCCGGCGACCACGCGCGGGTCGTCCCGCAGCGCGACGACGACGTTGCGGGCCATGTCCTCGACGAAGACCGCGTTGTCGTAGGCGGCCATCGTGACGTGCCGCTCGTCGGGACGCTTCAGCAGGGCGTACAGCGGCGACGACGCGGACCGCTCGGCGATGTCGACGAGCTCGTCGAACCACAGGCCGCCGCCGGTGTCACGCAGCTGCACCTCGATGGTCACCCGGCCGCGCTGATTGTGTGCGCCGCGGTCGCTGATCGCCTTGCTGCACGGGCACACGCTGGTGACCGGCACCTCGGCGCGCAACCGCACGGTGCTGCCGTCCGGCCCGGCCGTGGCGGCGACCCCGCAGCGGTAGTCCATGAAGGACACCGCACCGGACACCGGGGCCCGCCGTTCCAGGAAGTAGACGAAGGACGCGTCGACCTCGGCGCGGTCGCTGCCCATCCGCCGGCGCAGGTCGTCCGCGACGCCGGCGACGCCGGCGGCACTGAGCTGCTCCCGCCAGTCGTGCAGGACCTCGACGAAACGGCTCAGGTGCGCGCCCTTGACGTCGCGGGCGACGTCGACGGCCATCCGCATGACCGCCACGGTCTCGCGCTTGGCGCCCTGCCCGTCGCAGACGAGCACCGGGTAGTGCAGGCCCTCCACGCCGACGGAGTCGAGTGCGACCCCGCGGGTGTCCGGCAGTGCCTGGACGTCGACGAGTGTCATGCCTGCCCCCGGTACGTGCAGGCCGAGGTGCACGTCTCGCGCACCACGACGGCGGACAGCGGCAGTTCGGCGGCGAGCCGGTGCCAGGTCCAGCGCGCCAGGTTCTCACTGGTCGGGTTCTCCAGGCCGGGTAACTCGTTGAGGTACCGGTGGTCGAGCTCGGCGACGACCGGCGCGACGGCGGCCTTGATGTCGGCGAAGTCCATGAGCCAGCCGGTGTCGGGGTCGACGTCGCCCTGGACGTGGACCTCGAGCCGGTAGGAGTGGCCGTGCAGGCGGCCGCACTTGTGCCCCTCCGGCACCCGGGGGAGCCGGTGTGCGGCCTCGAAGGTGAACTCGCGGTAGATCTCCACTATGCGATCCCTAGGTACTTGTGGGTCTGCAGGCTCAGCTGCCACTGCGGGTGGGTGAGGCAGTAGGCGACGGCGGCGGCCGTGTTCGCCTCGCGGTCCGGGCCGTCCATCGGCTGCAGCATGAACCGCTTGAAATCCAGATGTTCGAACCGTTCCGGCGGCGCGTCCGGCTGCGGATAGACGAGCTTGAGATCATCGCCGCTGGTGATTACGAGCTCCGCGGTGCCCTTGGGGCTCACGCACAGCCAGTCGACGCCGCCCGGTGCGGGCCGGGTCCCGTTGGTCTCGACGGCGACGTCGAAGCCCCGCTCGTGCAGGGCGGCGACGGCCGTGGAGTCCAGCTGCAGCAGTGGTTCGCCGCCGGTGCAGACCACGTTGCGGCGGGCGCGTGGATGATCCGCGCCCTGCCACGCCCGGTCGACGGCGGCGGCGAGCTCGTCGGCGGTGGCGAACCGGCCACCACCGGGCCCGTCGGTGCCGGTGAAGTCGGTGTCGCAGAACCGGCACACGGACCGGTGCCGGTCCCGTTCCCGGCCGGTCCACAGGTTGCAGCTGGTGAAGCGGCAGAACACCGACGGCCGGCCGGCCTGGCTGCCCTCACCCTGCAGGGTGTAGAAGATCTCCTTGATCCGGTACACCGTCAGCCGACCGGTCGCAGCGCGGGATCGGTGACCCCCACTTCGGCGAAGCCCCGGGCCCGCAGCAGGCACGAGTCGCAGCTGCCGCACGCTCGCTCGGCGACCGGGTCGTAGCAGCTGTGGGTCAGGCCGTAGTCGACGCCGAGGGACAAGCCCCGCTCGATGATCTGCGCCTTGGTGAGGTCGATCAGCGGGGTGTGGATGCGCAACCGGGTGGTGCCCTCGACACCGGCCCGGGTGGCGAGGTTGGCCATCCGTTCGTAGGCCGCGATGTACTCCGGCCGGCAGTCCGGGTAGCCGCTGTAGTCGAGCGCGTTGACGCCGATGAACACGTCGGCGGCGCCGAGCGTCTCGGCCCAGGCCAGCGCGAACGACAGGAAGATGGTGTTGCGGGCCGGGACGTAGGTCACCGGAATGTCCGCGGCGACGTCGTCCGCGCTGTCGTGGTGCGGGACCGCGATCGAGTCGTCGGTCAGCGCGGAGCCCCCGAAGGCCCGCAGGTCGATGTCGGCCACGACGTGCGCGCTGACACCGGCCGCGGCGGCCACCCGCGCCGCGGCGTCGAGCTCGACGGTGTGGCGCTGACCGTACCGGAAGCTCAGCGCATACGGGTCATGACCTTCGGCGCGGGCGATCGCCAGCACCGTGGTGGAATCCAGCCCTCCGCTGAGGAGGACCACTGCCTTCGGCTTGCTCATCGGCCACCTTTCGCTCAGCACGGCCGCCGGCTGGCGTGCCACGCGGTGTGGTGCGGCGTATCGGTCGGATGCGGCGCAACCCGAGGCTAGGACCGCGCGGTGCGTGCGGGCGAGGGGTTGCCGGCGGGGATTAGCTGCCATGCCGCAACAGCACAGGGGCACAAATCGGATGCGTACCGGGCCGGCCCGCCCACCGTTGTCCACAGTGGACGGGCCGGCGGTGCCGCGGTCAGTCCGGGGCGGGTGCGCTGCCGGCCTGTGCCCGCTCGTACAACTCGACGATCGTGTCGAGCGTGGCCACCGCGTCGCCGGCCGCGGACAGCATCGGCTCTCCCGTTGCGACGCTCCGGCAGAAGTCGGCGATCAACCGGCGGTGGGAGGTGCCGTAGTACGCCGGTCCGGGCGGCTCCTCGGCGAGGCTGCGGTCGCGTTCCGCACCGGCCAGACTGTCGAGCCGGGCGCTGCCGCCCCAGTCGTGCACCCGGCCGGGATGATCCAGGTCGAACACGATCCAGCCGAGGTCGCCGACCAGCTCGATGCGGCTGCGCCACTCCTCGCTGCTGCCGACGGTCACGTTGAGGGTCACCGGGGTTCCGCCGGCGGACAGCAGCCCGCTGAGCGTGTCCTCGGTCTCGATGACGTCGCCGAGCACCCGCCGGCCCGCGAGCGCGCCGGCCACGGTGACGTCGCCGCAGATCCAGTGGATGGCGTCGAGGGCGTGGTAGCCCTGGTTGACCAGCGCCGAGCCGCCCTCGCCCGCCACGGTGCCGCGCCAGTAGCTGCCGGTGTAGTAGTCCGCCGGGCGCCGGGCCTTGAGCTGCACCGCGCCGAAGACGAGCCGGCCGAGCTCACCGTCGGCGACCCACCGCCGCACCGCCAGGACCAGCGGGTCGTAGCGGTGCTGGGCCACGACGGCGAGCACCAGCCCGTGCTGTGCGGCGAGTGCGGTGAGCCGTCTGGCCTCGGCTGGGTCCAGGCAGATCGGCTTCTCCACGAGGACGTGCTTGCCGGCCCGCAGCGCCCGTTCGACGAGCGGGCCGTGCTGGGCGTGGTCCACCGCGATCGACACGCTCGTCACGCCGGGGTCGGCGAACAGCTCCTGCGGGTCCCGGGCGGTGCGGGGGATGCCGTGCTCGGCGGCGAACGCGGTCACGTGCGCCTCCCGGTCGCACGCGGCCGCGACCGACCAGCCGGGCACGCGGGCGAACCCGTCGACGTGGTTGGGCGCCACCCGGCCGCAGCCGATGATCGCGTGCTGGAATCCGGTCACGTTGCTCTCCTTTGTCGTACGGTCCGGCTCCTGGGTCCGGCGCTGTCGGGTGTGCCGGGTCCGGCGCCCGCCGGTCACAGGTAGCCGTAGCTGAGCCAGCCGCCGTCGACGACGAGGGTCTGCCCGGTGACGTAGGCCGCCTCGTCCGAGGCGAGGAACAGCACCGGGCCGGTGATGTCGTCCGGGCGCCCCCGCCGGCCGATCGGGATCCGGCGTAGGAACTCGTTGCCGCGCAGGTCGCCCTCGGCGAGCGCCGGGTGTGGTGTCTCGATCTGGATCATGCCGGGGGCCACGGCGTTGACGGTCACGCCGCGCCCGGCCCACTCCACGCCCAGCACCCGGGTCAGTTGCAGGACGGCGCCCTTGCTCGCGGCGTAGGCGGCGCGGCCCGGGAACGCGGTGAACGACAGCAGCGACGCGAAGTTCACGATGCGGCCGCTGCCGCGGTCGAGCATCGAGCGGCCCACCGCCTGACACATGAGCATCGTCCCGACGGTGTTGGTGTCGAGCACGGTGCGCAGCTCGGCCTCGTCGATCGACTCCGACGGGCCCATCGCAAACACGCCGGCGCAGTTGACCAGCACGTCGACGGGGCCGTTGCGGCGGACGATCTCATCCACGCCGGCCCGCACCTGCTCGGCCCGGGAGATGTCGAGCGGCACGCACAGCGGCCGGGGCGAGCCGCCGGCCTGGACCTCGCCGGCGACCTGGTGCAGCTGGACAGCTGTGCGGCTGGCGATCGTGAGCCGGGCGCCCTCGCGGGCGAACGCCAGCGCGACCGCCCGGCCGATGCCGCGCCCGCCGCCGGTGACCACGACGTGGCGACCGGCGAAGCGCTGCCGGGCCGGGGCCGCCGGTGCATCCGTGGCGCTCACCGGCGGGTGAAGACGCCGAGCCAGTGCCACTGGTCCGGGCGCTTCTCGGTCGGCAGGTTCCGGAACCGCCGCAGTTCCTCCACACGGAAGTACGGCAGCAGCGGCTCGAGGATGTCGTCGGAGGTCAGGCGCAGGGGCCCGGTCCCGCTGCTCATCCGGTCGGAGAACCCCACCATGACGAGCAGCCCGCCGGGCCTGGCCAGGCGGGCCGTCTCCGCCGCGTAGGCGGCACGGGCGTCCGGCCGCACGTTGTGGTAGACGAAGGAGTCGTGCACGACGTCCGCGCAGTCGTCCGGCAGCGGTACGGCCAGGATGTCGCCCTCCACGAAGGTCACCTCGCTGCCGTAGAACCCGGCCAGCTGGCGGGCCTTGGCCAGCGCGACGGGCGACCGGTCGACGCCGGTCACCCGCATGCCGTGCCGGGCGAGGAAAACGGCCTGCACGCCGGGCCCGCAGCCGAGGTCCACGACCCGTGCGCCCCGGGGGATGCCGGCGTCGATGACCAGCTGGGCCAGCGGCGGGCTCACCGCCGTGGTGACCCAGGAGATGCCGGACAGTTCGCGGTCGTCGTAGTGCACCTTGAAGTCTCGGGCCCAGTGTTCGGCGAAAGCTTCCACGTCTTCGTTCCCGTCCTTTTCACTGTGGAGGTTGCGCCGCCGCGGCCGAGCGCGGCGGCTGGAGGTTGCGCCGCCGCGGCCGGGCGCGGCGGCTGGATCAGCCGGCTCGCGCCGGTAGCACGTCGGCGGCGACGAGGTGTACGTACTGCGGGACGGCCCGGCTCGCGCCGGCACCGAGCCGCAGCCGGCGGACCCCGCCGTCGGCGCTGTCGTCGCCGTCGTCGGCGAACCCGGCCAGCCGGTAGACGACGTACATCGGCCGGTTCACCTCGTTCGGCAGGAAGTCGGCGGTGAGCTGGACCCCGGCGGCGTCGCACTGCTGCGCCAGCCAGGCCAGCACCACCCCGCCGACGTTGCGGCCCATCACCCGGCACGACATGAGCAGCAGCCGGATACGCCACTCGTCGCGATCGCGGGCGAGCAGCACCAGGCCGACGGTGCCGTACGAGCCGAACCGGTCCTCGAGGCCGATCACGAGCAGCGTCTGGCCAGGATCGGGCAGGACGGCCGCGAGGTCGGCCGCGGAGAACACCAGCCCGGTGGTGTTGAGCTGGTGGGTGCGTTCGGTCAGCTCGGCGGCGCGCAGCAGGTCCTCGGGCACGGCGGGCGCGATGGTCAGCCGCAGGCCGAGCGAGGCGAGGAAGTCCGAGCGCGGGCCGCGGAAGTCGTCCTCGTAGCGGCGCCGGACCTCCGCCTGCCGGTACAGTTCGCGGCGGCGGCCGGCCTCGGGCGTGACGACGGCGTCGAGCTCGGGGCGGGTGAGCAGGTCGTCGAGCGCGGCGGCGTCGACGCAGCGCACCTGCGGGTGGGCGTGGGCGACCTCCGCGCGTTCGAACGGCGAGTCGTCGATGAACAGCAGCGTGTCCAGGCCGATGTTGAGCTCGGTGGCGACCGCGCGCACCAGCTCGGACTTGGGCAGCCAGGAGATCTGCGGGTGCAGGAAGAACTCCTCGACGCCGAGCTGCCGCAGCCGGGCGATGGCCCGGTCCGGATCGTTCTTGCTCGCGATCGAGTGCAGCACCCCCCGCTGGTCCAGGGTGGTGAGGATGTGGCGGACCTGCGGCCGCAGCGGCCCGGCGGATCCTTCGGACAGCGTCCCGAGCCACAGCGTGTCGTCGAGGTCCCACACGACGCACTTGACCCGGTCGGCGGGTTCAGCGGGCATCGGCTCCTCCTTCCGGGGGCGGTACGGCGGCACGGTCGCGGAAGCGCGCCAGGAGCTGTTCGGCGACCATGTGCTGCAGCAGTTGGGTGTTGCCTTCGATGAGCTCCATCACCCGCGCGTCGTGCAGGTGCCGGTCGACGGCGCCGCCCTCGACGAGGCCGTCGGCGCCGTGCAGCTGCGCGGCGGCCGCCGCCGCGGTCGACGCGGCGCGGCTGGCCGCGAGCTTCGCCGCCAGGACGTGGCCGACGGCCCACTCGTCGCCCCGGTCCAGGGCGTCGCCGGCGCGCCGGCACAGCAGGCCGGCTGCCTCGACGGCCAGTCCGGCGTCGGCGAGCAGTCCGCGTACCAGCTGCAGCCCGTGCAGCGGGCCGTCGAACTGGTGGCGGGTCACGGACCGGCGCAGCGCGGCCGACAGCGCGGTGCGGGCCAGCCCCCAGGCTCCGTAGGCGACGCACAACCGGCCCAGAGTCAGCGCGTCGGTGGCGATGTGCGTCAGGGCGGTCCCGGGCCGGCCGAGCAGCCGGCCGCGGTCCACCGCGCACTGCGTCAGTCGCAGCTCGGCGAGGCGGGACGCACGGAACCCGCTGGCCGGCGCGGCCGCCCGCACCTCGACGCCCGGGTCGTCGCGCCGTACCACCAGCGCCAGATCCCGGCCGTCGGCCACCGCGAAGACGAGGAACACGTCGGCGACCTGACCGAACGTGACCCAGGTCTTGCGTCCGTCGAGCACCCACCCGCCCGGCGTCGGCCGGGCCGACGTGCTGATGCGGCGGATGTCGCTGCCGGCGCCCGGCTCGGTCAGCGCGAACGCCGCGACGCACCGGCCGGCGGCGAGCATCGGCAGCAACTCCTGGCGCAGCGCGGCGTCGCCCCACCGGGTGACGGCCCGGCTGACCATGCCGTGCACGGTGAACAGGCTCTGCAGCGCGGGCGACACCTCGGCCACGGTGCGGTTGACCTCGCCGAAGGCCGCATGGCCGAGCCCGGCCCCGCCGTGGCGGGCCGCGATCATCCCGCCGGGCAGGCCGGTCGCGGCGATCTGCCGCACGAACCCGGCCGGGAACCCGTCGCGATGCGCTCCGGCCTCGTCGACCTGCGCCAGCAGTTCGGTGAGCGCCGGCGCGGCGGCGGCCGGTGCCGGCGAGCAGGTGCCGCTCATGCCGTCACCTCCGCTGCGCTCCGGCGCCGGCCTGAGCTCCACCCTGAGCTGCTGATTCGCGGCCCTCCGCTGCGCTGCGGCCCGCTCATGCCGTCACCTCCGCTGCGCTCCGGCGCCGGCCTGAGCTCCACC
>NZ_JBFAIC010000012.1:165504-196826 GCF_040654515.1 Dactylosporangium sp. NPDC050688
ACCCTGTGCCCATGATTCGCAGCCCTCCGCTGCGCTCCGGACCGCTCATGCCGTCACCTCCGCTGCGCTCCGGCGCCGGCCTGAGCTCCACCCTGTGCCCATGATTCGCAGCCCTCCGCTGCGCTCCGGACCGCTCATGCCGTCACCTCCGCTGCGCTCCGGCGCCGGCCTGAGCTCCACCCTGAGCCCATGATTCGCAGCCCTCCGCTGCGCTCCGGACCGCTCATGCCGTCACCTCCGCTGCGCTCCGGCGCCGGCCTGAGCCCCACCCTGAGCTGCTGATTCGCAGCCCTCCGCTGCGCTGCGGGCCTACTCATGCGGCGGCCTTGCGCGCGACGAACGCCACGATCGCGTCCACACTGTCGAAGTTGTCGATCTCGAGGTCCTCGTTGTCGACGGTGATCCCGAACTGCCGTTCGAGGTGCGCGAGCAGCTCCACCGCGGCCAGTGAGTCCAGCACACCCCCGGTGAGCAGGCCGTGCTGCTGCAGCAGGGTGGTGTCGTCGACGTAGCGGGCGAGGAACCGGGTCACCGCGGCCCGGACGGTCGCGGCCTGCGTCGTGCCGGCGGCGGTCTGGTTGCTGCTCACGCGGCTGCTCCGTCCGTGGTGTATGAGTAGAAGCCCTGGCCGGTCTTGCGTCCGTGCTGACCGGCGGCGACCATCCGCAGCAGCCGGTCGGACGGGGTGAACCGTTCGGGGCCGTACTGGTCGCGCAGCACGTCGAGGGTCCGTACGACCGTGTCCAGGCCGATGATGTCGGCGGTCCGCAGCGGGCCGGTGCGATGGCCGAGGCAGCCGCGGAACAGCCGGTCGACCTGCTGGGGCGTGGCGACCCCGTCGTCGAGCAACGCGGCGGCCTCGTTGATGAAGATCATCAGGCAGCGGTTGATGACGAAGCCTGCCGCGTCGGCGACCACGACAGACTCCTTGCCGAACTGGCCGAGGATCTCCAGCAGCCGGTCCAGCGCCCATTGGGCGACGTACGGGGTGCGGACCACCTCGACCATCGTCGACGTGGCGACCGGGTTCATGAAGTGCGCCCCGATGACCCGTTCGGGGTGCCCGGTCGCCAGTGCCAGGTCGGAGATCGGCACCGCGGAGGTGTTGACGGCGACGACGGCCGTCGCCGGCAGGACCGCGTCGAGCCGCTGGTGGACCGACCGCTTCACCGCCGGGTCCTCGGTGACGTTCTCGATCACGAGGTCGCAGCCGGCGAGTTCGGTGAGCTCGCCGGTGAGCCGGGCCTGGCGGGCCGGCCCGGGCCGGCCCGGGCCGGCGGCCCCGGTCAGCCGGGCCAGCCGTCCCGCCGCCGCGATGCGGTGCATCGCCTCGTCCAGCGCCGCGGGATCGGTGTCCTGCAGGACCGTGTCGATGCCACGCGCGGTCAGAGCATGGGCGAGACTGGCGCCCATGACGCCGGCGCCGACGACGCCGACAGTGGTGGTGGTGGTGGTGTTCATCGTGAGGGCTCCCCGCTCCGGTGCTGCCATGCCGTGATCTGCCGCGCCATGCCGCTGAGCGTCGACTCCTCGAACACCGTGATGGCGGGCACGTCGATCCCAAGGCGCTGCTCGATGCCGGCGATGAGCTGGACGCTCATCATCGAGTCACCGCCGAGCTCGAAGAAGTCGTCGGCCGGGCGGATGCCGGTGGCGCCGAGGATCGCCTCCCACAGCTGCGCCAGCACGGCTTCCAGGCCGTCGCCGGCGGTGACACCGGCCGCACCGGACGTCGTGGCGGCGCCGGTGGCCCCGGCCGGTGTCACCGGGCCGGCGCCGGCCCCGGCGACCAGCGTCACCGGCACCGCGGCCACGCCGATGCCGCCGATGCCGCCGATGCCGTCGGTGACGGCGAACCGGCGCTCGTCCGCCGCCGTTGCCGGCAGCGAGGCGCGGCGGGGTGCCGGCGAACGGCGCAACGGCCGCAGGTCCGGTTCGGCGCCGGCCTGCCAGAGCTGGCCCAGGCAGCGCAGGAGCACCACGTCGTCGTGCTCGTTCTGGTACTCCCGGCGCATGCTCGCCACCACCGTGCACCGGCCCAGCGCGGCCCGCGCCTGCGTGGCGAGCGTGCGCAGCTGGCCGGGGCCGATCTCCACCAGCACGCCGCACCGCTCGGCGGCCGTGCGCAGCGCGTCGCTGAACAGCACCGGTGAGGTCAGCTGCCGCTGCCAGTAGCCGGGATCGCTCAGCTCGTCCACGGCCCAGTTCCCGGTCAGGTTGGCGATGACCGGCAGGCCGGGCCGGGCGGGCCCGATCTCGGCGACCAGCTGCGCCAGCCGGGCGCCGGCGTCGCGCAGCAACGGAGTGTGGAAGGCGTGCCGGCTGGGCAGCAGCCGGCCGTGCAGGCCGCGCCGCTCGAGCCGGTCGGCCACGTCGAGGACGGCCGCCCTGGCGCCGGCGAGCACGCAGCTGCGCGGCGAGTTCACCGCCGCCAGCCACACCTCGTCGCCGGTGAACTCGTCGGCCTGCTCGCGGCCGAGACCGACGGCGAGCATGGCGCCCTCCGGTTGCTCGGCGACCAGCGCGGCCCGCCGCACGACGATCCGCAGGGCGTCCTGCTCGGTGAACACGCCCGCCACGGTGGCGGCGACCAGCTCGCCGAGACTGTGCCCGGTGACGGCGGCCGGGTGGATGCCGAGGCCCTGCAGAGACCGGGCGAGCGTCAGCTGCACCGAGAACAGCACCGCGTGCGCCACCAGCGGGTCGGACAACAGGCTGTCCTGTGCGCGGCTGCCGTCGACCAGCCGGCGCAGGTCGAGCGCCGCACCGCCGGCCGGCCTGCTGACGGGCCGCAGCGCGCCGCGCAGGTCGCGGCCGAGGAGGTCGCCGCAGGTGCCGAGGTACTGTTCGAGCCGCCGGCCGAAGTCGGGGAGCAGCTCCGCGAGCCCCGCACCCATGCCCTGGTAGTGGTCGCCGACGCCGGGGAACACGAAGCACACGTCGCCGCCGGTCGGCTCGACCGGGGTCCTGGCGTCGGCGAGGTCGGCGACGAGGCCGGCGCGGTCATGGCCGACCGCGATCCGGCGGTACCGGCGGTGCCGGCGGCCGGTCTGCGACACGTCGGCGGCCTCCGCCGGGGTCACCTCCCCGGCCTCGATCGCCGTGCGCCATGCCGAGGCGGTGCGCTCGACCGCGCCGGCGGAATGGGCGGACAGCAGCACCAGCGCGGGCCGCTCCGGTTGCGGTTCCGGGCGCACCGGCGGCGCCGGTGGCTCCTCGACGATCACGTGGACGTTCGTGCCACCCAGCCCGAACGCGCTGACGCCGGCCAGCCGGGGGCCGGCGGTGGGCCAGGGCTGCGCGAGACGTGCCAGCGACAGGCCGGTCTCGCTCCGGCCGACGTACTGCGCGGGCAGCCCGACATGCAGCGTCGGCGGGATCCGCCCGGTCCGCACGCTGTACACCGCGCGGACGAAGCCGGCCAGGCCCGCCGCTTCCCGGAGATGGCCGACGGCGGACTTCACCGAGCCGACCAGCACCCGGTCCCGCCGGCCGTAGACGGCGCTGAGCGCGGCCCATTCGACGGCGTCGCCCAGCGGTGTGCCGGAGCCGTGCGCCTCGACCGCGCCGACCTCGTCGGGGTCAACCTGGGCGAACAGCAGCGCATCGCGGATGACCCGCTCCTGGGATGCCGCGTTCACCATGGCGTAGCCGCTCTTGGCGCCGTCGTTGTTCACCGCCGAGCCACGCACGACGGCGTCCACCCGGTCACCGTCGGCCGTCGCGTCGTCGAGCCGTTTGAGCACGACAGCGATCACGCCGTCGCCGGCGACGCCGCCGCCGGCCCGGGCCGAGAAGGCGCGGCAGTAGCCGTCGTGTGAGCCGATGCCACCGTCGTAGTGCAGGTAGCCGTACTCGTCAGGCACGCGGACGGTGCTCACGCCGGCGACGGCGATGTCGCAGTCGTAGGCGGCCAGCGCCTGGACGGCCTGATGCAGCGCGAGCAGGCCGGTCGAGCACGCCGACTGCACGGCCAGGGCAGGGCCGCGCAGGCCGAGACGGTAGGCCACCTTCGTCCCGCCGTGGCCGTTGCCGTGGCCGATCTCGAGGGCCATCTCGTCGGCCGGTTCGCCGCGGGCGGCCAGGACCGCGCGCACCAGTTCCTCGTGGCGGTTGCGGCCGATGCCGGCGAAGACGCCGACCCGGCCGGCGTCGGCGCCGGGCACGACACAGGCGTCCTCCAACGCCTGGTGCACGGTGCTCAGCAGCAGCCGGTGCTGGGGGTCGGTGGTCAGCGCCTCCTTGGGTGACATGCCGAACAGCGCCGGGTCGAAGTCGTAGACCCCGTCGATGCGGCCGGAGGCGCCGACCCAGCGCGGGTCGTCGAGCAGCGCGTCCGCGACGATGCCGCGCAGCTGCCCGGGGGGCATGCGGGTGATCCCGTCCCGGCCGCGGAGCAGGTTGTCCCAGTAGACCGGCAGGCGGTCGGCGCCCGGCACGCGCCCCGCCATGCCGATGACGGCGATGCCGGTCATCGTGGCGGCTGCCGGTCGCGGGCACCGGCGGCGGCAGCCCGCGCGGCGAGGTGGTCCGCCCGCCGCGCGACCGCCGACGCCGCGGCGGCGCCGTGGTCCGCCGGTGGCTGGCCGCTGTCGCCCGCCCCCTCCGGGCCGCCGTCGACGAGCCGTTCCTGGGCGCGGATCGTGGGCGCGGCCAGCAGCGCGGCCAGGTCGACCGCGACGCCGAACTCGTCCTCGATCGCCGCGCGCAGCAGCAGGACGCGCAGCGAGTCGCCGCCCAGTGCGGTGTAGTCGTCGTCGACGCCGATGTCGGGCAGCTGCAGGATGCGCCGCCACACCCGTACGAGGCCGTGCTGGGTCGCGGTGCGGGCCGGGGCGGCGGCCGGCAGCCCTTCGGGGCGGGCGCGCTGCGGCAGGCGCAGCGACGCGCGGTCGATCTTTCCGCTGGACAGCTGGGGCAGTTTCACCACCCGGGCGAAGTGCCGCGGCACCATGAAGGCCGGGATCCGCTCGGCCAGGAAGGCCCGCAGCCCGCGCTCGTCGAGCGACGGGTCGGCGGACACCACGAACGCCACGAGGACGGCGCCCTGCTCGGGATCGGGGTAGCCGACCACCGCGGCCTGGTGCACCTGTGGGTGCTCCACGATCCACGACTCGACCTCGGTGGGCTCGACCCGCTGACCGCGCACCTTCACCTGCAGGTCGGCGCGCCCGCGGTACTCGAGGCTGCCGTCGGGGAGGTGGCGCGCCAGGTCGCCGGTGCGGAACAGCACCGGTGCCATCGGGTCGCCGAACGGGTTGGGCACGAACCGTTGCGCGGTCCGCTCCGGGTCGCCGTGGTAACCGTCGGCGAGCCCGGGGCCGCCGGTCCAGATCTCCCCGGGCAGCCCGGGCGGGACCAGCCGCCCGTGCTCGTCGCAGAGGTACACCCGCATGTCCAGCGGGGTGCCGATCACGGACACGTCGTCGGGCACGCCGACCGGGGCGCCCTGACGGTGGGTGACGTAGTCGGCCTCGGTCAGCGTGTAGGTGTTGTGCAGCTCGACACCGAACGAGCGGACCCGCTCCTCCAGGCCGCGGTGCAGCGCCTCGCCGCCGACGAACAGGTGCCGCAGCGTGCGGCAGCGGGCGAAGGTGGGGTTGGCGGCGAGCGCCTGCAGCATCGACGGCACGGCGCTCATCACCGTGATCCCTTCGCGGTCGATGAGCTCCGCGAGGTACCGGTCGTCGCGTTCGCCGCCGGGACGGGCCACCACCGCGGTGCCACCGGTGCACAGCGGCCAGAAGACCTCGCGTGCGCTGATGGTCATCTTCAGCAGGTGCCGGTCCGACGCGCCGAGCCGGTACATGCCCTGTTCGAGGAAGATGCGGGAGGTGTGCAGCCGGTGCGGGCGCAGCACGCCCTTGGGGGTGCCGGTCGAGCCGGACGTGAACAGGATGTAGGCCGGGCTCTCCGCGCCGACGAGCACGTCCGGCGCGCCGCGGGCGCCGGGCTCGTCCGGCTGCGGCACCGCCGGGAACGCCAGCTGCGGCAGCCCGGTCTCCAGCGGCACCGCCCCGGGACCGGACAGCAGCAGCCGCACGCCGCTGACGTCGAGGAACTGCCGCTGCCGGCCGGCGGGGAAGACCGGGTCGAGGTAGACGAAGACGCCGCCGGCCTTGAGGACCGCGATCAGGGCGACGAACAGCCCGAGGCACCGCTCGCCGCCGACACCGACCGCGTCGCCGGGCCGGACGCCGGCCTCGACCAGCCGGTGGGCCAGCCGGTTCGAGGCCTGATCCAGCTCGCGGTAGGTCAACCGGTCCTCGTCCATGACGAGCGCATCGGCGTCCGGCGTCCGCCACGCCTGCAGCATGAACAGCTGATGCAGGGTGATCGGCGGATAGGCCGGCAGCGCGGCCGGGGTCCCGCCGTTGATCACGCGCTCCGCGGCGGTCAGGATGTCGAGCCCGGCGAGCGGCGCCGCGTCCGGTGCGCTGAGCTGCTCGGCCAGCCGGCCGAGGTGACCGGCGATGGTCGCCACCGTGGTGTCCGGGTAGACACCGGGATCCCACCTGGCGGTGATGCCGTCGGGTCCGGCGCTCCACAGCAGGTCCGCCGACGGCGCGGCGTCCGGGCCGGTGGTGACGTGCATCGCGGGCAGGTGCGCTGCCGCGGGATCGGGGCTGCCGGTGGTGACCTCGGCGAGGACGTCCGCCCAGGTGACGGTGAGCGGGTCGGCGTCGAGCAGGACGCGGGCGGCGCCGGGCGACCCGCAGCCCGGATCCGCGGAGAGCCGGCAGGGCGCGCCGTACCGGTGGACCAGCACGGCCAGCAGCCCCGCCAGCAGCCTGGCAGCCGGTGCACCACTGGCCGGGCTGCCGGCCGGACCGCCGGCCGGGTCGGGCGCCGCACGGCAGAGGCGCGACCAGCCCGGGGCGTCCCACGTGCGCTGGCGGGCGGTGCCGCCACCGCGGCCGGACAGGTGCGAGGGCAGGCGGAGCATGGCGTCCTTTCGTTGCAAGGGTGGTCCGGGCGTGCTGTGCCGGGTCAGCGCAGGATCGACTCGGCCGTGACGACGCCGGTCGCCGCGCCGTAGGTCACGCCGATGATCTTCGAGGAGCAGTCGCCGGCGAAGTACAGACCGGCCGCGCTGCTCTGCAGGTCGTCGGAGAGCTCGACGGCCGGGAACAGCCGCTCGACGACCGGGGCGGCCACGACGGTGGCCGGGCCGACCAGGCCGGGGGTGAGGTCCTCCATCCGGTCGACCATGCCGGCGATGTCCGCCACCCGTTGCGGGCCCAGCGAGGCCGCGAGGTCACCCTGGATGGCCTGGACCAGACTGGACCCGGGCGGCTGGGGCACCCGGCCCCGGCCGAGCAGCTCCAGCAGCGGCTGCACGACCGGCCCGCCGGCACCGGCCGCGTTGACCCTGCGGGCGAAGTCCAGCGCGTACTCGGAGCCGTCGCCGCCGGCCGGCACGTCGATCGTGGTGACGATGCCGAAGTTCGTCCGTTGCGTCGGCGTGGTCAGGCAGTGCTGGCCGTCCAGCACGACGGTGTCGAGGAAGGCGTACTGCATCATCCGGCCGCCCTCGCAGACGCAGAACGTGCGCACCGGCTCGCCTTGCTCGTTGAGGTAGGTGAGCTTCGGGTTGTGGCACGAGGCGGTGAGCGGCGCGACGATCTCCCGCGGTGCCTCCAGGCGCACCCCGAGGTCCACGCGGCTGCTGGGCCGGTACGCCACGGCGTTGTCGTCGAGCACCGAGCGCACGAACCGCAGCCCCAGCTTGCCCACGGCGACGACGACGTTGCGGGCGAGCAGGTCGGCTCCGCCGGCCGACACCTGCCAGGTGCCGTCGGCCCGGCGGCGCACCCGCTCGGCGCGGGCGCCCAGCCGCAGGCGCAGGCCGTGGGCGAGCGCGTCGGCGAGCAGGTTGTCCACGACGGTGAGCGCGTCATCGACGGTGATCGCCTGCGAGAACGCCTCGTCGGCCAGGACGAAGCCGGCGCGGCCCGGGCGCCCGCCCGGCTCCTTCGGGTCGTGCCCTTCCGCCCGCGCGGGCGGCAGCCCGAACCGGTACATGACCTCGTACGCGTCGGCGACGGCCCGCGCCGCGCGGTCGAAGTCGCCGAGGGCCCGTTCGAGCCCGCTGTACGTGCGGAAGCCGCCCTTGCCGTCGTGCTCGACCTTGGTGCGGGACAGCCCCTGCACGTAGCCGAGGTTCGTGTCGAAGTGGAACGCCGCCCCGCCCAGCCCGGTCAGGCAGTCGCAGCGCTGGCACTGCAGGCGGAACTTCTCCGCGGGGCGCACGTTGCGGCCCTGCATGCGGGCGGTGACCTTGCCGCAGAGGCTGGCCCGCATGTCGCCGCCCGTTTCGAGCAGCGTGACGCCCGCCCCGCCGACGGCCAGGCGCCAGGCGGCGAACAGGCCCGCCGGGCCGCCGCCGATCACGATCGCGTCCTGAACCCCGGCGTCAGCTTCCGTCATGACCGTCTCCGTCCCAGGTCGGTGCCTCGGCCTCGAACCGCTCGGCGAACGGCCCGTAGTACAGGTGCGCGGTCGGCCGGCCCTGCTGCTCGATCCGCCGGATCATCCAGCGGCAGAACAGCGGGGTGAGCCGGACGAGCGCCGCCACGCTGGTGCCGGTCAGCCCGGCGTAGCGGCGCAGCGCCAGATCGGCGGCGCTGCGAAACGGGTTGCGCTCGTGGAAGACCCGGTCGTAGAGCCGGTCGAAGCCCTGCTCGCGGTAGTCCGGGAACGCCACGAGCGCGGCGGTCAGCACGACGTTGAGCACGTCCAGGGCCGGCAGCCCGACCGGCTGGTAGTCCTCCCAGTCGATGAGGCCGATGCGGCCGTCCGCGGCCACCCGCAGGTTCCACGGGCCGAGGTCGCCGTGGGTGGGGCCGATCGCCGCCTCCTCGAGACCGGACAGGGCCGCCGGCGGCAGCGTGTCGAGGTCGGGCAGGTAGGTCCGGGCGACGTCGGCGGCGGTGCGGCCGGTGGCCGGCGGGCCGGCGCGGTGCAGGTCGGCCGCCAGGGCGAGCGCGTCACCGAGCAGCGCCGGCCAGCCCGGCGCCGGGGTGTCGCGCATGACGTCCGGGAAGTCGCGCGCCGGCACGAACGTCATGACGAAGCCGCGGTCGAGCCGGTGGACCGGCCGGGGCCGGGCCGCCACCACCGCGGGCAGCCTCGACAAGATCGAGCACTCCCGGTCGACCATGGTGTCGGCCGGGTCGAGCGGGATCTTGGCGACGAACCGCGCCCGGCCGTCCACAGTGGACTCGACGAACAACCGCTGTCGCTGTTTGCGTTCGCTGTGCGGGGTCCAGGTCCGCATCGTGACCGCCTCGGGCCCGACGCCGTGCAGCCGCCGGTGCAGGGCCACCAGCGACGCCGCGCCGCGCGCCGCGGCCGGGTGCTGCTCCACGGCCGTCATCGCGCCAGCTCCGTGCCGGCCGGCGCCCGGAACACCTGCGCGAGCAGCTCGGTGAAGGCCGGTCCGTCGAAGAGCGCGCGCAGCTGCCCGACACCCGACGAGACGTGCCTGGGACCGAGGGCCAGGAACGCCTCGATCCGCTCGTTCATGCCCCGGCGGAACCGCCGGTACGCGGCGGCGTCCTCCAGCAGCCGGCCGACCTGGGCGATGATCGCCGTGGTCCCCTTGTAGTCGTGATCGGGAACGTGGTAGCCGTCGATCAGGTCGGCGAAGCGGGCCGCGGTCTGCTCGAACACCGTGCCGTGCAGGCTCCGCAGGTTGACGATGTGCCCGTAGTGCTGCTCGGGCAGCGCCATCGGCAGCCGCTGCAGCAGCGTCGCCTCGTGGATCGCGGTGAGGCCCGGGGTGAGCAGGCAGTGCCGGGCGGACGCGAGCGCCCGGACGAAGGCCCGGTGCGGCAGGCACCGCAGCTGCGCACTCCGGGCGCCGGCGGTGACGGTGCGCTGGCGGTTGTCGGCGTAGCCGCCGCCGGCGACGAGCACCCGCTCGAACCGCGGCCAGTCGGCGAGCAGGTCGGGCACCCAGCGCGCGAACAGGTGCAGGTACTCGTTGTGGTGTTCGTAGTCCAGCAGGAAGTTCTTGAAGCCGCCGAGTCCGAGCAGCAGGTCGACGGGTTCGTGCGGGGTTGCGGCGCCCTCGGCGATGGCGGGCTCGTCCACGATCGACCCGGTGATGTGCATCCGCTCGACCCCGAGCCGGCGGGCCTCCTCGACCCGCTCCCGCACGCCGGGGAAGTTCTGCACCGCCGAGACGTCGGCCAGGACGTGGCCGGCGTACTTCCGCTCGTGCGGCGACAGCCCGCCGAGGTGCCGCTCCAGGCTGCCGGGACCGTCGCGGCGGACCTGCCGGCACGCCTCGACGATGTGCGCGGCTCCGGAGGGCAGCCGCCAGAACGCGAAGAGGCTGTCGACGAACATGACCGGGCGGCCGGCGGCGAAGGCCCGGAACACCAGGTCGGCGTCCATCACCGCGACGACGTGGTCGCTTCCGGCGAGGGCCCGGTCGAGGACGCCGGGACCGGCCTCGGTGTCGATGATGTCGTCGAAGGCGTCGGCGTTGCGGGTGGCGAACTGCGCCGCGACCGTCGCGCCGGCGAACGTGCGGTGGTGCGGCGCGAGCGCCCGCGACACCGCGGTCAGTTTGGCGACCGGGCCGAAGCCTGAGCTGGCGGCCCCGAGGAGGATACGCACGTCAGCACTCCCTGCGCAGTGGATCTGACTCGATGAGCGCCCGCGCGACGGCCGGCGCGTCGATGCCGTAGAAGCGGAACAGCCCGGCCCGGTCGGCGACGGGAGCGGGCCGGTGGTCCACGGCGAGGGGGACCAGCCGGCCGGTCCAGCGACCGGCGAGCGCCAGCGCGGTGTGCGCGGCCAGGCCGCCGGCCGCGTAGTGGTCCTCCACGGTGATGACCACACCGGCGCCGCCGGCGATCCGCCGCACCGCGGCCTGCGGGAACGGTGCGACCGCCGTCAATGCGAGGACCTGGGCCGTCGCCCCCTGCGGACCGGCGATCTCGACGGCCCGCAGCGCCTCGGCGACGGTGGCGCCGGCGGCGACGACGACGGCGCCCGGGCCGGCGCCGAGGACCGCCGGCTCGTCGATGTGGAACCGCTGCGCCGGGTCGTGCACGACCGGCTCCTCGCGGGCGCTCAGCCGCACGTACGCCGGGCCGGACCCGGCGACGGACTCGGCCACGGCCCACGCCGCGTCGTGCACGTCCGCCGGGCAGAAGACCCGCATCCCGGGCATCGCCGCCGCGGCACCGAGGTCCTCGGCGGCGTGATGGGTCGCGCCGAGGGTGCCGTAGCTCAGCCCGCCGCCGACGCCCAGCAGCGTCACGTCGAGTGCGGCGCCGCAGACGTCGATGCGCAGCTGTTCCGCGGCGCGGCGGATCAGGAACGGGGCCATCGCCGCGACCACGACCCGGTGGCCGGCACGGGCGAGCCCCGACGCGACCCCCACGAGGTTCGCCTCGGCGATGCCGACGTCGAAGAAGCGGCGCGGGTACCGGCGCTGGAACGGCATGGTGAGCGCTCTGGCGTCGGCGGCCAGCACCACGAGGTCGGGGTGCCGCTCGCCGAGCTCGGCGAGCAGCTCGGCCACGACCGGGCGCATGCTGCGCGTGGCCTGCGCGATGGTGCCGGTCACCGGTGCACCGCGCCGTCGACGGCGGCGAGCGCCGCGCTGAGCTGGTCGGGGCTGAGACTGCCCACGTGCCAGTCGAGGCTGTGCTCCATGAACGGGACTCCTTTGCCCTTGACCGTCGCGGCGAGGATCACGCTCGGCCGGCCCGCCGCGTCGGCCGCCGCGCCGAGCCGGGCGTGCAGCGCGGTCGTGTCGTGCCCGTCCACGGTCATCACGCGCCAGCCGAACGCCCGCCACTTCTCGTCCAGCGGCGTGAGGTCGAGCACCTCCGCGGTACGGCCCTCCTGCTGCAGCCCGTTGACGTCGACGACGGCGGTCAGCGAGCTGAGCCGGCTGTGCGCGGCGAACATGGCCGCCTCCCAGACCGATCCCTCGTTGAGCTCGCCGTCGCCGAGGACCACGAAGGTGCGCCGGCGGGAGCCGTGCAGCCGCGCCGCCGCGGCGTACCCCGCCCCGATCGACAGGCCGTGGCCGAGGGCGCCGGTGGCGGCGTCGACGCCGGGCATGCCCTCGCAGGGGTGCCCGGCAAGCCGCTCGCCGTCGCCGACGTCGAGCACACCGACCTCGCCGAGGACGGCGTAGAGCGCCCACACGGCATGGCCCTTGCTGAGGATCAGCCGGTCACGGTCGGGGTCGCCGACGTTCGCCGGGCTCAGCGCGATATCGCGGACGAGCGCCGCCAGGATGTCGATGACCGACAGCGAGGATCCGAGATGCACCGGTTGATGTGCCGCCAGCCGGAGCACGGTTCGGCGGGCACGCTGCGCGAGCGCCGCGGTGCCCGCCGGGCGGGAGCCCATACCCATCTCTCAAAGCCAATCTTTCGATACTCGTGCGGCGCCGTGGTGCGGACTTCTCAATCCACCGGCGCCACCGCAGAAGATTCCATGAAGCGACGCGAAACGGTCGGTGAGAAATGGTGGTACTGCCTGCCAGTCCACAACTCTCCACGCCATAAAAGAACCTATTCACCGGCAAATCGGGCACGGTGCGGCCCCGGTTGACCTTGCGGGTACCGCGCTTCTCAATCACGATGAACACGCCCTGGTGCATTCGCGCCCGCCGCGATCACAACTGCATCAGGGCACTGAGTCCGGGATTTACGCCGGTTCGGAGAGGTCGTTTCGCTGTGCCAAACATGCGCGTTCCGGTGTCGTGGCTGAATGCATTTCTGGATCGCGAGCTCACCGCCCGGCAGCTCGACGACCTCCTCGGCGACGCGGGGCTGTACGTCTGGTCGGTGGAGCGCCCCGGGGTGCTCAACGCCGCGGTCGTCGCCGGCCGCGTCGAGCGCGCGCCGGACGACCCGGGGACACTCACCGTCGCGCTGCCCACCGCCGAACGGGTGCACGTGCCCGCGACCGCCGGCCCGGTGCCGCCGGCCGGCACGATGGTTGCCGTGGCGCTTGCCGGAGCGCAGCTGTACGCCCCGGACGCGACGTCGCCCGCCGCGAACGGCATGACCCGGGTCCGTGCCCGTGCCGGTACCGTCGGACAACTGTGCGGCCCCGCCGAACTCGGCCTCGGTGCCGGGACCGGTGTCCAGACGCTGCCTGCGCACGCGACGCCCGGCACGCCGGTCGCCCGGGTGCTGCCCCGCGGGTCGGCGCAGGAGATCCTCAACGTCGACCTGCGCGACGAACTCACCCGTTGCCGCGGACTCTGGGGCCTCGCGCAGGACATCCGCCACCGCACCGGTGCCGGGCCCGCGGCCGACGTGCCGCCCCCGCGACCCGGCCCCGCACAGCCGCGGCTGACCGTCCTGGCCGCCGGTTGGACGGCTGCCGCCGTGGTCCTGCCGGCCCGAGCTGCTGGAGGACACCGGGCCGGCGGTGACGTCCCACGCCTCGAACGGCACCTGGCGGCCCTCGCCGGGCTGCGGGCCGACGGTGCGGCCGGACCCGCCCTGCCCATCGCCGGCTACGAGTACGGCATGCGGCTCAGCGCCCACCGGCTGCCGTCCGGCGGCCCGGTCACCGCGGTGCTCGGTGATCCTGCCGTGGGCGGCCTCGTCCAACTCGACGGCCTGCCGGTCGGGCTCACGCCGCGGCCGGTCGGCGACGGCGAGCCGGCGGCCGCGGTCCTCGTCCTCGCGGCTGCCCCCACCGACATCGCGTCCGACGGCAACCGCTGCCTGCGGGCGGTGCGCCGCGCGGCGCGACTGCTTGCCCCCGACGCCGGTGACGCGCTCGATGACGCGCTCGCCGCCGCGGCGGTGGCGCACGGGCCCCGCCACCTCCGTCGGGTCTGCGACCTCGACCTCACCGTGGTGACCGCGACCACGGGGCTCGACCTCACCATGGCCCAGTGCTCCGCGCTGCTGGACCGCATCGGCGCCGAGACCCGCGATCACGGCGACGGCCGCGCCACCGTGGCCCTGCCACCGTCCAGAGTGGACCTGCGTGACCGCACCGACCTCGCCGCGGAACTCGTCCGGCTGCACGGCTACCGCAACGTCCGGCCGACCCTCCCCGCCGACCCGGTCCGGCCCGGCACCGACCGCCGGCAGCGCCGCGGCAACGCCGTCCGGCAGGCGATCCACGCCACCGGCAGCCAAGAGGTCGTCACACCCGCTGTGACCGACCTCGCGGCCGCACCGCGGCCCGGCGGGACGGCCGGACCGGCCGGACCGGCCCTGGCCGCGGGCGGACCCGTGCTGCGGCTGGAGGCCGCCGAAGGCGGCGGCACCAAGGCGGTGCGCGCCAGCCTCGTGCCCGGCCTCCTCGCCACGATCGCGGCGCAGCCGGAACAGCCGTGCTCCCGGACGCTGTTCGAGATCGGCCGGGTCATGCGGCCCGGACGGGACGGCTCCGCCGTGCACGAAGCCGACCTCCTCGCGGTCGCCCGGGCCGCCACCGCCGACTGGCAGGCCGACTTCTGGGCCGTGCACGCCGTGGCCCGGGCCGGGCTGCGGGCCTTGGGCATCACCGAGCTGCACACCGAACCGGCCGACGACCCGTGCTGGCACGCCGGCACCGGCGCCCACCTGCTCGCCGGCGGCCGGATCGTCGGCCGGATCGGTCTTGCCGCACAGCAACTGCGCGTCGCCACGGCACGGCAGCCCGTCCGCTGCGTCGCCGCGGAGCTCGACCTCGCCCAGCTGATCGACGGCGAACCGACCGGCGCCACGCTGCCGTCCCGGTTCCCGACCGTGCAGCGGGACGTCAACCTGGTGACACCGGACGGTGTGTCCGCCGCGCAGATCCTGGCGGCCGTCCGCGGCGCCGACCCGCTGCTGCGTACCGCCGAGATCGTCGACGTGTACCACGATCCGCGGCTGGCGCAGCGGGTGCTCACCGTCCGGCTCGTCCTGGCGTCACCGTGGCGGACCCTCGACCGGCAGGAAGCCGCCGACGCGACCGGGCGCATCCTGGCCGCGGCACAACACGCCGGCGCCGACCGCCGCTGAAACCGCACGTCCAACTCCTTGGAGACCTCGTGACCGCACCCACCGACGCCCGCCCGGCCCTGCTGGTCGTCTACGCACCCGGCAGCCCCGCGCCGGACAACCTGCTCGCCAGCCTCACGGGCGCGGTCGAGCCGTGCTTCGTGATGCTCGCCGACTACACCGAAGCCCACGTCCGGGACGCGTTCCCCGAGGCGTTGTGCGTGGAGTCGTCCGCACCCGAGACCGCGGTCCGCTGGGCGCAGGAGCGCGCAGTCGCCGGGATCACCACCTACAGCGAGCTGGCCCTGCCGTTCACCGCCGCGCTCGCGCAGCTGCTCGGTCTTGCGCACCACGACCCCGCCGCCGCCCGCGCCATGACCGACAAGCTCGAGCAACGCCGCCGGCTCGCGGCCGCCGGCGTGCCGACGCCCCGTTTCGCGGAGATCCGCAGCGACGACGACATCGCGCCGGCCGCCGCCGCCGTGGGGTTCCCCGCTGTGCTCAAGCCGCGCCGCGGCATGGGCAGTACGCTGGTCACCCGGGTCGGCGACGAGCACGAACTGCGTGCAGCGGTCGCCGCCGCGCTGCAGCACCGGGCCGGCGACTACCGGGTCCGCGCCGCCGAGCCGGCGCTGCAGCTGGAGGCGGAGCTGCGCGGCGGGTCCTGGCACGACGACGAGCGCTTCGGTGACTACGTCTCGGTCGAGTCGCTCATCGACCACGGCCGGATCGTCCATCTGACGGTGACCGACAAGCTGCCGCTCGTCCCGTCGTTCCGCGAGGCCGGCAACGTCATGCCCAGCAGCCTTGCGCCGGGCCAGCAGGAGGCGGTGCGGGCCACCGCGACGGCGGCGCTGCAGGCACTGGGCGCGTACCACGGCGCCGCGCACACCGAGATCAAGCTGTGCCCCGACGGCCCCCGTGTCATCGAGGTGAACGGGCGGCTCGGCGGCGGGCTGGAGTACCCGATGCGCATGTCCTCGGGCTTCGACCCGGTGCTCGCCATCGCGCTGCTCGCCGTCGGCCGCGGGACCGGCGAGCTTCCCCGGTTCCACCGGCACGCGATGAACTACTGGGTGCCGCCGCCCAGCGGCGCCCACACGGTCACCGCGATCCACGGGCTGGAGCAGGTCCGCGCCATGGACGGCGTGGAGCACATCGCGAAGCTGCACGGGATCGGTGACCGCCTCGACAGCCGGTTCGGCACCGACACCGTGATGATCGTGCTGGCCGCCGCGGCGCACGGCAAAGCACTGCTCGACCTGCGCGACGCCGTCGACGCCACGCTCACCATCGACTACGAGCCGGCGCCGGATCCGAGCTGACCGGCGCCGGCCGGGGAGGCTCAGCGCAGCTGTGACACCACCTGCTGGGCCACCAGCTCCAGGTGGTCGAAGTCGGTCCCGTCGAGGAACTGCAGGTAGCACCGCTGCACCCCGGCTTCGGCGTAGCGGCCGAGCTTGTCCACGAGCTCGGCCGGGGACCCGGCCAGGCCGGTCGCCCGCAGCTCCGCTGCGCCCCGGCCGACCCGGTTGGCCCGTGCGGTCACCTCCGCGTCGGACGTCCCGCAGCACACGACGAGCGCGGCGGAGTACGTCAGCGTGCCGGCGTCGCGGCCGATCTCCCGGCACGCCTGGCGTACCAGCTCGAAGTGGTGCACCGCCTGGTCCGGCCGGACGAACGCGATGTTGAACTCGTCCGCGTGGTGCGCCGCGAGCAGGGGCGTCCGGCGCCGGCCGCGACCGCCGACGATCACCGGGGGACGGGGGCGCTGCCGTACCGACGGTAGTGGGGGAGCGGCGCGGAGCCGGTAGTGCTCGCCGTCGAAGTCGAACGGGGCGTCGGCGCCCAGCAGTCCGGTGACGATCCGGAGCTGCTCCTCGAAGCGGTCGAACCGCTGTGCCGGGAAGGGCACGCCGTACGCGAGATGCTCGGCCTCGTGCCAGCCGGTGCCGAGGCCGAGCTCCACCCTGCCGTCCGACATGTCGTCGACCTGGGCGACCTGGATGGCCAGCTGCCCGGGCAGGCGCAGCGTGGCCGCCGACATCAGCGTGCCGAGCCGGATCGAGCGGGTCTCACGGGCGATGCCGGCCAGGGTCAGCCACGAGTCCGTCGCCCCGGCCGCCGGGGGCTGTGCCTGTCCCGCCGCCTGCTCCGGCAGGTAGTGGTCGGAGCGGAAGAAGCCGTCGTACCCCAGGTCCTCGGCGACCTGCGCCGTCGCCAGCTGCTGGCGGTAGCTCGCGCCGGCCAGCTGCGGTTCAACGAAGACGCGGAAATCCACGGTCCATGCTCCATCCATGTCATCGGGCCGTCCCGCCGGCTGCCGCAGGCAGCGACCACGGCGGTGGTAGCGGCAGCGTCGCACGGCCACGGGGCGGGACCGTACGGTTCGGGCGTGGCCACTCGATGCCAGTCCACAACTGTCCCGGGCCGGGCCGCCGTGGCCGAGGCGTGGTGTTCATGCCGTGGCGGTGTCTGGCAGGTACCAGCGGGAGCGGTGGGGTCGGGTGGCGGCCGTCGCGGTGAGCAGGGCGTCGCCCACGAGCCGGGCGAAGGTGGCGCCGGCGCCGTCGGGTGCGCCGGGGGAGAGCCAGCGCAGGGCCCGCAGTGCGGCCGGGGTACGCCGGTCGGCCGGGTCGGTGGCGTCGACCAGCCACAGGCATCGGGTTCCGGCTGGGATCGTGGCGCCGTCGACCTGGACCTCCGCGGTGGTGATGCGCAGCCATCCGATCACCGGGGGGTCGCAGCGGACGGCGGTGTCGACCAGCGTGGCCCGTTCGGCTGCGCCGTCGACCAGCCCGGCCCAGGCCGGCCGGTCGGCCGTGGCCCGCTTGGACCCGGCGTTCCCGGTGGTGCCAGCCGCGGCGGGCGCCGGGCGGGTGGCGGTGGTTGCGGTCATGGTGTCGAGGAGTCGCGGCAGTGTCGTGCGGGTCGCGTCCCAGGCCGCGGCGGTCAGGGCGCTCACCAGGGCCGCGATTTCGTCCAGGGACACGTGGTCACGGCCGAGTCCGCGCCAGAACAGCGCGTCGTCGAGGACCGTCTCCGGGTGGTCCGGCGGGGCGGCCGTTGCGGCGGCGCGGTCGCGGACCGCTGCGGCGACCGCGGTGTGCAGCAGGGCGAGCGGGGCGGCGGCGCGGGTGACGGCGTCGGGGCAGGAGCTGGCGGTGAGCGCGCTGCGGGACTCGACGCGGCGCAGCGCTGAGGCAGGGATGCCGACCACGTCGGCGATGAGCGAGGGCACCAGATCGTCGAGGTGACCGGGGAGGTCCTCAATGGTCGCGGTGCCGAGCAGCGGACGGATCCGGGCCGCGATCCGGGCGCCCCAGATCTGGCGGGCCTGGGCCGCGGAGGTCGGCCACACCAGGCTCAGCAGGGCTCGCGCGCGGGCGTCGAGCGGTGGGGCGCCTGGGGCATTCGGGGCGACCAGGGTCGTGACGTCCGCGAACGCCTCCGGGTCGCGGCACAGCTGGCCGACCGGGACCTCGCCGGCGATGACTCGCACGTCGCCGCCGTGCGGCTGGGCGGCGAGGAGGTTTGCGGCCGGGTCGAACAGCATGTGATTGCCTCCCATGTCGGTCCGACGAATCCACCTCAGTATATTCGAACATACGTTCGAATGCCAACGAGGCCTGACCCACGCCCGAGCACATAGCTGGGTCTTCTCGGCCGGTGGCACGACGGAGGTGCCGTCCGCCGGCATCCGCTCGTGGCCGCAACAGGACAGCCGGCTGTACCGCGCCCGGGCCCAGGCGACACTGGGCCGGAAACGATCTCGGGAGGCGCCGTGGACACGTCCCACACGGGCCATGCGGCGGCGCATGTCCCGCGGCCGAAATCCATGACCTGTGCAGGCTGCGCGAGGAGTACGCGGCGGACCCGGTGGCGCCGCGGCTCGTCACTGGTCCGGGTGGTCGAGCCGGCGGCGCAGGATGAGGGCCGCGAGCGTGAAGAAGACGACGGTCTGCAGGGCGACCAGTGCGGTGTTGAAGATCCATTGGGAGGTCGAGTGGGTCCACATGGCGTCCTGGTAGATCGTGTTGGGGGCCAGGCCGCGCAGGCCGATCGAGGACGCGGTGGAGGCCAGCCCCATCCGGGTCGGCAGGAGGAGCGACAGGGCGTTGAGCGGCCACTTGTGGGTCAGATCGGCGGTGACGCCGTTCAGCGCGATCTGCGCGATGGAGGCCGCCGTGACCCACGCGACGGCCTGCTCGAGCCGGCGGGCCAGCGCGGAGATGAGCAGGCCGAGTGACATCGACGCCACGGTCAGCATCGCCAGGTCCGCGAAGAGCTCGAGGACGCCGTCGCCGTAGACGAGGTAGTTCTCGGGCGCGGGGCGCATGGCGCAGAAGGTGACCGTGATGATGCCTGCCTGCGCCGTACCGATGAGGGCGAACACCCACCACTTGGACAGCAGCACGGACAGCGGCCGCACCCCTGTGCGGTGTTCCCGCTTGATGATCAGCGCCTCGGACACGATGTTGCTGTAGGTCAGGGCCTGTCCGTTGAGCATGCACAGGGTCGTGAGCAGGCTGAGCGCTGTCGCCGGGCTCGGCGTCTGCCGGGGACCGGCCGGCGGCCCGAAGCCGTCGCTGCCGGCAATCAGCACCGAGAGCAGGGCGCCGAAGACGGCGATGATGAGCGGCATCGCGACGACTGCGGGGCCGGCCAGCGGCTTCAGCCACGACAACCAACCCGAGGCACGCAGCTTCTTGCGATCGCGGTCCCGTAGGCGCTGGGCCCAGAGCAGGGCGAGCTGGCGGCGGGACAGGACCCCCAGCTCGCGGTGCAGCGGCCGGATCGACCGGCGCGCCTTCACCGTCTGATTCGGCCTGGCCTGCCCGTGCGCGACCCGGTCGGCCTCGCGTTCCGCCTCGCGGGCCGCGGAGCCGTTGCGGTACGCCGCCGTGTGCTGGTCGACGTCGCCGGTGCCGAGCAGCTTCATGAGATCAGCCCAGCTCCGCACGCCGAGCTTGGGCAGTGCGTCCGCCGGCCGTCCGAAGAAGACCGGCCGGCCGCCCTTGGCGAGCACCAGCACCCGGTGCGCCAGCCGGAGGTGCTCCGTGTTGTGGGTGATGACGATGACGGTCCGGTCGCGCTCGGCGTAGTCGGCCAGAATCGTCATCACCTCACGGTCCATGTTGGGGTCCAACCCCGACGTCGGCTCGTCGAGCATCAGCAGGTCGGGTCGCGCGATCATCTCCAGGGCGATCGAGACGCGCTTGCGCTGCCCGCCGGAGAGCGTGCGGACGAGTTGGTCGAGGTTGGGGAGCAGGCCGAGGCTCTCGCACGTCTGCTCGATGCGCTCCTTGCGCTTGCCGTGGTGGTCAGGGCCGACGCGCAGCTGATCGGTGAAACGCAGCAGCTGCCGTACGGTGAGCGACTGGTGCATCTCGTCGGCCTGCGGGACGAAGCCCAGCATCGTGCGGATCTCCTCGCGATGCTCGACGAGGCTGAGATCGCGGAAGTACAACCGCCCGGAGGTCTCCAGCTCGTTGAGCAGCGCGTAGAACAGCGACGACTTGCCGGCCCCGGAAGGTCCGAGGATCGCCACCACGGTCCGGTTGCGCTGGACGAACGACATGTGTTGCAGCCGGCTGCCACCCGAGTCGGACAGGTCGTGCACGATGAGCGACGGCGCGGCGAGCGGGCTGACGAGCAGCGCCGTCGCGTCGTCGCTGACCTCGTACCGCAGCTCGCCGAAGTCGAAGTACTCACCCGGCACCAGCAGCGCGGTCCGCACCGGCTGCCCGTCGACGAACGGGCCGTTGCCCTGCCCCCGGTCGAGCAGGCGCACCCGCCCTTCCTCGGGCACGACGGTGAAGTGGTGCGGCGCGACCCAGAACCAGTCGAGCACCACGTCCGCGCGGTCCGGGTCGGAGCCGAAGCGGACCGTCGAGCGCAGCTCGATGCGTTCCGCGGGCGGCTCCGGCGCGCCGTCCGGCACGACATCGTCGTCGACGGGCGGCCGGGCCGGTGGCGGCATCTCCAGCTCGTGACCCGGGTAGGGGGAGAACGCCCACCGGGGTATCTCCGGATCGAGCACGCTCATGCCCTCCACGATCCAGGCCGGGTCCGGATGCGACCGGGCCAGCCGGCGGCGGTACGAGGCGAGCCGGCGGTGGGTGAACTCGTGGATGCGCCGTACCCGCGACGCGGCGACCGCCAACTGGGTGGTGGCCTCCTGCCGCGCCGCGGCGATGCGGGCATCGGCGTCGGTGACCGCGTCGCGGGCGCGGCGCAGCGCGGCGAGCGTCGCGCCGCGCCGCAGCCGGTGTTCGCGCATCCGCCTGGACCGGACCACCCGCCCGTCCCGGTGCTCCTCCGCCACGCGCCGTTCCCCCAGCTGTTCGCCGGTGGGTGGGACGGACGCCTGGGCCAGTTCGCGTTCCGCCAGCGCCAGCACGGCCTCGGCGCCGTCCCGCTCCGCCTCGGCGCGGGCGAGGCGGTCCAGGGCCCAGCGGCGCGCCTGCTCGAACCGCAGGCGTTCCAGTTCGAACGCGTCCTGCGCGCGGCGGATCAGCACCTCGCGATGCGGTGTGGAGATCCGCTGGCCGCGGCGCCAGTGTGCCTTCGGCGGGATGTTCGACAGGCCGTCGCGCCAGCCGTGGTACAGGTCGGCCAGCCGGGCGAACGGCCCGTATAGGATCGGCTCCATGCGGTCAGCCCTCGTTGGGGCACGACAGTTCCACGACGACGGACCGGTTCTGCGCCGCCGGTCCGGGCAGCAGGGTGCCGTTGGGTCCGATGTCGTTGACGTGCGTCCTGTAGGTCGTGCCGGCACCGACCGTCTCGATCCGGTCCGCGGAGATGCCCAGGCGCACCAGCACGTCCCGCACCGCGTTGGCCCGGTCCAGCGACAGCTTCGCGCGGAACTCGACGGACTGGTCGGTCGCGGTCGTGCCGATGAGCTTCGCGCGCTGGCTGCCCGTGCGCATGACGTCGGCAATCTCGCCGATGGCCTGCTCCGCCGCGCGCTGGTCGATGAACACGGCGATGTTCTTCTTGAAGCCGACGCGGCCGGAGTTCGCCAGGATCGTGGTGCCGCAGACCTGCACCGGCTTCTCTGCCGGCGGTGTGACCTTGGAGACCGGCGGGAGGCCCGTGGCCGGCGGGTCGCCGCCCGCCACGTCGTACACCTCGACGCAGGTCGCCCCGGCGGCCTTGGCGATCGCCCGCCAGATCTCGATGAGGTTGTTGCGCTGCCGGGTGTCCAGCGTCTGTTGCGGCTCGGCCGTGTAGCCGATGCCGACGAGCAGCACCGTGCGGTCCTTCAGGGAGGGCAGCTGATCGCGCTGCTTGAGCGCCGTGGCCACCTCTTCCGGTTCGGCGCTGAGCAGGTTGCCGTCGTGGAAGTCCAGCGGGGCGACGGTCTGCAGGCCTGAGTCGAGGAGGACCACCGTGCCGTCCTGACCGGCCCGCCGGCCGGCCAGGTCCATCGCCACCAGCGGGTTGGCCTCTGCGTTGTCGGCGCGGACCGTACCGAGTTGCTCCTGCAGTTGCTGGTTGAGGTTCTCGCGCTCCGCCGCCTTCGCGCCGCTGTTGACGGCAACCGGCTGGAACTCGAGGTGCAGACCGACCTCACGCGGCGCTCCGGAGACGGCGAACGCGCTGATCTCGTTGCCCGCGTAGGCGGCCTGGTCGACGACCTCGAGGACGTCCTTGGGAAGGACCGGGGCAGGGTTGTTGGACCGCGCACCGTAGGCGAGCGCGACCGGCTTGGGCGGCACGCTGCAGGCGCCGGTCCGCGCCGGCGTGGCCGGCTCCGACGTCGACTCGGCATCCTGGCCGCAGCCCGCGAGGAGCAGGCCGGCGGTCAGGACGACCGCGACAGGGCGGGAAAAGTGGCGCATGGGACTCCTTCAGGGAAGGGCTGGGCCGGTGCCCGGCGGTAGTTTGCGTTCGTCCGGGAAGAGCGCGTCGGTGAGCGCGGGGTCCTTCCCCCGCTGGGCGATGACGAGCCGGGCGTGCTGCTTGAGCGCCTCGCCGAACGCGTTGCGCCGGGCCTGCTCCAGGCCGAGCACGGCCGTGGCGCTCTGCTGGTTGAGCTCGTAGAGGCTCCGGGTGCCCTCGGCGATCTCGCGCCGCAGCACGGACGACGCGAGCCGGCGGTTGGCGAGGATCAGGGCCCACTTCGTCCGCACGAAGGCGCCACGCTCGGGGTTGTGCGTCATGTAGGCCCCGACCAGGGCGACGAGACCGGTGCCGAGGTAGAGCGCGACGAACATGAGCGACGCGGACGTGATGTGCAGGCCGCCGGACTGCTGCTCACGGCCGTTGACCACGACGCCACTCTTGACCTTCTCGGAGATGCGCACGTAGAACGCGGTGGCGCCGAGGCCGAACCATGCCACGACGTAGAGCCACGGTCTGATCCGGGACACCCATCCCCGTCGCGCCTGCCGCTCCCGCATGAGCATGCCCGCGAAATGCATGAGCAGGATGGCGATGCCGACGAATCCGTACACCACCATGGTGACCGTCCGCGCGTCACTCCTGGGCATCGCCAGCTCGAGGACCTGCCGGAACGTGCTGACGTCGGCGATGGCGGCGAGGACGAGGGCAACCAGGTACACCAGTGCCGCGAACGGTCGTCCCGCGATCAGCGTCGGATCGGCGTAGCTGCCGTTCTGGCGGTTCAGTTGCTCTTTCATGGTGCCGGCACCTTCCGGGTCAGTCGTTCGGGCTGATCAGGGCGTTGAGCGCGGCCTGGTGCGCCATGGTCAGCTCGTCGTGGCGGCGGCGGGCGTCCGTGTTGAGCACGGCCTCCCGGGCCGCCAGCGCGGCGGCGATCATCGCGGTCCGGGCGTTGCGCAGGCCGTGCCGCTGGAAGTCGACCGCCAGCTCGGCGACCCAGGCCTCGGTCCAGACGTCGATCAGCCGGTCCATCACGTGGCCGGTGGCCTCGTCGGTGGCGTCGGGGGCGAGCACGCCGACGATGGCCTCGATCTCCCGGCGGGCGGCCGCCTGATCGATCGCGCGGGGCTCGAAAGGCCTTGGCTGGGGCAGCCAGTAGACCAGGCTGCCGGGCAACAGGCGGGCGAGGAACACCCACATCCGGAGGCGGAACGTCTCGAACAGCCGACCCATGTGTCAGTCCTCTTCCTCGGCCCAGCTGGGCAGTTCCGGTCCGACCGGCCGGAGCATGGCGTTGAGCTGTGGCCCCAGTTCGTGCGAGCGGACCAGGTGCTGCCAGTACGCGGCGGCGCGGCGCCAGTGGTGCTCGTTGATGCGCCGGGCTCTGGCGGCCAGGACCCGCTCGGCGTGGTAAAGGTCCTGCGCCGCGAGGACCTGCCGCTCGCAAGCCTCGTTGCGCTGCTGTTCCGCCGCGGCCAGGGCACTGGCCGCGGCGTGCAGGCGACGGGCGTGCTCTGCCAGCCGCCGGTGGCGCACCAGGAGATCCGGGCGTTCGGCCTCGGCGCTGCGGCGTTCCTTCAAGGCCAGGTCGTCGGGCGGGGTCTGGTGGACCGCCAGCTGCGTCCGCAGCTCGTCCACGGCCTTCTGCCGGCTGTCGATCGACGTGGCGAGCGCGGCCGGGCCGACGGCGCCGATCAGGCGCCGGTCGTGCCGCTCGCACTCGACGTTGATCAGCTCCGCAGACCGCCGCCGCAGCACCTCCAGCCTGGGCGTGCCCACCAGCTGCCGCTGCTCCTCGGCGTACTCGCCGGCCAGGTCGAGCAGTGCCGCGGGGATCACCGGGATGCCCTTCCTCCCGTCCCGCCAGCCGTGCCACGCGTCCGCGAGCCGGTGGTGCGGCGGGTACCGCATGGGCTTCGGCGGCGGCGCGGCCCACCCCGGCCCGCCGCTGGTTCCCCTGGCCATCCGTCCTCCTCGCGTCACCGGCAGCCACCGGTGCCCGCTTCCGGGACCGGGCGATGGAACGCCGTGAACGTCGACAAGTCTTCGGCCGCCGGCTACCGCTGGCCTACCGGTCCGGCACCGAGATGCGACGGGGAACCGCGAGGGCGGTCAGGCCGCGGTGCTCGTGCTCGCCTCCCGCCGGAGATGGTCGGCCCCGACGGAGGCGAAGCACGCGATGGCCCGTTCGCGCTCGTGTCGCTCGGCGTCGATCCGGCCGGCCCCGAGATGCAACCGGGCCAGCGCCAGGTGCGCCCGCCCTTCCAGGACCGCGTCGCCGCCGTGCTGCGCGAGCGCGACGGTGCTCACGAGCCAGTGCGTGGCCTCCGCCTCGTCCCCGCCGAGCCGGGCCATCTCGCCGAGCCCGTGATGGGCGTATGCCTGGCCGATCTCGTCGGAGTCGGCGACGTGCTCGAGCACCTGCTGGAACTGTGACTGTGCGGCGGCGAGGTTCCCGCCGCTGAGGTGTGCCCAGCCCAGCCAGTACGCGGACTGGGCGCGCAGCCGGGCCGCGCCGCTGCCGGCGGCCACCGCGGCGGCGTCGGTGAGGCTGGCCAGGGCCGCGTCGTGCAGGCCGATGTCGAGCTGGGTCTGACCGATGTACCGCAGCGACTGCCACTGCCCGACGACGTCGTCGCAGGCGCGGTACAGCACCAGCGCCTGCCGGAACGCGGCCAGTGCCTCGGTGAGCTTCCCCGCCCGGCGCAGATTGTTCGCCAGGGTCCGCAGCGCGATCGCCTCGCCGTGCCGGTCCTCGAGCCGCCGGAAGATCCGCACCGCCCGCTCCAGGTCGGCGGTCCCCGACAGGTTGCGCTGCCCGGCGTCGGCGACGAGGGCCGGCTGGCCGAGGATCGTCAGCACGGCCGCCTCGCCGCGCTCGTCACCGGCCCGGCGGCAGGCGTCCAGCGCGGTCAGGTGGGTGTCCCGCCAGTCGTCGAGGTGGTGGCGCAGGTTGTAGAACTCGTGCGTCGAGATCGCGAGGTCCCAGCCGAGCTCGACCATCCCGAGTTCGGTCGCGTGCCGGACCGTGGCCCGGATGTTGGCGCGCTCGGCCTCGCACCACTCCAGCGGCGCGCGCCGGACGTCGTCGACCAGCTCGTCCGGGGCCGGCCAGTCCGCGACGGTGCCGTGCACGACCTCGTAGTCGCCGCCGTAGATCGACCGCTGCGCCCGCCGCGTCAGGGTGAGCAGCGCGACGTACACCCGCTCGACGTCGACCCGGACGTCACCGGCCAGGCTTCGGGAGTACGCGCGGGTCAGGCTGTGGAAGCGGTACCGTCCCGCCGTGGAGACCTGCAGCAGGCCGCACCGGGCGAGCCGCAGCAGCGCGTCGGAGGCGTCCGGCAGCGGCAGTTCGAGGGCGGCGGCGGCGACCCACGGCGTGAAGTCGACCAGTTGCAGCATGCCCAGCGCGAAGAACAGCCGCTGCGCCGACGGGTCCAGCCGCTCGACGCCGGCACCGATGCTGTAGGCGATGCTGCGCTCCTGATGGACCAGCGCGCCGAGCGGCTGATCGGCCAGCCGTTCGGCAAGTTCTGCGCTGGTGCGGCCGGGCTCGCTGCGCACCGCCGCGGCGATCGCGATGGCCAGGGGCAGTCCGTCACACAGCTCCGCGATGCGGCGTGTCGCGTCCGGTTCGGCGCCGACCACCTCGCCGCTGCGCGTCACGATCTGCTGGAACAGCTCGATGGACTCCGGCAGCTGCAGCGGCTCCAGGGTCGGCAGGTGCTGCGCGCCCGGCAACCCGGGCAGGCGGTTGCGGGAGGTGATGATCACCGCGCAGCCGGCGCCGCCGGGCAGGAGGTCGCGCAGCTGGCTCTCCGCGCTCGCGTCGTCGAGCACCAGCAGCACCCGGCGCGTGCTCAGGAGCGTCCGCAGCGAGGAGCGCCGCTCCTCCAGCGACTCCGGCACCTGTGTCGTGCCGAACGCGCGCAGGATCTGCGCCAGCACCTCGGCGGGCCGGGCGGGGTCGGCGTCGGTGCCGCGCAGCTCCACGAACACCTGGCCGTCGGGGTACTCCTCGCGTACGAGGTGGGCGATGTGCACCGCGAGCGCCGTCTTGCCGATGCCGGCCGGCCCGGTCACCACGATGACCGCGGGCGTGCGGCGCTGCGCCGTCAGCCGGGTGCAGGCCACCTCGACGTGCTTGGCCCGGCCCATCAGGTCGGGCTCGTCCATGGGCAGCTGACGCGGTACCGCCACCACGCGCGAGGGCACCTCGGCCTGGGGGTCGTGCGCGCCGTCGACGTCCTTGCCGGAGGCGATGTCGTACATCAGCGTGCGCAGCTCCGGCGCCGGGGAGCTGCCCAGTTCGGCCTGGAGCGCCTCGGCATGGCTGTTGTAGGTGTCCAGGGCGTCGCCGGAGTGACCGCTGTGGTGCTGCGCACGCATCAGGAACTCGCAGACACTGCGGTCGGTCGCGTGGAACCGGAACAGCGTGACGAGTTCGTCGAGCAGCTCCGCGTGGCGCCGCAGCGGCACCAGCAGCTCACAGAGGCGGATCGCCGCCCGCTTGCGGCGTTGCTGCAGCTCCCGGCCGTAGCTTTGCGCCGACCTGCCCGGCACGCCCTGCAGCGGGAGGGCGTCGCGAAAGTACCGCAGCGCCTGCCGGAGGGCGTCGATCTCGGCGTCGCCGTCGCCACGGTTACGGGCCTCGGCGGCCGCCGTCGAAGCCCGCTGGAAGGCCAGCAGGTCGAGGTCGTCGGCGGTCAGGTCGAGCCGGTAGCCGAACCGCGGCACGGTCGCCAGCGCGTCGCGCCGGCCCAGCCCGGCCAGGAACGTCCGGAGGTCGGCGATGGCTTTGTGGACCTGCGTGTCCCCGACCTCGGCGCCGTCCCACGCCTCGTTGCGCAGCTGGCCGGTGGACACCTTCTGGTTGGCGTGAATCAGCAGCAGTGCGAGCACGGCCAGGCGGATCGGCGGCAGGTCGACGGGCTGCTCGTCGTCGCCGACCAGCAGGCCAGGCAGCACCCGGAACAGCATGGCGGGCGTTCCCTTCCGGTTATGGCGCTATGTCCATCTCTGTGTATGCGCGCCGGTCACCAAAACGTTCCGACCCAAACGATATCGGTGTGGTGCCACCGAATTTGATGGCGATGATCGATGTCGGAATGCCCGTCAGTATTTCGGAAGGTAGACGGTAGCGTGAAGTGGCTCAATGGGTTTGCACCCCAAACGTACAGCGTTCAGTGCTGTCCGAGGAGCCGTCTGATGAGTCGACACATCGGCACCGACGTCGTCCGAACCGGTGGGCCGCCCCTCCGATCGACTGCGGCGGCCGGCATTGCAGCGTCAGGATGACGACGCCGAGATTCACCCGAAAAGGTGAGCCGTCCCGCGATTCGTGGTCGCCGTACCTTGCCGCGAACGCCGAATTCGGCCGCAGTTGCGCCCGCGATATCAGGCTGCGCCTGCTGCGTCAGCTCATCGACCCCTGGCCGCAGAATGTCGTGGAGTGCGAATTGACTTCGCGAATTCTCCGGGCGGTGTGGGAGCAGGATCGCTGGACCGCGCACTGGGCGATCGAGCGGCTGCGCCGGGACCGCGGTGGCTCGGCCGAGGTCGACGGGCTGCGCGCGCTGTCCGAGGCGGCGTGCGGCCGCCTCGGTGAGGCGGTCGTGCGGGCGAGGCGGGCGTCCCGCAGCGAACCGGCCGTCCCGGCGTATCGCGGCCTCTTCGGCTGGTTGCTCACGGAGACCGGCAACGGCTCGGCCGCGGCGCACACGTTCCGGGCGATGAGTGCGCTCGACCCGCCGGCAGTCGCGCCGCGCGTCGGGCTCGCCGCCGCGATGGGCCGTCAGGGCGCCCACGACGAGGCCGTCGAGTTGCTGGAACGGCTGGCCGGCGCGGCCGGCCGTGCCGGACCGCTGATCGCCGACCACGTGGCGCTGCTGCTGCTCGAGTCGGTGGAGCAGGCACCGCCGAGTCGTACGCCCGCGGGTGCGGCCGAGGCGGCCGATCTGGAGCGGCAGCTCCGCCGGGCCGCCCGGATCGTCGAGCACCCGGTCCTGGCGCGGTGCATCGCCCGGCTGCGCTCGCAGGTAGCCGACCGGCAGGGAATCGGTAGCTCCCCGGCGCAGGCTTGGCCGCACCGATGTGAGGGCCGCGACCCCGCGGCAGAGCCGGGGCGGGCGCAGGCCTGAGGAGGTTGGGGATGTTCAAGCGTCTGGCCATCGCCGGGCTGGTGCTCACGGTGCTGTCCGGCTGCGACCCGGATGCCGGCGCGGTGCCTCCTGGCGGGCCCGGCTCGACCGCGGCGACCTCCCCGGCGCTGACCCCGCCGGTGGACCCGGCCGCGGACCAGACGGCGGCTCCGGCCGGCTCGCGCCAGCCGGCGACCTTCGAGGCCGACGTCCAGGCCGCGCTGAACACCGTCGTGCACTACTGGCAGGAGGAGTTCGCCGAGCACCGGCGCGACTTCGCGGCGGTGCGCACGATCACGCAGTACCGCGGCGCCGACGGTCCCCGTTGCGGTGAGGAACGGCTGCCGCCCAACAACGCCGCCTACTGCGCCGGCCCCGACTACATCGCCTATGACCAGCAGTGGCTGCGGGGCGAGTGGTCGTCGATCGGCGCGACCTTCGTCTACTACGTGATCGGGCACGAGTACGGTCACGCGATCCAGCAGCGGCTCGGCCTCACCGCCTCATTCACGATCAAGGCCGAGCTGCAGGCCGACTGCCTCGCCGGCGCCTACCTCGGCGGCTCCATCGCCGACGGCAGCCTCGAGTTGGAAGAGGGCGACCTGCGGCAGCTGTTCGACGGCATCGGCTCTGTCGCGGACCGGCCCGGCGTGCACTGGTTCGACACGGGCGCGCACGGATCCGCCACGCAACGCCGGATCGCGTTCTTCGGCGGGTACTTCGGCACGACGCGGGCCTGCACCACAGAACTCTGACAGGAAGGGCGGCACATGACGAGATGGCCCCGGGGCGCGATGATCGGCGTCGTCCTGCTCCTGCTCGCCGGCTGCGGGGACGGCAAGACCGACGACGACATCAAGCCGACCGCCGGCGCGGCGTCCGCGCCGGCGTCCGCGACACCCACCGAGGCGGGCACGTCGTCCGCGCCGTCGCAGCCGACGTCGGGTCCGTCCGACGCGTCGGTGGCGCAGGACGAGGTGCCGGACGTGGTCACCCGGCGGCTCGACGAGGCCGAGGGCATCCTGCGCGGCGCCGGCCTGTTGTCGATCAACCGTTCCGACGCGACCGGGCAGAACCGGGTGATCGTGGATCCGCACAACTGGATCGTGCGCGGCCAGGACCCCGCCGCCGGGACGAAGATCGCGCCGGGGATCACGGTCACGCTCAGGGTGGGCAAGTCGACCGACGCCCTGCCCACCATCGAGCCCACGAAGGGCGTCGTGCCCGACGTGCGCTGCCGCGACCTGCAAACGGCGCAGGACGCGCTGCGCAGCGCGGGGTTTTACCTGCTGGTGCCGAAGGACGGGCTGGGCCGGGGCCGTGTCCCGCTGGTGGACCGCGGCTGGATCGTGGTGGGCCAGTCGGTCGAACCCGGCACGCGGGCCGGTTACAAGACGACGGTCACGCTGACCGTGGTGAAGATCGGCGAGCCGGCCGGCGCGTCGGGATGCCAGACGTGACCCGCCGGCCGACGCTGCGGGACTGCCGCGCCGCCGCGCGATCGACCTGATCCGGCCCCGCGGCCTGGTCCAGCCTGTCGGGCTCCGGAAACGAGGTGCTGTTGCGGCTCGCCGACCGGCCGAGAAGGGCGCCGATCCGTTACCGCGACACCGGCAGCTTCCTGCTCTGGTACATCTTCGGCGTCATCGTGGTGGTCCTCGGTGAGGCGGTGATCATTTCGGACATCGAGCGCTCGGCCTGCGCCGGCGTGGCGTGCTCCGGCCATCCGGTCACATTTCGCCTCGCCGTGCAGTGGCTCGCGCAACGGCTGCTGCTCAACGATCCGCCCGGGCTGACGCCACTGACCGGCCGCGCCTGGGCGGTCGGCCGGCTGGCCAGCGTGATGGCACTGGCCGGCGTAGGTGTGCTGATCACCGCGGTCCGGCAACACGTCAAGTATCGAGGAGTGATCATGAATGCCGTCAACCTGACGATCGAGGAGGCGCACCGCCGGACGGTCGTGCTGATCCTGGTGGCGACCGACGTGGAGCGGTTCGCCGTGGTCGAGGCCGCCAAGCGCGCCAACGGAGGGGAGGCGACGAGGCGGTTCGTGCCGCGGCAGGTGGTGTTCGAGCTCGGCCTGATCGGCTGGATCGTGGTGAAAGCGATCTCCGACTGGGCCCATCGCAAGACGAAGAAGGCGCAGCCGAAGGCCGCGGCCAACGTCGCCGAGTTCGTCGTGTCGGTCATCCGCTCCGGCGCCCTCGACGAACGTGAGGTGCCCGCGAACCTGCGCTGACGACGGCACCGTCCCGCGGTGCGCAGCGTGCCGGGTGGGGTCGGATCCGACCCCACCCGGCACCCTCAGGATCGTGCCGGGTGGGGTATCGCCGCCGCGAGTTGTGAAGTGGTC
>NZ_JBFAIC010000013.1:0-76440 GCF_040654515.1 Dactylosporangium sp. NPDC050688
ACCGTCTCCGGCAACCCAGCCACGACCGCAGCCGTCCTCGCAATGTCCGCGCCCTGATCACCGACCGGCGACACGACACCCAACACCACATCATCGATCGCCGCCGGATCCAGGCCGGGATACCGGCGGCGCAGCTCGTCGATCAATCCAACGACCAGCGACACAGGCTTCACCCCATGCAGCGAGCCGTTCCGCTTGCCGCGCCCGCGCGGCGTGCGCACCGCGTCGAACACGTATGCCTCGTGTGTCATCGCAACCTCTCCGGCCAACGCCGCCGCGTCAGCGCGCCGGCGTGCGAATCTTCGTTAACTTTCTCTGACCGTTTCCGCGCCCGTCAAGGCCGTCGCGGCGAATGGGCTGTGACACAGTCCGCATTTGCGCGGCCGCGGGGCACTAGGCTGTGCGCTTGTGCACGGCACCGACCTCGCCCCCAGGAAGCGGCCGAAGAACCGCAAGGCTCAGATCGCGCTCGTCGCGGCTGAGCTGTTCTGCGAGCGCGGCTATCACCTGGTCGGCATCGACGAGATCGCGGCGGCTGTCGGCATCAGCGGCCCGGCGGTGTACCGGCACTTCCCCAACAAGTACGCGATCCTCGTGCACGCCACCCGCGAGCTGGTCACCGCGGCCCTGGACACGGTGCAGGAGGCGCCGGCCGACGGCGACCCGGCGGCGGTGCTGGACGCCCAGCTGGCCGCCCTCGCCCGGTTCACCGTCGAGCGGCGCAAGGTCGGCGGGCTCTACCATTGGGAGTGGCGCTACCTGGCCGACGAGCACCGCGCCGAGTTCCGCGAGGCCCTCGGCGTCCTCAGCCGCCGGCTGGCCGAACCGCTGCGGCGGCTGCGCCCGCAGCTGTCGCCGGGCGGCGCGCAGTTCCTGGTCCGCGCCGCGCTGAGCGCCTTCGGCAGCCTGACCACGCACCGGGCCGCCGCGCCGAAGGCCCGCGCGGAGGCGACGCTGCAGCGCCTCGGCTGGGCGATGCTGCGCGCCGACCCGCCGCCCGCGTCGGCGGTACGCTCCACGCGCGGCGCCGCGACGCCACCGGGTGCCGGGCCGCCCGCGGCGGGCCTGGAGTCGCGGCGGGAGCTGCTGCTCGCCTCGGCGATCCGGCTGTTCCACCGGCTCGGCTACCACGCCGTCAGCATGGAGGACATCGGCGCCGCCGCCGGGATCAACGCCTCCAGCGTCTACCGTTACTTCCCCAGCAAGGGTGACCTGCTCGCGGCCGCCTACTACCGCGCCTCGGACCGGCTGGCCGCCTCCACCTCGGCGGCGCTGCGCGGGGTCGCCGAGCCCGATCAGGCCCTGCGCCGCCTCGTCGAGGCCTACGTCGGGTTCGCGTTCGGCGAGAGCGACCTCGTCTCGGTGTACCTGGCGGAGAACAGCAACCTGCCCGAGCCGGACCGGCACGAGCTGCGCAAGGTCCAGCGGCTGCACGTGGAGGAGTGGGTGCGGCTGCTCACCCAGGTCCGGCCCGACCTGCCGGCCGTCGAGGCCAGGGTGCTGGTGCACGCCGCCATCAACCTGGTCACCGACCTGGGCCGGGCGGTGCGCTACACGCAGACCGGCGGTGCCGCCGCGTCCGTGGCCGGCCTGGCGCGCACCGCGCTGGCCGCCTGACCGTCTGCCACCTTCCCAGAAAGTTAACCGTCGTTTACAGTGCCCACAGGAGTGGCGGCGGTGTGCCCGTGCCGCGCTCCGGCGACGTCAAACGCCACGACGCACCGGTGACCACACCCCCTTCGCGGTCACCGGGTAAGGGAGGCACCACGATGACCCAAGCCACCGACACCCAGGACGACGTCGCGCAGCGCTTCGCCGCGACCGCCGCCGGCCTGACGATTCCTTCGCTGCTCGACCGCAACGCCCGCGACTTCGGCGACCTGCCCGCCCTCAGCATGCCCGGCGGCGCCGACACCCTCACCTGGCGGCAGGTCCGCGACCGGGTCGCCGCGCTCACCCTCGGCCTGCACGACGCCGGCCTGCGCCCCGGCGACCGCATGCTGATGCTCATGTCCAGCCGCCCCGAGCACTGGCTGGTCGACCTCGCCGCCGTGCACCTCGGCGCCGTGCCCGCCACCGCCTACGCCACGCTCAGCGGCGACCAGCTGCGCTACCTCTTCGAGCACAGCCAGGCCCGCGTCGTCGTGGTCGAGAACAGCGCCCAGCTCGACCGGGTCCGGGCGTTCCTCGGCGAGCTGCCGGCGCCGCCCCGGGTCGTCATGGTCGACGGTCCGGCGGACGCCGCCACGGTGCCGCTGAGCGAGCTGGAGGCGACGGGCGCCACGGCGCTCGCCGCGGACCCGGCGGCGTTCGAGCGGCTGTGGCGGGCCGTGCGGCCCGAGCAGCCCGTCACGCTGCTGTACACCTCCGGCACCACCGGCGACCCGAAGGGCGTGCTGCTCAGCCACAGCAACGTGGTCTACCAGGCGGTCGTGCTGGAGGCCACGGTGCCGGTGGAGGACCACTTCCCGGCCCTGGCCTACCTGCCGCTGGCGCACATCGCCGAGCGGATGCTGGGCATCTACAACGCGGTGTACCGGGCCGCGCACGTCACGATCTGCCCCGACCCGGCGCAGCTGGCCGCCGGGCTGGCCGAGGTCCGCCCGGTGTCGTTCTTCGGCGTGCCCCGCGTGTGGGAGAAAATGGCCGCCGGCATCCAGGCGTTCGTGGCCGCCGCCGACCCCGCGGTGCGCGCCGCGTTCGAGGCGGCGACCGCCGCCACGCTGGAGGCCTACGAGCTGCGGGAGGCGGACCGGCCGGTGCCGGATGAGCTCGCCGCCCGGGTGGCCGCCCTCGACGAGAAGGTCCTGCGGCCGGTGCGGGCCCGCCTCGGGCTGGACCGGGCCGGGTGGGCCGGCAGCGGCTCGGCGCCGATCCCGGTCGCCGTGCTGCGCTTCCTCGCCGGCTGCGGCCTCGAGGTGCTCGAGGTGTGGGGGATGACCGAGACGACCGGCACCGCCACCATCAACGCCCCCGACGCGTTCCGCATCGGCAGCGTCGGGCGGGTCAACCCCGGCATGCAGCTGCGCCTCGCCGAGGACGGCGAGATCATGGTCCGCGGGCCGCTGGTCTGCCTCGGGTACCTGCGCGCCGACGGCAGCGTGGAGCCGGCCACCGACGCCGACGGCTGGCTCGCCACCGGTGACGTCGGGGTGCTCGACGACGACGGGTTCCTCACCATCACCGACCGCAAGAAGGAACTCATCATCACCTCCAGCGGCAAGAACATCGCGCCGGCGCAGCTGGAGAACCTGCTGCGGGCGCACCCGCTCATCGGCCAGGCCGTGGCGATCGGCGACCGCCGCCCCTACGTGACCGCGCTGATCGTGCTCGACGAGGAGATGGCCCCGGCGTGGGCCCGCGGCCGCGGCCTCAGCCCCGACCTCGCCGAGCTGTCCGCCGACCCGGCCCTGCTCGCCGAGATCCAGGCCGCGGTCGACGCCGCGAACGCGAAACTGTCCCGCCCCGAGCAGATCAAGACGTACCGCGTGCTGCCCGCGCCCTGGTCCCCGGTCACCGGCGAGATCACGCCGACGCTCAAGCTGCGCCGCCGGGTCATCGCCGACCGTTACGCCGACGTCATCGACGGGCTGTACACCTGATGCCGTGACTGCCGCCGGCACCGATCAGGAGAGACCCATGTTCGTGGTGCACGTCGCCGCCGGCGAGGAAGTCGTCGAGTCGATCACCCGGCAGTGCGCCGACCGGGGCATCCGCCACGCGGGGATCCTGCTCATCGGCGCGGTCAAGGGCTGCACGATCAGCGTCATGCCCCGCGGCGACGAGACCGCGGACATCATCACCGACTACGACGAGCCGTTCGAGCTCACCGGCACGGGTGAGCTCGTGGACGGCCGCGCCCACCTGCACGTCTCGGCCGGCGGCGAGGGCCGCACGGTGGTGGGGCACCTGCACCGGGCGTGCGTGGGCCACTGGTTCGTCCGGGCCTACGTGACCCCGCTCGGCTGACCCCGCCGCGCCCGCTCACGAACAGCCCCGCCACGCCCGCTCACCACGGCCGCGGCGGGGCCGTTCGTGCCGGCCGAGGTGCGCCGCTCGTGCCGACCGCGGCGGGGCGCCGGCTGCGGCGCTCACGCCGGCGGCGGTGCCTCCGGTGAGCGGGTGGCGCGCAGCCACACCGGGTCGAGGTCGGCGGGCGGGGGTGGCGCGCCGAGGTCCGCCGGGCTGTAGCCGGTCGGGTAGCCGGGGTAGGTGCGGTTGCCCGGGTCGACGCCGAGGCGGGAGCGGCGCCGGGGCGGCAGCAGCCGCACCACGCCGGCCCGGGCGCGCAGGCCGAGCCGGGCGGCCCCGGACACCCAGCGGGGCGCCGGGTCCAGCCCGAACGCGGCCAGCATCGGCGGCTCCAGCATGGCCCGCACCCCGAGGCGCACGGCCGGGCGCAGCGGCGCCGGGAACCAGCCGGCGAGCAGGCCGATCGTGTACTGCGCGATGCGCCGGTTCGCATCGCTGTACCGGAACGTCGCGGCCTCGTAGTCCGTCTTGAACCGGCGGAACTCCTCGAAGGTGTCCGGCACGTCCTGGATGCCCATGCGCCGGCCGACCGCCCGGTAGAACTCGAAGGCCGCGACCCGCTCGTGGTCGGTGAGCCGGCGCCAGCCGTACCGGTCGATCCAGTCGATCGGGTCGTACACGAACGTCGACAGCACGTAGCGCATGTCGTCGTTGCTGATCGCGTACCGGCCGTGCGCCCGGTTGATGACGCGCAGCGCCTCCCGGCCGCGCGGCGAGTCGTAGCCGTGCGCGGCCAGCTCCGCCATGAGCAGGGCGGTGTCGTCGTAGCGGCGCTGCGGCCGGTCCCGGAACTCGCCGGTCGCGTCCAGCAGCGCCGAGATGCTCGGCACGCAGTACGTGCGCAGCAGCGCGAACTCCAGCGCCCGCTGATGGTCCCAGGGGAACTCGTGGCCGGCCGAGATCCGGTAGATCTCGGCGTGGTCGGCGACGGGGTCGAGCTGCAGGATCCGGCGGGTCCAGCGGCCCATCACAGCTCCAGCGATCGGCCGATGACTTCCTTCATGATCTCGGTGGTGCCGCCGTAGATGGTCTGCACCCGGGCGTCGAGGTAGGCGCGGGCGACCGGGTACTCCAGCATGTACCCGTAGCCGCCGTGCAGCTGCAGGCACCGGTCGACGACCCGCAGCTGCAGCTCGGTGCACCACCACTTGGCCATCGCGGCGTCCTCGACGCTCAGCTGCGCCTCGGTGAGGCACCGGTCGACGAAGACCCGGCCCAGCTGCAGCTCGGTGCGCAGCTCCGCGAGCACGAAACGGTTGTGCTGGAAGCGGCCGATCGGCTGGCCGAACGCGGTGCGGGTGCGGCAGTGCTCCAGCGTCAGCTCGAACACCGCCTCGGCGGCGGCCATCGCCGCGACCGCGATCGACAGCCGCTCCAGCGGCAGGTTGCGCATGAGGTACTGGAACCCCTTGCCCTCCTCGCCGAGCAGGTTCGCGGCCGGCACCCGCACGTCGGTGAAGAACAGCTCGGCGGTGTCCTGCGCCTTCTGGCCGATCTTCTCCAGGTTGCGGCCGCGCTCGAAGCCCGGCATGCCGCGCTCCACGGCGAGCAGGCTGATGCCGCGGTGCCCGGCGGACGGGTCGGTGCGGGCCACGACGATCACCAGGTCGGCGAGGATGCCGTTGCTGATGAACGTCTTCTGCCCGTTGAGCACGTAGTGCTCGCCGTCGCGCACGGCGGTGGTGCGCAGCCCCTGCAGGTCGCTGCCGGCGCCGGGCTCCGTCATGGCGATCGCGGTGATGAGCTCGCCGCTGCAGAACCCGGGCAGCCAGCGCTCCTGCTGCGCGGCGTCGGCCAGGGTGGTGAGGTACGGCCCGATGATGTCGTTGTGCAGGCCGAACGCGGGGCCGGTGGCGCCGGCGCGGGCCATCTCCTCGGTGAGGATCGCGTGGTAGCGCAGGTCGCGCACGCCGGCGCCGCCGTGTGCCTCGTCGACGAAGAAGCCGAGCAGCCCGGCCCGGCCGGCGGCCAGCCACACGTCGCGGTCGACGACGCCGGCGGCCTCCCAGCGCGCGTGGTGCGGGGTGACCTCCTTGGCGATGAAGGTGCGCACCAGGTCGCGGAACGCCTCGTGCTCGGCGGTGAAGATGTCGCGCCGCATCGGTCCTCCTCAGTCCAGCATGGCTTTGACGGCGGCGAGCTGCCGCTGCGGGTCGGGCCCCAGCGGGGTCACCGCGAGCGTGGTGACACCGGCCTCCTTGAAGGCCGCGATCCGGTCCTTGACGTAGCCCTCCGGCCCGATGAGGCCGGACAGCTCCAGCAACTCGTCGGGGACGGCGGCGGCCGCGGCGTCCTTCTGCCCGGCCAGGTACAGGTCCTGGATGCGGTCGGCGGCCTCGCCGAAGCCGTAGCGGGTGACCACGTCGTGGTAGAAGTTGCGGCCGCGGGCGCCCATCCCGCCGACGTACAGCGCGATCATCGGGCGGCCCAGCTCGCGCAGGTGGGTGACGTCCTCGCCGATCGCGAGGGGCCCGCCGGCCACGACGTCGAGCGGGCCGAGCGCCGGGTCGCGCTTGGCGGTGCCGGCGGCGAGCGCGTCGCCCCACACCTGGGCGGCGCGCTCCGGCAGGTACAGGAACGGCAGCCAGCCCTCGGCGAGCTCGGCCGTCATGGTGACGTTGCGGTCACCGAGCGCGGCGAGGTAGATCGGGATGCGGTCGCGGACCGGGCGGGTGAGCAGCTTCAGCGGCTTGCCGAGGCCGGTGCCCTGCTCCGGGGGCAGCGGCAGCCGGTACGCGCCGTCGTGCACGAGCGGCTCGCGGCGCCAGACCTGCCGGCAGATGTCGATGATCTCGCGGGTACGGGCCAGCGGCTTGTCGTAGGGCACGCCGTGCCAGCCCTCGACGACCTGCGGGCCGGACGCGCCGAGGCCGAGCATGGCCCGCCCGCCGGACAGCGCGTCGAGCCCGGCGGCGGTCTGCGCGATCAGCGCCGGGGTGCGCGAGTAGATCGGCAGGATCGCCGAGCCGATCGCGAGCCGTTCGGTGCGCGCGGCGAGGTAGCCCATGATGGTCGGGGCGTCGAACCCGTACGCCTCGGCGACCCAGATGGCGTCGAGCCCGGCCGCCTCCCAGCCCGCGGCCTGTTCGGCGGCGGCTCGGGGGTCGGCGGCGTACTGCAGGTGCGTGGCGAGTCGCATCAGTGGACCTCCAACGGGGTGACGCCCCAGTCCTCGAGGATTTCCCGGCTGTGCTGGCCGGGTAGTGGCGGTGGGCCGGACAGCTCCGCCGGGGTGGCCGAGAAGCGCGGCGCCGGTGCCGGCTGGACCGTGCCGTGCCGCTCGACGAACGTGCCGCGGGCGGTCAGGTGCGCGTCGGTGGTGGCCTCGCCCAGCGTGCGCACCGCGGTGACGCACGCGTCGCTGCCGGCGAAGTGCGCGGCCCACTCGTCGCGGGTGCGGGTGGCGAAGCGCTCGGCGAACCGGGCGCGCAGCTGCGGCCAGCGGGCCACGTCGTACTGGCCGGGCAGGTCGGGATCGCCGCCGAGGTCCAGCAGGCGCAGCAGCTCGGCGTAGAACTGCGGCTCCAGCGCGCCGACCGCCATGTGCCCGCCGTCGGCGGTCTCGTAGACGGCGTAGAACGGCGCGCCGCCGTCGAGCAGGTTGGCGCCGCGGCGGTCCTGCCACAGGCCGGCGGCGCGCATGCCGTGCAGCAGCGTGGTGAGGTGCGCGGTGCCGTCGACGATCGCGGCGTCCACGACCTGGCCGCGGCCGGTGCGGTCGGCCTCGCGCAGCGCGGCGAGGATCCCCACCACGAGGTACAGCGAGCCGCCGCCGAAGTCGCCGACCAGGTTGATCGGGATCTGCGGCGGGCCGCCGGCCGGGCCGATCGGGTCGAGCGCGCCGGCCAGGGCGATGTAGTCGATGTCGTGCCCGGCCGTGGCGGCGAGGGGGCCGTGCTGCCCCCAGCCGGTCATCCGGCCGTAGACCAGCGCCGGGTTGCGGGCCAGGACCGCGTCGGGGCCGACGCCGAGCCGCTCGGCGACGCCGGGCCGCCAGCCCTCGATGAGCGCGTGGGCCCGGCCGGCGAGGCCGAGCACCGTCTGCACGCCGGCGGGCTGCTTGAGGTCGACCGCGATCGAGCGCTTGCCCCGGTTGAGCAGGTCACCGGCGGGGTCGGCGGCGATCGGCGAGCCGCCGCCGGTCCGGTCGACCCGGACCACGTCCGCGCCGAGGTCGGCGAGCAGCATCGCGGCGAAGGGCCCCGGCCCGATGCCGGCCAGCTCGACGACGCGCAGTCCCTGCAGGGGCCCAGCCATACGATCTCCTGCCGCTCCCGGGCGGGTGCCCGATAGTTTGATATTTGATACAGTAAGCCGCTTTCGGGAGGAGACACCATGGCCGTCGAGCGGCCGCAGCTGTCCGACGAGGTCGTGGCGCACCTGCGGGACCGGATCATGTCGGGCGAGCTGCGCCCCGGCGAGCGGCTCCGCCTCGAGGAGGTCGCCGACCAGCTCGGGGTCAGCATCACCCCGGTGCGGGAGGCGCTGCTGACCCTGCGCGGCTACGACATGGTCGAGCTGCAGCCGCGCCGGGGCTACGTGGTGGCGCCGCTGTCCCGGCAGGACATCCTCGACGTCTTCGCGCTGCAGGCGCACATCGCCGGCGACCTGGCCGAGCGCATCGCCGAGCGGGTGACGGCGGCGGAGCTGGCCGAGCTGACCGCGGCGCACCGGGCACTGCGGCGCGCCGCGCAGGGCCGGCGGCCGGAGATCGCCGAGCTGGAGCGGCTCGAGTTCGAGTTCCACCGGGCCGGCAACCGAGTCGCCGGGGCGCGCAAGCTGTCGTGGCTGCTGCACTGGGCGACGCGGTACACCCCGGCCCGGTTCCTCTCCACGGACCCGGCCTGGCGGGCCGGGATGCTCACCGACCACGAGGCGCTGCTCGCGGCGCTGGCCGGGCACGACGCCCAGGCCGCCCGCGCGGCGATGGCCCGGCACTTCACCGACGGCGCGGAGCGGCTCGTCAAGCACCTGGACGACCTGGGCATTTGGGCGTGAATGGCCCGTCATCCGCGCCCGTGCCGCAGCTGGAACAGCCGCGCCGCGCGGTGCAGTGCGGCGGGCTGGCGGTCCAGGCGCAGCAGGTCGATCGGCGCGGCGAACCGCTGCCGGGTCACCGACTTCGCCCGGGAGAACTCGCGCAGCCCGTCGGCGCCGTGGATGCGGCCGAACCCTGAGTCGCCGACCCCGCCGAACGGCAGCGACGGCACGGCGGCGAAGCCGAGCACCGCGTTGACCGACACCGCGCCGGCCCGCAGCCGCTCCGCCACCTCCACCGCCGTGCGGCGGCTGCCGGTGAACACGGAGGCGGCCAGCCCGTAGCGGGAGGCGTTGGCCCGGGCGACCGCCTCGTCCAGGTCGCGGACCGGGTTCACCACCACGGTCGGGCCGAACGTCTCCTCGGTCACCGCGAGGCTGTCCTCGGGCACCTCGGCCAGCACGACCGGGTCGACGAACGGCGGGCGCACCGCGTCCGGCCCGCCGACGACCGCCCGGCCGCCCTTGGCGAGGGCGTCGCCGATGTGCTCGGCCACGATCGCCGCCTGGGTGGGGGTGGTCATCCGGCCGTACCGCGCGTCCGGCGCCTCGCCCGGGGTGGTCGCGCGGGCCAGCTCGGCGAGCCGCTCCAGGAAGGGCTCGTAGGCCGCCTGCTCGACATACACCCGTTCGACCCCGGCGCAGGTCTGGCCGGCGTTGCCGAAACTCCCGAACGCGGCGGCGCGGGCGGCCGCGTCCAGGTCGGCGTCGGCGGCGACGATGAGCGCGTCCTTGCCACCGGCCTCGACCACGACGGGGGTGAGGGTCTCGGCGCAGGCGGCCATCACCTTGCGTCCGGTCGCCGTGGACCCGGTGAACGCGATCTTGTCGACGCCGGCCCGGCACAGCGCCGCGCCGGCCTCGCCGCCGCCGGTCACCGCCTGCAGCACCGCCGGGCCGGGCACCGCCTCGGCCCACCGGTCCGCCAGCCACCGGCCGACGCCGGGGGTGTGCTCGCTCGGCTTGAACACCACGGCGTTGCCCGCCGCGAGCGCGTAGGAGATCGAGCCGAGCGGCGTGTACACCGGGTAGTTCCACGGGCCGATCACGCCGATCACGCCGAGCGGCTCGTAGCCGACGCTGGCCGCCTGGTTGGCGGCGAGCAGCCCGGACGGCACCCGGCGCCGGCGCAGCACGCCCCGGGCGTGCCGGGCGGCCCAGTCGAGGTGCTCGACGGCGAGCATCACCTCGAGGACGGCGTCGCCGTGCGGCTTGCCGGTCTCCTCACGGATCTGCCCGGCGAGCTCCTCGACCCGGGTGGTGAGGGTGCGCTTCCAGGCGAGCAGGGCACGGCGCCGGCCGTCCCACCCGAGCCCGGCCCACCAGCCGGCCGCCGTCCTGGCCGCGTCGACCGCAGCCTCCACAACGCGCTGGTCCGCAACGGTCTCCGTTGACATGCGCACCTCTCAGGATCGGTACTCCAGATTTGATATTTGATATGCTACGGTCGCTGTCAATCCCCAGGCAGGAGTGGCATCATGCTGGATCTCACGGACGAGCAACGCGCCTTCGTCGCCGCCGTCACCGACTTCTGCCGGCGCGAGGCCGGCACCCGTCAGCAGCGCGACGCGCTCACCGGCGGCGGGCGCGAGGCGCACAGCCCCGAGCTCTACCGCAAGGTCGCCGCGCTCGGCTGGCTCGGCGTGTCCATCCCCGAGGAGCACGGCGGCGCCGGCGGCGGCATGGTCGACACCTGCCTGTTCCTGGACACCACCGCCCGTGGCCAGCTGCCGATCGGCGGGTTCACCACCTCGGTCATCGTTGCCGGGGCGTATGAGCGCTTCGGCTCACCCGAGCAGCGCAAGACCGTCCTGGGCGGCATCGCCAACGGCCGTATCGAGTCGATCGCCATGTCCGAGCCGGAGGCCGGCTCCGACGTCGCCAGCCTCGCCTGCCGCGCCGAGCCGCGCGACGGCGGCTTCGTGATCAACGGGCAGAAGACCTGGTGCTCCAACGCCCACTTCGCCGACGGCATCCTGCTGGTCGCCCGCACCTCCGGCGCGCCCGGCGACCACGCCGGCATGACCATGTTCCAGGTCCCCGCCGACCACCCGGGCCTGCGCATCAGCGGCATCGACACGATGGGCGGCCGGGAGGTCAACGACCTGTACTTCACCGACTGCCAGCTGCCGGCCGACGCGGTCGTCGGCACCGTCGACCAGGGCTGGAAGCAGCTCATGGCCGGGCTCAACGTCGAGCGGCTCATCCTCGCCGCGATCATGCTCGGCACCGCCCAGCGCGCCTTCGACGACGTGCTCGCCTACATCAAGCAGCGCCGCCAGTTCGGCCGGCCGATCGGCACGTTCCAGGTGCTGCGGCACCGCATCGCCGACCTCGCCACCGAGATCGAGTGCGCCCGCCTGCTCGTGTACCGCACCGCCGAGCTCGTCGACCGCGACCCCGGCACCGTGCTGCCCCGCGAGACGTCGATGGTGAAGCTCAAGGCCACCGAGACCGCCCGCCGGGTGGCCCTTGACGCGATGCAGATGATGGGCGGCTACGGCTACGCCACCGAGTACGACATGGAGCGGCTCGTGCGTTCCACCGTCGTGTCCACCGTGTACGGCGGCACCAGCGAGATCCAGCGCGAGATCATCGGCAAGACCTACGGCCTGTGACCCGTTCCCCCGTCACCCGCCGGTGACGGGGGTGACCGCCGCCGCGGGCGCGGCGGCGGTGCCGGCGTCAGTGCGGGTCAGAGCCGTTCGATGATGGTGACGTTCGCCGTGCCCCCGCCCTCGCACATGGTCTCCAGCCCGTACCGGCCGCCGGTGTCCTCCAGGGTGTGCAGCAGCGTGGTCATCAGCCGGGCGCCGGTCGCGCCGAGGGGGTGGCCGAGCGCGACGGCGCCGCCGTTGACGTTGACGCGGGACGGGTCGACGCCGGTCTCGCGCTGCCAGGCGAGGATCACCGGCACGAACGCCTCGTTGATCTCGACCAGGTCGATGTCGTCGATGGTCAGGCCGCTGCGGCGCAGCGCGTGCGCGGTGGCCGGGATCGGCCCGGTGAGCATGTACACGGGATCGTCGGCGCGGACGCTGATGTGGTGCACGCGGGCCCGGGGCCGCAGCCCGTGCGTGCGCACCGCGGCCTCGGAGGCGACCAGCAGCGCCGCGGCGCCGTCGGAGATCTGGCTGGCCAGGGCGGCGGTGACCACCCCGCCGGGGGTGAGCGTGGGCAGGCCGGCCATCTTCTCCAGGGAGGTGTCCGGGCGCGGGCCCTCGTCGGCGGACACGTCACCGACGGGCGCCGTCTCGCGGGTGAAGCGGCCGGCGGCCCGGGCGGCGACGGCCTTGCGGTGGCTGTCCAGCGCGTATTCCTCCATCTCGGCGCGGCTCAGCGACCACTTCGCGGCGATCAGCTCCGCCGCCCGGAACTGGCTGATCTCCTGGTCGCCGTAGCGGGCCTGCCAGCCGGCGGAGCCGCGGAACGGGTCGTCGAAGCCGTACGCCTGCCCGGCCAGCATCGCCGCGGAGATCGGGATGGCGCTCATGTTCTGCACCCCGCCGGCCACCACGAGGTCGGCGGTGCCGGACATGACGGCCTGGGCGGCGAAGTGCAGCGCCTGCTGGGAGGAGCCGCACTGCCGGTCGACGGTGACGCCGGGGACGGCCTCGGGCAGGCCGGCGGCGAGCCAGGAGGTGCGGGCGATGTTGCCCGCCTGCGGGCCGATGGCGTCGACGCAGCCGAAGATGACGTCGTCGACGGCGGCCGGGTCGACGCCGCTGCGGTCCATGAGTGCGGTCAGGACGTGCGCGCCGAGGTCGGCGGGGTGCACGCCGGCGAGGCCGCCACCCCGCCGTCCGACCGGGGTGCGCACCGCTTCAACCAGATAAGCCTCCGTCATGCCAGGCACCTTACCAAGCGAGCGCTTGGTTGGTAAGGTGCCTGGCATGTACTGCCGCGACCGCCTCGCCAACTTCAAGGTGCCGCGCTCCTTCGTGTTCCTGGACGCGCTGCCGCGCAACGCCAGCGGCAAGGTGCTCAAGACGACCCTGCGCGGGGAGGCCTGAGTGGACACCGTCATCGTCACCGGCGGCGCCAGCGGCATCGGCGCCGCGGTCGTGCGCCTCGCCGCCGAGCAGGGGCTCCGGCCGGTCGTCTGGGACCTCACGGAGACCGACGGCGGTCTGGTCGTGGACGTCCGCGACCCGGACGCCGTCGCGGCCGCGCTCGCCGAGACCGGGCCCGTGCGGTACCTCGTCAACAACGCCGGACCGGCCAGCGGCGGCGCACCCCTCGAATTCGGCGCCGGGCTGCTCGCGTCCGCCGGCAGCGTCGAGGCCGTGACCACCGCCTGGCTACGCACCGGACCGCCTGAGGGCGCCGCCGTCGTCAACGTCGCCTCCGTCGCCGGCAACCTCGTCGGCACCGACTCCGCGTGGTACAGCGCCGGCAAGGCCGCCATCGCCGGGTACACCCGCCACCTCGCCACCCGCATCGCCCCCGCGGTGCGCGCCAACGCCGTCGCCCCCGGCTTCATCGACACGCCCCGCATGGCCGGCTTCGGCGAGACACCACTCGGCCGGGACCTCATCGCCCGCAACCCGATGGGCCGCGCCGGGCGCCCCGAGGACGTCGCCGCCGCCGTGCTGTTCCTGCTGTCCCCGTCCGCCGCGTACATCAATGGCGTCCTGCTGCCCGTCGACGGCGGCTGGACGGTCACTCAATGAAAGGGGCTGCGCAGATGCCCGAAGCTGTCATCGTCTCGGCCGTGCGCTCGCCGATCGGCCGTGCCTACAAGGGCTCCCTCGCCGGCGTGCGCGCCGACGACCTCGCCGCGCAGGTCGTGCGCCTCGCCCTGGACCGGGTCCCGGCGCTGGACCCGAGCACCCTCGACGACCTCATGCTCGGCTGCGCCCAACCGGCCGGCGAGCAGGGTTACAACCTCGGCCGGCAGGTCGCCATGCAGCTCGGGTACGACATGGTGCCCGGCACCACGGTCCACCGGTACTGCGCGTCGTCGCTGCAGGCGATCCGGATGGCGTTCCACGCGATCAAGGCCGGGGAGGGGCACGCGTTCGTCGCCGCCGGCGTCGAGGTCGTCTCGCACTACCCCGCGGGCAAGTCCGACGGCATGCCCGGCACCCGCAACCCGCGCTTCGACGGGGTCACCGGCTCCCGGCCCGGGGTGCCGTGGTCCGACCCGCGCGAGCGCGGCGAGCTGCCCGACGTGTACATCGCCATGGGCGACACCGCCGAGAACGTCGCCGAGCTGTGCGGCATCAGCCGGCTCGAGCAGGACGAGTTCGCGGTGCGCAGCCAGAACAACGCCGAGAAGGCCCTCGCCGACGGCTTCTGGGACCGCGACATCACGCCGGTCACGCTGCCCGACGGCACTGTGCTGCGCGCCGACGACGGCCCGCGCGCCGGGGTCACCCTCGACAAGGTCGCCGCGCTGCAGCCGGCGTTCCGCCCCGACGGCACCGTCACCGCCGGCAACTGCTGCCCGCTCAACGACGGCGCCGCCGCCCTCGTCGTGCTCAGCGACACCCGGGCCCGCGAGCTCGGGCTGACCCCCCTCGCCCGGATCGTCAGCACCGGCGTGTCCGCGCTCAGCCCCGAGATCATGGGCCTCGGCCCGGTCGAGGCCTCCCGCCGCGCCCTCGCCAACGCGGGCATGGACATCGGCGACATCGACCTCGTGGAGATCAACGAGGCGTTCGCGGCACAGGTGATCCCGGCGTACCGGCAGATCGGTGCCGACCTGGACCGGGTGAACGTGCACGGCGGCGCGATCGCGCTCGGACACCCGTTCGGCATGACCGGCGCGAGGATCGCCACCACCCTGCTCAACGGCCTGGTGCACCGCGACGCCCAGGTCGGTCTGGAGACCATGTGCACCGCCGGCGGCCAGGGCATGGCCATGATCATCGAGCGGCTGAGCTGATGCCGGCGCTTTCCGGCAAGGCGGTCGTCGTCACCGGCGCCGGGCGGGGCCTCGGCGCCGCCTACGCCCGGCTGGCCGCGGCCGAGGGCGCGGCGGTGCTGGTCAACGACGTCGACGCCGACCTCGCCGAGGCGGTCGCGGCGCAGATCACCGCGGCCGGCGGCCGGGCCCTCGCCGCCGCCGGCACGATCGGCACCTGGGACGGCGCCGGCGCCGTCGTGGCCCGGTGCGTCGAGGCGTTCGGCGCGATCGACGGCCTGGTCAACAACGCCGGGATCTTCCGCCTGGCGCACCCGGCCGAGCAGGACCCCGACGAGTTCCGCGCGGTCGTCGAGGTGAACCTGCTCGGCACCGCGTACTGCGGCCTGCACGCGATCCGGGCGATGCTCGCCCAGGGCAGCGGCTCGGTGGTGAACGTGACGTCCGGCACGCACGCCGGCACCGCGGCGATGGGCGCCTACGGCGCGAGCAAGGGCGGCGTCGCCTCCCTCACCTACTGCTGGGCCGCCGACCTGGCCGGCACCGGGGTGCGGGTCAACGCCGTGTCGCCGAACGCGCACACCCGCATGGCCGACACGTTCGAGGCGTACCTCGGCGTCGCCGCCCAAAGTCAGAACATCGGCAAGTCCCCGGAGCAGAACGCGCCGGCCGTGATCTACCTGCTGTCCGACGCCGCGGCGGCCCTGCACGGCCAGGTGGTCCGCATCGACGGCGACGAGCTGTCGATGATGTCCCACCCGGTCGTGCAGGGCGACGGCGCCCGCGACCCCGACTGGACCGTGGCGAAGGTCGCGGCGGCGTTCGCGGCCGGCACCGTCGGCCCGATCAGCCCCGTCGGCCTGCGCCGCGCCTGAGCCCGGCACCGTCCCGCCGGTTCACGACGGGACGGTGCCGCCGCCGGTTCACCACGGGACGGGGCCCTCGTCGTTGAAGAACCCGCCGGTCGGGCCGTCGCCGGGCAGCGTGGCGAGGCGGACCGCGGTCGCCGCGGCCTGCTGCGCCGGGCGGCCCTGGAAGCCGGTGAAGTCGGTCGCGACCAGCCCCGGGCAGACCGCGTTGACGAGGACGCCGGTGCCGGCGAGCTGCCGCGCGTAGCGCACCGTGACCGCGTTGAGGTACGTCTTCGTCGGCGAGTACGCCGCCATCACCGGGCCGACGTCGACCGCCGGGTTCGACTGCCAGGTCAGCGACCCGACGCTGCTGGAGACGTTGACCACCCGCGGCGCCGCCGAGCGCCGCAGCAGCGGCAGCAGCGCGTTGGTCACCCGGATCACGCCGTACACGTTGACGTCCACGACCGCGCGCACGGCGTCCAGGTCCAGCGTGGTCGGGTCCTGCACCCAGCCCGGCCCGGTCTCGCCGGAGACGCCGGCGTTGTTCACCAGCACGTCCAGCCGCCCGGCCGTACGCTCCAGGAGGTCCGCGGCCTCCGCGACGCGAGCGCGCGGTTCAGTGGGTCTTCGCCAGCCCGTCCAGGAACAGCGAGGTGCAGTCCTCGGCGAGGCGGGTGATCGGGTACGCCGCCGTGGGCTTGAACCAGCGCACCGACAGCCACACGGCGTCACGCATCAGCCGGTAGAGGATCTTGGGGTCCAGGTCGTCGCGGATGACGCCCTCGGCGATGCCCGCCTCGATGACCGACAGCCAGGTCTGCTGGACCTCCTTGCCGGCGGTGCGCAGGTATCCGAACCGTTCGATCTGGGTCAGGTAGTTGACGTCGTTCTGGTAGATCTCAGTAGCGTGCGGGTGCGCCTCCACGACCTCCAGTGAGGCGACGATCAGGTCGTGCAGGCGGGTCCGGGGGTGGCTGTCGCCGGCCAGCACGCGCTTGTACCGGGTGCGCAGGTCTTCCAGGTAGGAGGTCACGATCTCGTCGACCATGGCCTCTTTGGACTCGAAGTGGTGATAGAGGCTGCCGGACAGGATGCCGGCCTCGTCGGCGATCTCACGCACCGTCGTGGCGGAGACGCCCTTGCGGGCGAACAGCGCCGCGGCGCTGGCGAGAATGCGCTCGCGTCGGTCCCCAGGCTCTCGCGCCATCGCGTTCTTCCTCACCGGTGTCGTGATGCAGCTTCGTCTATCCCGTTCGCCACAGGAGTGTACGTGGGCCGCGGCCGTGAGATACGGCTGCCAGCGAGTGTAGCGTAATCAAGCAAGCGCTTGGTACGTTCACCGAGGCGAGGTCCAGCCGGCGCGGTGAAGAAGGCGGCGATGGCGAACAAGCAGATGACCGAGGACGAGGTCGTGGCACAGCTGCGCTCCGGCATGACGATCGGGATCGGCGGCTGGGGATCCAGGCGCAAGCCGATGTCGCTGGTGCGCGCGATCCTGCGCTCCGACCTCACCGACCTGACCGTGGTCAGCTACGGCGGCCCCGACGTGGGGCTGCTGCTGGCCGCGAAGAAGGTCCGCCACCTGGTCTACGGCTTCGTGTCCCTGGACACGATCCCGCTGGAGCCGCACTTCCAGGCCGCCCGGCAGTCCGGCGCGGTGGAGGTGACCGAGTACGACGAGGGCATGCTGCGCTGGGCGCTGTACGCCGCCGCCTGCCGGCTGCCGTTCATGCCCAGCCGGGCCGGGCTCGGCTCCGACGTGCTGCGGGTCAACCCCGGCCTGCGTACCGTCGCCTCGCCCTACGGCGACGAGGAGGTCCTGGCGATCCCGGCGGTGCGCCTGGACGCGGCCCTGGTCCACCTCAACCGGGCCGACGTGCACGGCAACGCCCAGTACCTCGGGCCGGACCCGTACTTCGACGACCTGTTCTGCTCGGCCGCGGACCGCGCGTACGTGTCGTGCGAGCGCATCGTCGACACGGCCGAGCTGACCCGGGACGCGCCGGTGCAGTCGCTGCTGCTGCAGCGCTGGATGGTGCACGGCGTCGTCGAGGCGCCCCGCGGCGCGCACTTCACCTCCTGCGACCCCGACTACGGCCGGGACGAGGCGTTCCAGCGCGAGTACGTCGCCGCCGCCGCCGACCCGCAGGCGTGGGCCGCGTTCTACGACCGGTACCTGGGGGCCCTGACATGACCAGTGACACGACCAGCGACACGGGCGCGGGCGCGGTGACCCGCGCCGAGATCTGCGTGGTGGCCTGCGCCGAGGTGTGGCGCGGCGACGGGGAGATCCTGGCCAGCCCGATCGGCGTCGTGCCGAGCATCGCGGCCCGCCTGGCCCGCGCCACGTTCGCCCCGGACCTGCTGCTGTCCGACGGCGAGGCGTACCTGACCCAGGGCACCTGGGCGATCGGCGGCACCCCGCCGGTCATCGAGGGCTGGATCCCGTTCCGGGCGGTGTTCGACCTGCTGTACACCGGCCGCCGGCACGTCATGATGGGCCCCAGCCAGATCGACCGCTACGGCAACGCCAACATCTCCGCGATCGGCGACTTCGCCCGCCCCACCCGGGCGCTGCTCGGCGTGCGCGGCGCGCCCGGCAACACGGTCAACCACCCGACCAGCTACTGGGTGCCCCGGCACGGGCGGCGCTCGTTCGTCGCCGCCGTCGACATGGTCAGCGGCGTCGGCTACGACCGGGCCGCCGCCAACCCCGCCGCGGGCTGCTTCCACGAGATCCGCCGGGTGGTCAGCAACCTCGGCGTGTTCGACTTCGGTACCCACGACCACCGCATGCGCCTGGTCTCGGTGCACCCCGGCGTGACGGTCGACGAGGTGATCGCCGCCACCGGCTTCGACCTGGCGCTGCCCGACGAGGTGCCGCAGACCCGGCTGCCGACCGACGCCGAGCTGACCCTGATCCGCGAGGTGATCGACCCCAAGTCAGTAAGGTCGCGCGAGGTGGCGGGGTGACGGCGCTGCGGACGCCGATCTGCGAGCTGTTCGGCGTCCGGTACCCGATCGTGCAGACCGGTATGGGCTGGGTCTCCGATGCCCGGCTCACCGCGGCCACCGCGAACGCCGGCGGCCTGGGCATCCTCGCCGGCGCAACGCTGTCGTACGAGGATCTGGAGACCGCGATCGCCGACGTGCGGCGGCTGACCGGCGAGCCGTTCGGGGTCAACCTGCGCGCCGACGCCCCCGACGCGGCGAAGCGGGCGGACCTGCTCATCCGGGAGGGCGTGCGGGTCGCCTCGTTCGCCCTCGCCCCGAAGCCCGGGCTCATCGCGCGGCTCAAGGCCGCCGGCGTGGTCGTCGTGCCGTCCGTCGGGGCCCGCCGGCACGCGGAGAAGGTCGCCGCCTGGGGCGCCGACGCGGTCGTCGTGCAGGGCGGCGAGGGCGGCGGGCACACCGGCCCGGTCCCCACCACCCTGCTGCTGCCGCAGGTCGTCGACGCCGTCGACATCCCGGTCATCGCCGCCGGCGGCTTCTACGACGGCCGCGGCCTGGTCGCCGCGCTCGCCTACGGCGCCGCCGGGATCGCCATGGGCACCCGGTTCCTGCTCACCAGCGACAGCCCGGTCAGCGCCGCGGTCAAGCAGCGCTACCTCGACGCCACCGTCACCGACACCGTCGTCACCGCCGCCCTCGACGGCGTGCCGCAGCGGGTCCTGCGCACCCCGTTCGTCGACGGGCTGGGCGAGACCGGCGCGCTGCGCAAGCTGCCCCGCGCGGTACGCAACGCCCGGGCCCTGCGCCGGCTGTCCGGCCGCTCCTGGCTGGGCATGCTGCGCGAGGGCCGGGCCATGCGCGGCAGCCACGACCGGAGCCTCGGCCAGCTCGTGCTGGCCGCCAACACCCCGATGCTGATCCGCGCCGCGATGCTGGAGGGCCGCACCGACGCCGGCGTCATGGCCACCGGCCAGGTGACCGGCCTCATCGACGACCTGCCCAGCTGCGCGCAGCTCATCGAGCGGATCATGGCCGAGGCCGCCGGCACGCTGAAGCGGCTCGCCTGATGCCCGCCTACGCGATCGAGGGCGTCGTGCCGGTCGTGCACCCCACCGCGTACGTGCACCCGACCGCCGTGCTCATCGGCGACGTGCACGTCGGCGCCGGCTGCTACGTCGGCCCCCTGGCCAGCCTCCGCGGCGACTTCGGCCGGATCGTGCTGGAGGCCGGCGCCAACGTGCAGGACTGCTGCGTGCTGCACACTTTCCCCGGCACGGTGCTGACGCTCGGCCCCGACGGCCACGTCGGGCACGGCGCGGTCCTGCACGGCTGCCGGGTCGGCGCCGGGGCCCTCATCGGCATCAACGCCGTGGTGCTCGACGACGCGGTCGTCGGCGAGTACGCGTTCGTCGGCGCCCACTCGCTCGTGCGAGCCGAGTTCGTGGTGCCGCCGAGGACCCTGGTGGCCGGCGCGCCCGCGAAGGTCGTGCGTGACCTCACCGACGTGGAGCTGGCCTGGAAGGCGCACGGGACCGGGGTCTACCAGGCCCTCGCCGTGCGCAGCCGGGAGTCGCTGCGGCAGGTCGAGCCGCTGCCGGCGGCGGAGCCGGACCGGCCGAGCCTGTCCACGTCCGCCGCCACCGCGATCCCGATCGACCGGGCCCGGCGCACCTCTAGCGAGCCAAGCAAGCGCTTGGTAGAGTCGTGACCATGCCGAACACGCCGACCGTCCCGCCCAGGACGCAGGGGCACGGGCTGCTCGCCGGGCGCACCGTGCTGGTCACCGCCGCCGCGGGCACCGGCATCGGCTTCGCCACCGCCCAGCGGTGCGTCGAGGAGGGCGCCAGGGTCGTCGTCTCCGACCGGCACGAGCGCCGCCTCGCCGAGGCCGCCGAACGCCTCGGCGTGCCCGGGGTGCCGTGCGACGTCACCGACCAGGCGCAGGTCGAGCACCTGTTCGCGGCCGCCGTCGAGCACCTCGGCGGAGGGCTCGACGTGCTGGTCAACAACGCCGGGCTCGGCGGCACCGCCGCGGTCGTCGACATGACCGACGAGCAGTGGAGCACCGTGCTGGACGTGACGCTGACCGGCACCTTCCGCTGTACCAGGGCGGCGCTGCGGCACATGATCCCGCGCGGCACCGGCGTCATCGTCAACAACGCCTCTGTCATCGGCTGGCGAGCCCAGGAGGGTCAGGCGCACTACGCGGCGGCGAAGGCCGGCGTCATGGCGCTCACCCGCTGCAGCGCCCTGGAGGCCGCGCACGCCGGGGTGCGGGTCAACGCCGTCGCCCCCAGTCTCGCCATGCACCCGCACCTGGCCAAGGTCACCACCGACGAGCTGCTCGCCGAGCTGTCGACCCGCGAGGCGTTCGGCCGGCCCGCCGAGCCGTGGGAGGTCGCCAACGTGATCGTCTTCCTGGCCAGCGAGTACAGCTCGTACATGACCGGTGAGGTCGTCTCCGTCAGCAGCCAGCACCCGTAGGAGGCCCGCATGGTCGACGACAGTGCCGCCGGGGTCACCGGCACGCCGTTCACCCTCGACGTGGACAGTTTCGACGTCGAGATGACCTGCACCACCCAGGATGGCACCGTCGCCGTGTACGGCTGGGCCACCTTCAGTTTGGAGACACCGTGATCGAGTCCACAGTGGACGAACTCGGGGTGGCCGAGATCGTCATGGCCAACCCGCCGGTGAACGCGCTGCCGGTCGCCGGCTGGTTCGCCCTCGCCGCCGCCCTCGCCGCCGCCGGCGCCGACCCCGCGGTCCGTGCCGTGGTGCTGCGCGCCGAGGGCCGCGGCTTCAACGCCGGCGTCGACATCAAGGAGCTGCAGGCGGCCACCGGCCACGGCGCGCTCGTCGGGGTCAACCGCGGCTGCGCCGCCGCGTTCAGCGCCGTCTACGACTGCCCGGTGCCGGTCATCGCCGCCGTGCACGGCTTCTGCCTCGGCGGCGGCATCGGCCTGGTCGGCAACGCCGACGTCATCGTCGCCGCCGACGACGCCACGTTCGGCCTGCCCGAGGTCGACCGGGGCGCTCTCGGCGCCGCGACCCACCTGTCCCGGCTGGTGCCGCAGCACAAGATGCGGGCCATGATGTACACCTCGGCCACCGCGACCGCCGCCGAGCTGCACGCCTTCGGCTCCGTGCTGACCGTGGTGCCCCGCGCCGACCTGCGCGCCGCCGCGTTCGCCGTGGCCCACGACATCGCCGGCAAGAACCCGGTGGTCATCCGCGCCGCGAAGGAGTCCCTCAACGGCATCGACCCGTGGGACCCGAAACGCAGCTACCGCTACGAGCAGGGTTTCACCTTCGAGCTCAACCTCACCGGCGTCGCCGACCAGGTCCGGGACGAGTTCCGGTGACCGGCGTCGACCTCACCGACACCCCCGACGAGGCCGCGTTCCGCGCCGAGGCCCGGGCCTGGCTGCGGGCCAACGTGCCCGGCCCGCTGCCCTCCGGGGACACCCGCGACGGCTTCGCCGCCCACCTGCACTGGGAGCGCGCGCTCTTCGACGCCGGCTGGGCGGTCGTGTCCTGGCCGCGCCGGTACGGCGGCCGTGACGCCACCCTGTGGCAGTGGCTCATCTTCGAGGAGGAGTACTACGCCGCCGGCGCGCCGCAACGCGTCACCCAGAACGGCATCTTCCTGCTCGCCCCGACGCTGTTCGAGTTCGGTACCCCCGAGCAGCAGGACACCCTGCTGCCCCGGATGGCCGCCGCGCAGGACCTGTGGTGCCAGGGCTGGTCCGAGCCCGGCGCCGGCAGCGACCTCGCCGCCATCAGCAGCCGCGCCGAGGCCGTCCCCGACGGCGGCGGCTGGCGGCTCAACGGCCAGAAGACGTGGACGACCCGCGGCGCCTTCAGCACCCACCTGTTCGGCCTGTTCCGCACGGACCCGGCCGCCGCCCGTCACCGCGGCCTCACCTACTTCCTCGTGCCGCTGGACGCCCCCGGCGTCACCGTGCGCGGCTTCGGCCGCCTCGACGGCGACGAGGGCTTCGCCGAGGTCTTCTTCGACGACGTGCTCGTGCCGGACAGCGCGGTGCTCGGCGAGGTCGGCAAGGGCTGGCAGGTCGCGATGTCGACCACCGGCTCCGAACGCGGCCTCACGCTGCGCTCCCCGGGCCGGTTCCTGCACACCGCGCAGCGGCTCGTCACGCTCGCCGCGGCGCAGGGCGACCGGCTGCGGCCCGCCGTCCGGGAGCGGGTCACCCGCGCCTGGCTGCACGCCCGCGCATACCAGCTGTTCACCCTCAACCAGGTCACCGACCTCGTCGAGGGGCGGGCACCCGGCGCCCGGTCCAGCCTCAACAAGCTGTACTGGTCCCGGCTGGACATCGAGCTGCACGAGATCGCCCTGGAGCTGCTCGGCGGCGACGCCGTGCTCGACTCGCCGTGGACGCGCGGGTTCCAGTTCTCCCTCGCCGGCCCGATCTACGCCGGCACCAACGAGATCCAGCGCAACATCGTCGCCGAGCGGGTGCTCGGCCTGCCGCGAGCATGAGAGGGGAGCCACCGTGCGGTTCGCGTTGACCGAGGACCAGGCCGCCCTGCGCGACGCGGTGCGGGCGCCGCTGGCTGCCGGCGACTGGGACGGCCTGGCCGGCATGGGCGTCTTCGCCGCCATGACGGACCTCGGCCTGGACGAGACCGACCTGGCGCCGGTACTGGAGGAGGTCGGCGCCGCCGCCGTCGCGCTGCCGGTCACCGCGACCGCGTTCGTCGCCGCGCCGCTGCTGCTGGCGCTCGGCGACGACCGGGCCGCGGCGGGGTCGCTGCGCGTCGCCGTCGCCGGGCCGGGCGGGCTCACCCCGTTCGGCGCGCACGCCGGCCTCGTGCTGCACCTCGACGGCGGCGTCGTACGCACCGGCGCCGGGACCAGTCCGGCGTCCACCGTGGACACCAGCCTCGACGCGGTCGTGTCCACCCCCGGCGAAGTGCTCACCGACGACCCGGCGCTGGTCACGGCCGCCGCCGCCCGCGCCGCCCTCGGCCACGCCGCCGAGCTCGTCGGCCTCGGCCGGCGGATGCTCGACCTCACCGTCGGCTACGTGCGGCAGCGCCACCAGTTCGGGGTGCCCGTCGGCAGCTTCCAGGCCGTCAAGCACCAGCTCGCCGACGCCTACCTGGGCCTGGAGTTCGCCCGCCCGGCCGTGCTCGCCGCCGCGTGGGCGCTGCGGGAGGGCGCCGAGGCCGGACCCGCCGTCGACGGCGCGGTCGTGCTCGCCGCCGAGGCCGCGCACGCCGCCAGCCGCACCGCGATCCAGTGCCACGGTGCGATCGGCTACACCGTCGAGTACGAGCTGCACCGCTACGCCAAACGCGCCTGGGCCCTCGCCGCCCTCGCCACCCCCGGCGACCGCCTCGCCGCGCTCGCCACCACCATCGGCCTTCCGGCTTGAAGGAGCAGCTGCCATGAGTGAAGAGGACGAGGTCGTCCGTTACCGCACCGAAGGCCCGGTCGCGATCGTGACGATGCACCGGCCGCAGTACCGCAACGCCCAGAACTCCGCGATGACCTACGCGCTCGACGACGCGCTGTACCGCGCCGCCGACGACGACGAGGTCAAGGTCATCATCCTCGCGGGGGAGGGCAAGCACTTCTCCGCCGGGCACGACATCGGCACCCCCGGCCGGGACGTCGACACCACGTTCCCGCGCCGCGCCGGCCTGTGGTGGGACCACGTCGGCAAACCCGGCGCCGAGAGCCGCTACGCCCGCGAGTCCGAGGTGTACCTCGGCATGTGCCGGCGCTGGCGGGAGCTGCCGAAGCCGACCATCGCCGCCGTGCAGGGCGCCTGCATCGCCGGCGGGCTCATGCTCGCCTGGTGCTGCGACCTCATCGTCGCCGCCGACGACGCGTTCTTCGCCGACCCGGTCGTGCGCATGGGCATCCCCGGCGTCGAGTACTTCGCCCACCCGTGGGTGATGGGTCCCCGCCACGCCAAGGAGTTCCTGTTCCTCGGCGAGCGCGTGCACGCCGAGCGCGCCCTGCAGCTCGGCATGGTCAACCGGGTCGTGCCCCGCGCCGACCTGGAGACGGCCACGATGGACATCGCGGTGCGCATCGCGCAGATGCCCCGCCTCGGCCTGGCCCTGGCGAAGAAGGCCGTCAACCAGGCCGAGGACCTCATGGGGCTGCGCACCGGCATGGACTCGGTGTTCGGCCTGCACCACGTCGCCCACGCGCACAACGCCGAGGTCGGCCAGGACTCCCTCGCGGGGCACGACGCGCGGTCCATGCGCGACGGCGGACGCTGATGCCGCACCGGTACGACGGCCGCGTCGCCCTCGTCACGGGTGCCGCCTCCGGCATCGGCCGGGCAACCGCGGCCCGGCTGCGCGACGAGGGCGCCCGCGTCGCCGGCCTGGACACCGCCCCCGTCGACCTCGACGGCGTGCACGGCATCCGGTGCGACCTGCGCGACGAGGACCAGGTCACCGCCGCCGTGGCCGCCGCCGTAGCGTGGGGCGGCCGGCTCGACCTGCTGGCCAACGTCGCCGGGGTCGCCGCCGCCGCGCGGACCACCGACGTCACCCTCGCCGAGTGGGACCGGATCCTCGCGGTCAACCTCACCGGCACGTTCCTCGCCTGCCGGTCGGCGCTGCCGCACCTGGTCGCCACCCGCGGCGCCGTGGTCAACGTCGCGTCCCTCGCGGGGGTGCGCGGCTGGCGGTACAGCGCCGCGTACTCCGCCGCCAAGGGCGGGGTCGTCGCGCTCACCCGGGCCCTCGCCGTGGAGTACGCGCCGGACGGGGTGCGGGTCGCCTGCGTCTGCCCCGGATCCGTCGACACGCCGCTGCGGCGCGGCATCGTGCCGGTGCCGGACCAGGATCCGAGGCTCGCCGGGCACGCCCAGGCACTGCTCGACCCGCCGGTCGCCGAGCCCGACGAGGTCGCCGCCGCGATCGCCTACCTCGGCTCCGCCGAGGCCCGCTTCGCCACCGGCGCCGTGCTGCGCCTCGACGGAGGTGCCGGTGTCTGAGTACCCGCCGGACGTCGTCGCCGCCCACCACGCCACCGGCGACTGGACCGCCGACACGATCGCCGCCATGGTCGCCCGCAACGACCCGGCCCGGGTCGCGTTCATCGCCCCCGAGGGCACCGTCACCTGGGGCGAGTACGACACCCTGTCCTCCCGCCTCGCCCGCGCCTACCTGGACGCCGGGTTCGCGCCCGGCGACCGGCTCGCCGTCCTGCTCACCGGCGGCGCGCTCACCCACGTCGCGTACCTCGCCGCGCAGAAGGCCGGCCTGGTCACCGTCGGCATCGGCCCGCGCGCCGGCGACGCCGAGATCACCCACATCCTGGCCAAGAGCGGCGCCGCCGGCCTCGCCACCCGTGCCACGCACCGCGGCCGGCCCGGCGCCGACATCGCCGCCCGCTGCGGCGCGCCCCGGCACGTGCTGCTCGACCTGGACACCCTGCCGGCGGCCGGGCACCCGGGCCCCGGGCTCGGCGCCGACGAGCTGTTCTTCGTCAACTCCACGTCCGGCACCACCGGGCTGCCCAAGTGCGTGCGGCAGACGATGAACAACCGCAAGTACTTCGGCCCGCTCGCGCACGCCGCCGGCCGGTTCGGCCCCGACGAGGTGTTCGCCAGCGTGCTGCCGGCCCCGTACGGCTTCGGCCTGTGGAGCGCCCACGTCGTGCCCGCCATGTACGGCTACCCGACCGTCCTCACCGCCGAGTTCGACGCCGCCGCGACCCTGCGCCTCATCGAGCAGCACCGGGTCACCGTCCTGTGCGCCGTCACCGCCCAGTTCATCATGCTGCTCAACGACCCGGCGTTCGCCGCCACCGACCTGTCGTCGCTGCGGGTCATGTTCACCGGCGGCGAGCGCGTCCCCGTCGCCCGGGCCCGCGAGTTCGAGGAGCGCACCGGCTGCTCCGTGCTGCAGTTCTACGGCTCCAACGAGGCCGGACCGCTGTCGGTGACCACCGTCGAGGACCCGCAGCACGCCCGGCTCACCACCGCCGGGCGGCCCATCCCCGGCGCGCACCTGCGGTTCCTCGCCGACGGCGCCGACGTGCCCGGCGGGCCGGGCCAGGTCGCGGCCAAGGGGCCCGGCTGCGCCCCCGGCTACCTCGACGACGACGCCGCCAACGCCGCCCTCTTCCGCCCCGACGGCTGGATGCTCACCGGCGACGTCGCCACCGTCGACGCCGACGGGTACCTCGCCATCACCGGCCGGATCGCGGACTTCATCATCCGCGGCGGGCACAACGTCAGCGCCCTCGTCGTCGAGGAGGCCGTCGGCGGCCACCCGGCGGTCGCGCAGACCGCCGTCGTCGCCGCCCCCGACCCCGTGCTCGGCGAACGGGTCTGCGCCTACGTCGTCACCCGCTCGCCGCTGACCCTCGACACGCTGCGCGTGCATCTGGACGCGGCCGGCGTGTCGAAGCAGAACTGGCCCGAGTACCTCGTCACGCTGCCCGCCCTGCCCCTCGGTACCGGCGGCAAGATCGACAAGGCGGCGCTGCGGCTGGACGCGGCCCGCCGGTTCGGCGACACCGCGACCGGATAGCGTCATGGGATGGGCGACGCTGCGACCTACCGCGACCTCGGCGAGGCGGCCTGGGCCTGGACCCTGCACCACGTCCACGACGACGACGGGCCCTGGCTGCCCGAGATTGTCACCGGCGACGCGCCGCAGCCGGCCGCCGACCGCGACACCGTCTACGCCGGGATCGGGGGCCTCGCGCCGGTCCTCGCCGAGCTGCGCCTGCACCGGCCGCTGACCGCCGCCGAGACTGCCCTCGCCGACGGCATCGTGGCCCGGCTGGCGGCGCAGGCCGAGACCCGGGTGGAGCCGTCCCTGTACGACGGCCTCGCCGGCGACGCCACCGCGCTGCGCCTGCTCGCCCCCGGCCGCGAACAGGTCGCCCTCGACCGCCTCGCGCGGCTGCGCACCCCGGACGGCTGGCCGACCACGTTCGACATCCGCCCGGACAGCCGCGCCCCGCTGACCGACGTCGTCATGGGCAGCGCGGGCGTCGTGCACGCCGCCACCTGGACCGGCGCCGCCACCCTCATGACCGCCGGCGGCGAGGCCCTGCTGCGGGCCGCCGAGCCGACCGCCGCCGGACTCGACTGGCGGATGTGGCCGGGGTACCGCTCCAGCTCGCCGAACTTCTCGCACGGCACCGCCGGGGTGGCCGCCGCGCTCGCCGTCGCCGGGCACGCACTCGGCCGGACGGACTTCGTCGAGGCCGCCCGGCTGGGCGCCGAGCACGTGCTCGCCGTGGGTGACCTGTCCGGCGGCGGGTTCGTCGTGCCGCACACGATCCCGCCGTCGCAGCGGGAGGTCGAGCCGGTCACGTACAACTGGTGCCACGGGCCGGCCGGCACCTCCCAGCTCTTCCCGGCGCTCGCCCTCGCCGGGGTGCGGCAGGTCGGCGGCCACGACGTCGCCGAGCTGCGCCGCCGCTGCCTGCGCTCGGTGCTGACCTCCGGCCTGCCGGCGCGGCTGCGCCCCGGCTTCTGGGACAACGACGGCCGGTGCTGCGGCACCGCCGGCGTCGGCGACATCCTCCTCGACGCCGCCCAGGACGCGGCCTGGTCCTGCGGACCGGCGCCGGACGGGTCGCTTGCGGCCGGCGCTTCGGAGGCCGCGGAGCCGTTGCTGGCGGGCGCGCGGACCATGGCCGGCGCCCTGGCCGACCGTGCGCTGCACGACGAGCGCGGCGCCTGCTGGCGGTTCATCGAGCACCGCGAGGACCCGCCGCTGCTGCCGCCCCGCACCACCTGGATGCAGGGCACCGCGGGCATCGCCGCGTTCCTGCTCCGCCTCGCCCGCGTCGAGCAGGACGGCCTCACCGCCCCGGTCGTCGACCGCCCCGACCAGTGGTGGGCTGTGCCCGCCGGCCTGCGGCTCAGCACCGCCCGGCGCTGAGCCCCTGCCGGATCAGCGGCTGATCAGGGTCTGGGCGACCTGGCCGTCGCCGATGGGGCGGCCGGCGAGGGTGGCGTGCACGTCGAAGAGGTACCGGCGGCCGCGGACGTCGGCGAGGACGGCGGTCACCTCGTACCGGTCGCCGGCGTGCGCGGGGCCGGTGTGCCGCACGCCGATCCAGGTGCCGAGGGACGCGGTCGCCGGGGCGAAGTGCGGCCGCAGCACGTCGGCGGCGGTGTCCTCCAGGCTGGCGATGAGCGCGGGGGTGCTGAGCACCGGCTCGGCGTCCGGGACGTGATCGGTGGTCAGGTCGGCGGTCACCGTGAAGGTGCGGGTGTACGAGGCGCCGGGGCCGAGGGCGGTGCGCAGCAGCCGGTGCGGCGCCGCGTGCCGGGGCGCGCCGTGGCGGACCCGCAGGTCCGCGACGAGCCGGTCGCCCTGCAGCAGCCGCAGGGTCGCCACCCGGCCCGCCGGGTCGAGGTCGGCCTCGACGAGCCGCAGCGGGCCGCCGCCGGGGGAGTCGCCGTGCCAGGTGAGGTGCTCGACGTGGGCGTCCGGGGGGATCGGCAGCAGGGCCAGGACGCGAAGGTCGGCCGGGGTACCGGCGGGGGCTGTCCAGAGGTCCGGCACGCGACGCTCCCTACCTTGACATGCTCGAAGGGCCAGGAACAGAATGACACAACCAAGCGCTTGTTTGGTAGAGGTCTTGGGGGTCTTCGTGCGCGATCTGTTCCCCGCCGGCACCGCGCCGGCGCCCGGCAGCGTCCACGAGCGGTACGTCGCCGACCGCCTCGCCGGCGTCCGTGACGGCGAGACGCTGCCCGACGTGGTGCGCCGGCACGCCGCGCAGCAGCCCGACGGGATCGCCTTCGTGGCCGGCGACGCCCGGCTCACCTGGGCACAGTTCGACGCCCGCTCCACCGCGTTCGCCCGCCGGCTCGCCGAGGCCGGCCTGCCCCGCGGCGCCCGCGTCGGCGTGCTGCTGCCCGACGGCGTCGAGGTGCACGTGGTGTACCTCGCCGCGATGAAGGCCGGCATGATCGTGGTCGCGATCGGTCCGCGGGCCGCCCGCCTCGAGGTGCGCCACCTGCTCACCGTCGGCGGCGCCACCGCCCTCGTCAGCCGGCCGGAGCACCGGGGTGAGCCGGTCAGCGCGATGGTGGAAGGCCTGGGCATCGGCGTACACCTCGAAATCGAGACGGTCGAGGACGGCGTCGTGGCGCCGAAAGGGCCGCACGAGCTGGGCCGCGGCGAGATCCACCTGCTCAACTCGACGTCGGGCACGACCGGCATGCCCAAGTGCGTGGTGCACAACCAGGACCGGTGGTTCTACTACCACGAGCTCGCCCTGGAGTGCGGCGACCTGCGCACCGACGACGTGTTCCTGACCCTGATCCCCGCGCCCTACGGCTTCGCGCAGTGGACCGCCAACTTCACCCCGACGATCCTCGGCGTGCCGACCGTCGTCATGCCCCGCTTCGACGCCGACGAGGCGCTGCGCCTCATCGAACGCGAACGGGTCACCGTCGTGTGCTGCGTCAGCACCCAGTTCATCATGATGCTCAACTCGCCGGTCGCGTCCACAGTGGACCTGTCGTCGCTGCGGGTCATGTTCACCGGCGGGGAGGCGGTGCCGTTCGAGCGGGCCGCCGAGTTCGAGCGCCGCACCGGCGCCAGGGTCCTGCAGTTCTTCGGCTCCAACGAGACCGGCGCCCTGTCGCGCACCTCGGTCACCGACACCACCGACCAGCGGCTGCGCACCGCCGGCAAGGTGATCGACGCGATGCGGGTGCGGCTGTTCGCCGAGGACGGCACCGACGTCACCGCCGCCGGCGGCCCCGGCCAGGCCGCCTGCGCCGGCCCCGCCACCTGCCTGGGCTACTTCGCCGACCCCGCCGCCAACGAGGCCCTCTTCACCCCGGACGGCTGGATGCTCACCGGCGACATCTGCACCATTGACGCCGACGGCTACCTGCGGGTCGTGGACCGCAAGTCCGACTTCATCATCCGCGGCGGCAAGAACATCAGCGCCGCCGCCGTCGAGGACCACGTCGGCTCCCACCCGTCCGTCGCCATGGTCGCCGCGGTGGCGATGCCGGACCCGACGTTCGGCGAGCGGGTGTGCGCCTTCGTGGTGCTGCGCGAGGCCGCGACGCTGGACCTCGACGGGCTGCGCAAGCACCTGGACGCCCGCGGGGTGTCCCGCGACAACTGGCCGGAGCGCCTCGAGGTCGTGGACGACCTGCCCCGCGGCTCGGGCGGCAAGATCGCCAAGGCCCAGCTCCGCCAGCGCCTGCGCAACTGAGCGCCGGCGTCGTTCGACAGGTCCGGCGTCCCGACGTAAGGTGATGCCGCCCGGGCGGCGCCACGGCGAAGGTCAATACGACGATCAGTCCGCCGGTTGCGGCCGAACGCCCGCAGAGCGGACGCGGCCCGCCGGTGCATACTGTCGCCGGACGCGCCGCAGCACCCGTCGACACAGGTTGGGACATGGTCGGACCGACACGCAGGCCACTGATCGCGGTGGTCGGAAGACTCGATGCGTCGCGGGAGGACGAGCTGCCGCTGCGCGGTGACCCGGCGGTGGCCCGGTCCGCCTGCGAGCAGGTCGGCGGCGAGCTGCTGCGCAACGGGTTCGACCTGCTCGTGTTCTCCAGCGAGCCGCAGTACGCGGAGGCGCTGTTCGTCGCCGGCTACGTGGCCGCCGCGTCGCCCGGGACCCCGGGGCGGATCGTCGCGCGCCCGGCCCGGCACCAGGAGTTCGTGCTCAACTCGCCCCGGAACACGGCGGTGGAGCTGCAGGTGCTGCAGGACACCAGCGTCGAGTGGGAGGTGGCGTACTACCGCTCGGTGCTGTCGGCCGACGCCGTCGTGCTCGTCGGCGGCGGGCGCTCGACGCGCATCGCCGGCATCGTCGCGATCTCGCAGGGCCTGCCGGTGCTGCCGCTCGCCGCGTTCGGCGGCGGCGCGGAGCAGGTATGGGTCAACCTCGACCGGGACCGGCACGGCGTCGGCGACGACGACATCGCGATGCTGGGTGCCGCCTGGACCGACGACTCCGCCGCCCGGATGGCCGGCTACCTGCGCCGGGAGATCGACCGGCGCCGGCAGGAGCGGGAGCAGGAGCTGCGCGCCGTCACGCACCGCGCCCGCGCGGCCCGGGTGGGCCTGGCGGTCGCGGCCGCCGCGCTCGTCGGCGCGCTGGCCACGCTCGCACTGGCCGGTGGGCCAGGCCCGGCCGGGCCGAAGGCGATCGGGCTGCTGCTCGCCGGGCCGTTGCTCGCCGCGGTGGCCGGTGCCGTCATCCGCGACTCGCTCGCCGCCGGGCAGCGGTGGGGCCGGGCGGCGGTCCTCGGGCTCGGCGCCGGGGCCGTCGCGGTGCTGCTGTACGTCGCCTCCCAGCTGCTGACCGTCCCGGACCTGCTGGACCGCCTGGACGCCCGGCGCCTGCTGTTCTTCGTGGTGCCGGTGGGCTTCGCCGCGGGCTTCACCTTCGATCTGGTGTACGACCGGATCCGGGCCGGCCAGGACCCGGTGTCGGGTATCACCCCGCCGGCTGTGGCGCCGGACCGGCCCGTGCCATGATGCGGCTTCGCTCACCTGTGCACGGTGAGGCCGCACCGCCGGTGCGGGCTTTACCGTGATGTCCGAAAGTATGCGACGGCGGCACCGGTGAGCAGGGCGGTCGCGCGAAAGAACGGGTGTCGCACTAACGGACGACATACATCACATGACGTCCGTCGTTGTCTATGTATGGTGCGCGCCGGGCAATTGGCGTTATCGTGAGAAGCTGTTTGCGTTTTGACACGACAGGCAGCGGGGATTCAGGGGGTGTCCGGTGCCGGAAGGGCCAGCGCCGCACATGACGGTGCGCCATGCCGGCCGCGGGCTTGCCGTGGACGTCTCCGGTGACCCCGACGGAGTGCCGATCCTGTTGATGCACGGCACCCCGGGCAGCAGGACCGGCCCGAAGCCGCGCTCCATCGTGCTCTACCGCATGGGCATCCGGCTGATCACCTATGACAGACCGGGCTACGGCGGCTCCGACCGGCACCCGAAGCGGCGCGTCATCGACGCCGCCGACGACGTCAAGGCCATCGCGGACGCGCTCGGCGTGGACAGGCTGGCCGTGGTCGGCCGGTCCGGCGGGGGGCCGCACGCGCTGGCCTGTGCCGCGTCGGACCAGCTCGCCGACCGGATCACCAAGGTCGGGGTGCTGGTGACCCTCGCCCCGCCGAACTCGGCGGGCCTGGACTGGTACCGGGGGATGGGCGCGTCCAACCTGGAGGAGCACTCGTCCGACCCGGCCGCGCTCAACGACGCGCTGATCGAGCGGGCCGAGCACACCCGCCGCGACCCGCAGAGCCTGCTGGACCACCTCGAGCCCGATCTCACCCCGGCCGACCGGCGGGTCGTCGACGACGTCGCGATCGGCGTCCAGATCAGGGCGAGCTACGCCGAGGGCGTGCGGCCCGGCGCATATGGCTGGATCGACGACGACCTGGCGTTCCGCTCGCACTGGGGCTTCGACCCGGCCTCGATCAAGTTGCCGGTCCGGCTGTGGCACGGGGCGAAGGACGCGTTCTCCCCGGCGTCGCACGCGCGGTGGCTGGCGAAGCAGATGCCCTTCGCCGAGGCGGTGGTGCAGGAGGACGCGGGACACTTCAGCGCCGTGGAGATCCTGCCGACGATGCTGCGCTGGCTCGCCACTCCGGAGCCCATCGAAGTTTGCTGAATACCGTGATTTTGTAAGGTGACATTACCGCCCGTGCTGCTTATGCTACCTAGAACGACCGGCGTTGATATCATAGTCATGCACGTCTATGAGTATCGGCGTCTGTGCGCCGGGCCTGGGGGGACCACATGCAGCAAGCCGAAACCGAGTTGAAAACGCCGACCGCCGCCACCCGTGAGGATGTCGCGGCGCTCGTCGGCCTCCGGGAGACGCCGCTGTCCCGGCTCGCGCCCGACCGTGTGCAGGCGGCCGCCGGCCGGATCAAGGAACTGCACCGGCGGCGGACCACGGTGCCCGTCGCGAAGTTCAACTCCGGCAGCTAACCACCCGCCGCGGTATGCCGCAGGCCGACGCGATCACCGAATATGTGCTCAAGGTGCACAGCCGATGTGATCTTCGCTGCGACCACTGCTACGTGTACGTCCACCGGGACCAGACGTGGATCGACCGGCCGAAGGTCATCGATCCGGCGGTCGCGCACCGGGTCGCCGAACGCATCGCCGAGCACGCCCGGGCCCACCGGCTGCACCGGGTCCGGGTCGTGCTGCACGGCGGCGAGCCGCTGCTGCTCGGCCCGCGCCGCCTCGACGCGCTGCTCACCGACCTGCGGGCGACGGTCAGCCCGGCGGCCGCGCTCGATCTGGTGCTGCAGTCCAACGGCGTGCAGCTGACCGAGGAGCTGTGCGGCATCTTCGTGCGGCACCGGGTGCGGGTCGGCATCTCCTTGGACGGCGACGCCGAGGCCAACGACCGCCACCGCCGGTTCGGCACCGGCGCCAGCAGCCACGCCGCCGTCCTGCGAGCCCTGGAACTGTTGCGCAGGCCCGAGTTCCGGCCGGCGTACGGCGGCATCCTGTGCACCGTCGACGTCGCCAACGACCCCATCCGGGTCTACACCGCGCTGCTGGCCGAGCGCCCGCCCCGCATCGACTTCCTCCTGCCGCACGCCACCTGGGACGACCCGCCGCCCCGGCCCATGTCCACAGTGGACGACCGCACCCCGTACGCCCGCTGGCTGCTGCGCATCTACCGCCGCTGGCTGCAGGACGGCCGGCCGGTCCCGGTGCGGCTGTTCGACTCGCTGCGCTCCACGGCCGTCGGCGGGCCGAGCCAGACCGAGTCCGTCGGCCTGGACCCGGTCGCGCTCGTGGTCATCGAGACCGATGGCGCGTGGGAGCAGGCCGACTCGCTCAAGACCGCCTTCCACGGCGCCGCCGGCACCGGCATGTCGGTGTGGACGCACTCGCTGGACGAGGTGGCGGCGCACCCCGACATCGCCGCCCGGCGCGACGGCGCCGCCGAGCTGTGCGCGACCTGCAGAGCCTGCCCGGTGGTGCGCCAGTGCGGCGGCGGGCTGCGCGCCCACCGGTACCGCACCGGCAGCGGGTTCGACAATCCGTCCGTGTACTGCGCCGACCTGGAGGAGCTGATCCGATCGATGCGAGGCGAGCCTGAGGTCAGCACCGGATCCGCGACCATGGCACCGGGCCCGGAGCTCGACGCGCGGCTCGACGACCTCGCGGCCGGACCCGGGTCGGCAGACACCGCGTGGTGGCTGCTGGAGCAGGGCCAGCTGTACGCCAAGGCGCTGCTGCTGGACGTCGTGGGGTCGCTGCCGCTGCCGGCGCCGCTCGCCGAGGCGTGGCAGCTGCTCAACGAGCTCGGCGAGACGGCGCCGGACGCGTTCGCCCAGGTGCTGCGGCAGCCGTGGCTGCGGCCCTGGCTGCTGTCGTGCCTGCCGGACGCCGGCGCGCACGCCGACCTCGGCTACCTCGCGGCCCTCACCGGCGCGGCCGCCGTGCACGCCGGCGTGACCGCCGAGCTGTGGGTGCCGGTCCGCGACGGCCGGGTCCACCTGCCGGGCCTCGGCAGCGCCGTGACCGGGCCGGCGGCCGGCGGCGCCACGCTGCGCGTCACCCCGGACGGCTTCACCGTCACCGCACCGGGCTCGCCGGCGGTCGCCGTGCACCGCGGCCGGCCCGGGGAGCAGCCCGGCTGGTTGCCGGTCCGGCATGCCGGGCCCGACGAATGGCCGGTGCTGCTCGACGACCTCGACGCGCTCCGCGACTGCCAGGACTGGCCGGTCGCCGACCGGCTCGGCGACGAGGCGGCCCGGGCGTGGGACGACCGGCTCCGCGGGGCGTGGACCGTCCTGACCCGGGAGGCGCCGGACTACCTGCCGGCCCTGCGCGGCGCGGTGCACACCGTCGTCCCGCTGCGCGACGACCCCGCCGGCGAGCACCGTAGCGCCACGCAGCGCGAGGCGTTCGCCGCCGTCGGGCTCGCGGCGGCCGACGGCGCCGCGACCGCCGTGCTGCTCGTCCACGAGCTGCAGCACGTCAAGCTCGGTGCGCTGCTGGACCTGTGCGACCTCACCGAACCCGACAACCTCACCACCGTCACCGTCCCGTGGCGCGAGGACGAGCGGCCGGTGGACGCCGCCCTGCAGGGGCTGTACGCGCACCTCGCGGTCGCGGACCTGTGGCGCCGCCGCTCCGGCGCCGCGGCGGCCGGCAACTACCGCCGGTACCGGGCCTGGGTGTCGGCGGCGGCCGACGCCCTGCTGCGGACCTCGGCGCTGACCGGGGCGGGCACGCGGTTCGTCGCCGGGATGCAGGCGGCCGTGGACGGCTGGCCCGCCCCGGACCCGTGATCACCGGCGCGTTCGGCTGGACGGACCGCCGATCGCCGACCGAAGCGGGATGGCGGCGCGTCGATCCCTGTGCTTCTCTGGATCCACCAACCGATGACGAACAGGAGCGACGCGTGCCCGAGGTCGAGCCGGACCTGGATGCGACCGCGCCCCTGTTCTTCCTCAGCTACGCGCGGATGACCCGGCTGCGGCGGGGACCGATCGCGCAGCAGGATCCGAACCTGCGGGTCAAGCAGCTGTTCACGGACCTGTCCATCCACGTGAACAACCTCGTCTACCGCGAGACCGGTGCGGACCCGGGGTTCATGGACCTGGCCATGGCCGGCGGTGAGGAGTGGCGCCCGGAGCTGCTGCACGCGGTCGGCACCTGCCAGGTGTTCGTCGCGCTGCTGTCCCCGGCGTACATGAAGAGCGAATACTGCGCCCTGGAATGGAACGCGTTCACCGAGCGGCCGGTCCACCGGCGCGAAGGCGCACCCGACTATCACGAGACGTCGGTGATCCCGGTCGTGTGGCTGCCGTCGCAGTCCGGCACGGTGCCGGCGGCCATCAACAAGATCCAGCGGTTCACGCCGCAGCGGCTGCCCGACGAGGACCTCGCCCAGCAGTACGCCGACGAAGGGCTCTACGGCCTGCTCACCCTCGGCGCGGACGGCACCGACGGCATCATCCTGCGCCTCGCCCAGCAGATCCGCGACCTTTGCTGGAAGAACCAGGTGGAGCGGCGCGTCCTGCCGGACACCAAAAGCATCTCCCGGACCTTCAGGTAAGGAGGGGCCGTGCATCCCGCGCACCAGGCCGGCGCCACGGGGCAACCCGCCGGGCAGACGTACTTCTTCCTCAGCTACGCGCACCTGTCACTGCTGCAGGGGCTCGCCACCGACCCCGACCTGGAGGTGCAGAAGTTCTTCGGCGACCTGTCCGAGCAGCTGCGGCCGCTCGTCGGCGCCGGGCCCGAGCATCGGGTCGGCTTCCTGGACACGGAGCTGCCGCCGGGCACCGACTGGAACGAGGCCCGCACGCTGGCGCTCAGCACGGCGCACGTGTTCGTCCCGCTGTACTCCGCGACGTACTTCAAGAACGCGTGGACGCAGAGCGAGCAGGAGTCGTTCCGGGCCAGGCTCAAGGCCTCACGGGTCCAGGGCGCGCACCGGCACATCCAGCCGGTGCTGTGGGACCCGCTGCCGCCGTGGGAGCAGCGCCGCGAGATCGCCGCGGCGCTCGCCGTCGCCCCGGACATCGAGGCGTACCAGAAGGACGGACTGCGCGCCCTGTCGCGGTTCTCGATGTACCACGACGAGTACCGCAACGTCCTGGCCCGCATCGCGGTGGAGATCGCCGACGTCGCCACGCACCACCCGCTGCCGCCGTCGCCGGCCCCGCCGCCGACCCCGGAGCCGATCCCCAGGGACCAGGCGCAGTTCGTGGTCGTGGTGGCCGCGCCGGTGCGTGACGAGGTGTCCTCCGGCGCGGACCCCGAGGACTACACCGACGTCGCCACCCAGTGGCGTCCCTTCCACGACGCGGACGCGCTCCCGGCGGCGGAGTACGTCGCGTCGTCAGCCGAACGGCTGAATCTGGCCACGTACGTCACGGACGTGCCGACCGTCGGCAACCTGCTGGACACCCGCCCGGCCGTGCTGCTCATCGACCCGTGGTACCTCGACGGCGCGGGACAGGACCGCGAGCTGGCCGGCGTGCTGCGGGGGCTGCCGCCGTGGGCGATCCCGGTGATCGCGTTCGACGCCGCGGACCGCCGCACCGCGGATCAGGGGGCCCGGCTGGCCGGGCGCGTGGAAGATATGCTGCAGCAGATGGATCGCCCGCCGGCGAGGCAGCTGCGCGGCCTGGCCGAGTTCGTGTCGGACATGCCCCGGCTGATCAGCGAGGCCCGCCGGCAGTATCTGAAGAACGCACCGATGTATCCCTCGCACCAGATCCCGTCGCCGCGGCTGCGCCTGCTCACCGGCGACCAGCCGTCCGACCCCACCTTCTGAGAGCGTGTCGATGAGCATGGATCGCAACGGCCAGGTGATCACCTTCTACTCGTTCAAGGGCGGCACCGGGCGGACCATGGCCCTGGCCAACGTCGCCTGGATCCTCGCCGAGCGGGGCATGCGGGTGCTGGTGGCCGACTGGGACCTGGAATCACCCGGCCTGCACCGGTTCTTCAACCCGTTCCTGGACGCCGCGGCGGTCCGCCAGCACGCCGGCGTCATCGACATGATCCGCGACTTCGAGAACAAGGGCATCAACGCCCAGCAGCCGCGGCAGCTGCCGGACGGCTGGGAGCGGCACTTCGCCAACACCCAGCGCTTCGCGTTCCCGATCGAGTACGACTTCGCCGCGGGCGGCAGCATCGACTTCCTGTCCGCCGGCCGGCAGAACCAGGACTACAAGCCGACCGTCGGCTCCCTGGACTGGGACGTCTTCTACGACAAGCTCGACGGCGGCAAGCTCTTCGACGCGCTGCGCGCCGACATGAAGGCCAACTACGACTACACGCTCATCGACAGCCGCACCGGCCTCAGCGACGTCGCCGACATCTGCACGATCCACCTGCCGGACATCCTCGTCGACTGCTTCACCTTCAGCGAGCAGGGCATCGACGGTGCCGCGACGGTCGGCCAGGCGGTGAGCCGGCAGTACGAGAACCGGCGGATCCGGGTGCTGCCGGTGCCGATGCGGGTCGACCCCGCCGAGAAGGAGAAGGCCGAGGCCGGGCGCTCGCACGCGATGCTGCGCTTCGCCGGGCTGCCCAGCGGCATGACCGAGGCCGAACGCGACCGCTACTGGTTCGACGTCGAGGTGCCCTACCTGGCCTGGTACGCCTACGAGGAGACGCTCGCGACCTTCGGCGACCAGCGCGGGGCGAAGACGTCGCTGCTGACCGCGTACGAGAACATCACCGCGGCGATCACCGACGGCAAGGTCACCTCCATGCCGAAGCTCGACGACGCGCTGCGGATGCGGTGGCGCGAGCGGTTCCAGCGCAAGCAGGTCGTGCGCACCGCCGGGGTCGTGCTGCGGCACGCCCCACGGGACCAGGTATGGCACGAGTGGATGGAGCGGCTCCTCGCCGCGATCGGCGTCACCGTGCTCGACCCCGCACAGGCGGAGCGGCCCGGCCACCCGCCACGCTCCCTGGTCATCGCGTCGTCGTCGTACGTCGAGGCCGGGTTGCCGCTGGGCGAGGGCTCGCTCGCCGTCTACATCGACGAGACCCCGCCGCTGCCCGGCATCGCCGCCGAATCCTCGGTGTTCCTGTCCGGGCTGCCGGCCAGGGACGCCATCGCGAAGATCACCGCCCTGCTGGGCCGGCCCGCCCTGGACGCCGCCGCCAACCCCGACGCCATCGCCGGCCGCTACCCGGGCCGCGGGCCGGACGTCACCAACGCGCCGGTGCCCAACGTCCAGTTCACCGGCCGCGACGCGACGCTCAACGCCCTGCGCGCCGCGCTGCGCCAGTCCCGCCCCGGCGCACCGGCCCTCGCCGCGCTGTACGGGCTCGGCGGCGTCGGCAAGACCCAGGTCGCGCTGGAGTACGTGCACCGCTTCGGCCCCGCCTACGACCTCGTCTACTGGATCAACGCCGAGCCCAAGGTCCTCATCGACACCGCCTTCGCCGACCTCGGCGAGCGCATGGGCCTGCCCCGCCAGCAGAACGTGCCGCTGAGCAACCGCGCCGTGCAGGAGGCGCTGAGCCGCACCACCGAGTACGCCCGCTGGCTGATCGTCTTCGACAACGTCGACGAGTTCGCCGACATCGCGAGCTTCCTGCCCTCCGGCGGCCACGGCCACGTGATCGCCACGACCCGCAACCAGACGTGGGGCGACAGCGCCGAGTCGATCGCCGTGGACGTGTTCACCCGGGAGGAGAGCAAGGCGCACCTGCGCCGCCGCGTCAAGACCATCTCCGACGTGGAGGCCGGCCAGATCGCCGAGCTGCTCGGCGACCTGCCGATCGCGGTCGCGGTCGGCGGCGCGCTGCTGGCCTCCAGCGGCACCACCCCGGCGCAGTACCGCGACCAGATCGCCGCCGGCGAGACCGACGCCACGGTCAACGCGGTGTGGGACGTGTCGCTCAACCAGCTGGAGGAGGAGTCACCCGCCGCCTACCGGCTGCTGGAGATCTGCTCCGTGCTCGCCCCCGACATCGCCCTGGACCTGCTGAACAACAACGCGATGCTGGACCTGCTGCGGCGCACCGACGCGACCCTGCTGCGCCGCCCCAGCGCCGCCAAGCTCATCCAGCAGCTCAACAAGCTGGCCCTGCTCAAGCTCGACAACGGCGCCCGCCGCATCCAGGTGCACCGCATCCTGCAGAGCGTCGTGCGCGGCCGGATGTCGCCGGAGCGGGTCGAGGAGACCCAACGCGACGTGCTGCGGGTGTTCGTCGCCGTGCGGCCCGAGGACGACGTGGACAACGCGACCACCTGGGACCGGTACCGGATGCTCTGGCCGCACCTGGCGGAGTCGCGGACCCAGTCGCTGTTCGAGATCGCGCTGGCCTCCGACGAGCCGGCCGTGCTGGAGCTGATGGTCGACCGCATCCGGTACGTGTGGATCCGCGGCTCCGTCCAGCAGAGCCACGCCCTGGCCGAGCGGATCGAGGCGGCGTGGCGGGCCCGGCTGGAGGCCACCACGGACCCGGCGGCCCGGGAGCGGATCCTGGTGCCGCTGCTGCGGGCGCAGTTCAACCACGCCAACGCGCTGCGCGAGCTCGGCCGGGTCCAGGAGTCGCTCGCCCTGGACGCCGAGACGCTGCGCCAGCAGACCGAGCTGCTCGGCGAGACCGTGTCCGACACCCTGATGACGGCCGGCGGCCTCGGCGCCGACCTGCGCGCCCTCGGCCACTACGGGCAGGCCATGGAGCGCGACCGCACGACGTACGCGACCTGGTCGCAGGAGTACGGCGAGGAGTACCCGCGGACCCTGGCCGCGCAGCACAACCTGGCCTCGTCGCTGCGCCTCGCCGGGCACTTCGACCTGGCCCGCGAGCAGGACGAGCTGGTGATCCAGCACCGCGAGCGGGTCCTGGGCCGGCGCACCTTCTTCACCCTGTTCTCGCAGGGCTCCCTCGCCCGGGACCTGCGCGAGCTCGGCGACTACGAGCGGTCCATCGCGCTGCTCAACGAGGTCGTGGCGGGCTACACCGACATCCGTGGCGCGGACGCGGTGTGGACCCTCGGCGCCCGGGTCAACCTGGCCGTGTCGATCCGCAGCGCCGGACGGGCCGGCGAGGCCCAGCCGATCCTCGACGAGTGCTACCGGATGCTGGACCGGCAGTTCGGCGCCGATCATCCGGAGACCCTCGCCTGCCGGCTCAGCCGCGCGACCAACCTGCTGTCGGTGCAGAGGATCGACGATGCGCGGTCCGAGACCGAGGCGGTGCGCACCGCATACGCCCGGCTGCTCGGCCCCACGCATCCGCACACCCTGGTCTGCGACAACAACCTGTCCGCGATCAAGCGGGCCCGCGGCGACCTCGACGCCGCCCTGCAGGCCGCGGAGAAGGCCTGCGCCGGGCTCACCGAAGCCCTGCACGACCGGCACCCGTTCCTGCTCGCGGCCCAGATGAACCGGGCGGTCATTCTGCACGAGCACGGCCGCGCCGAGGAGGCGGTGGCGATCGCCGGTCCGGTCGCGGCCCTGACCGCGCAGGTGCTCGGCGCCGAACACCCCGACGCCCTGCGGGCCCGCGCGAACGCCACGATGATGGAGCCGCCCACCGGCCCCGGACCCCGGGTCGCCGACCCGCAGGTCCTCGCCGACCTCGCCGCCGCCCTCGGCGAGGCGCACCCGGCGGTCAAGGCACTGCAGGAGGGCCGGTTCCTGCACCGGGTCCTGGACCCGCACCCGATCTGACCCGGCCGCTGCCGCCCCCGCCGGTGACTCGCGCTCAGCGCGGCGCCGGCGGGGCCGTGAGCAGCTCGCGCAGGCGGGTGCGCTGGATCTGGCCCGTCGCCGGGGTCCGCGGGATCGCCGCCGCCGTCGCGACCCGCCGGGGCACCTTGAACCCGGCCAGCCGGCCCTCGACGTGCGAGCGGACCTGCGCCACCGTCGGCGGCAGCATGCCCTCGGGCACGACGAACACGGCGCACACGACCTCGCCCCAGGTGGGGTCGGGCAGGCCGACGACCGCGACGTCCAGCACGCCTGGCAGGTCGCGCAGGGCGTGCTCGACCTCGGCGGGGCCGACGGACTCGCCGCCGGTGCGGATGACCTCACGGGTGCGGCCGGTCAGGAACAGGTAGCCCTCCTCGTCGAGGTGGCCGACGTCGCCGGAGCGGTACTCGCCGGTGAGCGGGGCGGCGCCGAGGTAGCCGTTCATGAGGGCGGGGCCCGCGACGCAGACCTCGCCGTCGGCGGCCAGCCACAGCGCGTTCGGGGTCGCGGGCCGCCCGACGCTTCCGGGCTTGCGGGCCAGGTCCCAGTCGTGCAGGGCGGCCATGCGGCCGGCCTCGGTGGAGCCGTACAGGATGGTCGTGGTCGTGCCGGGGAGCCGGGCCTTGATCCGTTCGACGAGGTCGGCGGCGACGGCGGAGGTGCCGGTGTCGGCGTGCAGCAGCGAGCGCAGGTCAGCGCCGCGGTGCTCGGGGTCCAGCAGGCGCTCCCAGACCGCCGGGATGCAGTACAGCGCCGAAGGGCGGCGCCGCTCGACCACGTCGATCACGGAGCCGGCGTCGGCGCGGGGGACCAGGTGCACGGCGGTGCGGTGCTGCCAGGCCTCCATCACGTAGTGCCAGCCGCCGTAGTGGTATAGCGGGAACGTGCACACCACGCCGCCGTGGCCGCGCAGGCCGCTGGTGAACGTGCCGCCGCCCGGTGCCGAGCGCAGCCAGCTCGCCCGGTGGCTGACCAGCGCGCCCTTCGGGGTGCCGGTGCTGCCGCTGGTGAGGTAGACGATGTGCGGGGCGCGGTCGTCGACCGGCCTGGGCGCGAACGTCCTGGCGCCGTCGTCGAGCATGTCGTGGTGTACGACTGCCGCCTCCCGCCACGGCTGGTCCGACAGCACGAGCTTCGGGTCGAGGTACCGCCGCACGGCGTCGCGCTCGTGCTCCGGCAACCCGGGGTTCAGCGGCGCGAACACGGCGCCGAGGCGGGCGCAGGCGACGAACACGTCCAGCGACCGCAGGGTCGGCGCGGCGCACCACAGCACGACGTCGCCGGCGCCGATGCCGCGGCCGGCCAGGGCGTTCGCGGTCCGGTTCGCGGCCACGTCCAGCTCCGCGAACGTCAGCGCGCCGGGGCCGAGGGTGGCGGCCGTCTGCCGCGGGACGGTCAACGCGGCGAGGGTGACGATGTCCCCGATCAACAGGCTCATGCCGCCGCCTCCGCTGCGCTCCGGCGTCGGCCTGAGCTCCACCCTGAGCTGCTGATTCGCAGCCCTCCGCTGCGCTGCGGGCCGCTCATGCGTGCCCGCCGAGCATCAGCGACTGGACGAGCTCCGGCTGCTGCGCGAGGTGCGCGGCGGTGTGCTCGGCGACGATCGTGCCCTTCTCCATGAAGTACGCCCGGTCCACGAGGGACAGCGCGACGTTGACGGACTGCTCGACCACCAGCAGGGCGGTGCCGAGCCGGTTGAGCCGGCGGACCATTTCGAGCAGGCCGCCGACGACGACCGGGGCGAGGCCGAGGGAGAACTCGTCGACGAGCAGCACCCGCGGCCGCTGGATGAGCGTCTTGGCGAGGACCAGCATCTGCCGCTCGCCGCCGGACAGGGTCGAGGCGGGCTGGTCGCGCCGCTCGTACAGGCGGGGGAACACCGCGAACGCGCCGTCGACCGCCCGGCGCAGGCGCCCGTCGCGGCGGCTGACCGTGTACCCGTACATGCGCAGGTTCTCGGTGACGGTGAGCGAGCCGAACGCCTGCTGGCCGACCACGGTGGACATGCCGAGGCGGACCCGGCGGGCGGCGGGCACGGCGGTGATGTCCCGGCCGGCGAGCAGCACCCGCCCGGCGCCGGGGCGTTGCAGGCCCGACAGGACCCGCACGAGCGTGGTCTTGCCGACCCCGTTCGGGCCGCACAGGCCGACCATCTCGCCGTCGGCGACGCGCACATCGACGCCGTACAGCACCTGGACCGGGCCGTAGGCGGCGTCGACGCCGGCGCACATGAGGGCGTCAGCGGGCGGCAAAGGGCACCTCCTCGCCGTGGTAGGCGAAGCAGCCGCAGCCGCCGTCGTAGGCCATCGCGCGGTAGCCGTTGGCGGCGGAGAACCGGCCGGGGCCGAGCAGCCCGGCGAAGCCCGTCGCGGGGCGGAACTGGGTGCCGAGCGCCCGGACCTCCTCCGCCCACGCGGCCGCGTTGAGGTCGGCGCCGAGGTTGCGGGCGCCGGCCTGCAGCAGCAGCGCCGCGTCGCAGTACGGGAACGCGGCGCGGGCGTTCTCCCGGGTCGCGAACGTCTGGCCCTCGGCGGCGAAGATGGCCAGGCAGGCGCGTTCGGCGTCGGTGCCGGGGAACGGGTACCCGCTGTCGGGGACGTCCTGGCTGGGGCTGAACCCGATGCCGACCGCGCCCTGCAGCCCGTCCCGCGGGATGGTGGCGGGGTTGTTCACCAGGAAGCTGGGGTTGTCGTAACTGGACACCGCGTACCGGGCGGTGAAGCTCTGCGCGGCGGCCACGGTGAGGAAGAACGGCGCCATCCGCGCACCGCCGAGGAAGAACACCCGCTCGACGCCCTTGGCCCGGAAGTCGACCGCGGCCTGGTTCAGTCCGGCGTTGAGGGTGCCGAGGTCGGTGGTGTCGATCCAGGCCACCGTGGGCGTGACGGCCAGCCGTTGCAGCTGCGGTACGGCGAGCCGCTCGTACACGCCGCGGTTGGTGGGCGTGTCCGCGGCGACGACCCCGGCCTTGGCCGCGCCGGTGAAGTAGCCCTGCTCCTCGAGGCTGCTGAGGAACGCCCGGACGAACTCGTCGTAGTCGGGATAGCTGGGCGACCACAGGTACGGTGCCAGCTTGGTGAACGTGGTCTGGTCGTTGGCGACGAGGGTCGCGTCCAGCACCAGCGTGCGCCGGGACGCGTAGCAGGGGCGGGCGTTGCTCTGGTACTGGCCGGTGAGCACGACCGCGAACGCCTTGTCGTCCTGGGTGATCTGGTTGCACAGCCGCTCCTCGGCGGCGGGCGAGTCGTCGGAGGCCTCGTAGTTGCGGTAGACCGCGACGAGCTTGCGCCCGGCGATGCCGCCGTTGGCGTTGACGTACGTCTCGAGGGCCTTCATCTGGCGGGCCTGGTCGCCGGCGTCGGCGGTCTTGAAGCCGGTCACGCTGGCGGTGGCCCGCAGGTCGACGCCGACGAACACGACCTTCACGCTGTCGGCGGTGACGCCGGGCCCGACGCCGGTGCGCGGGGCCGCGGCGCCGCCCGCGCCGTCGAGGGCGCCGGGCATCACCGACGAGCAGCCGGCGAACGCCACTGCGGCCGCCACCGCCGCGGCGGCCGCCCGCACCACCAGCGACCGGTCGAGCTGCCGTCCGGTCCAGTCATGCACCCGCACCGGGTCTCCCCTTCCGCCGGCCGGGCCGGCCTTTCCGTGGTGGTCGCTGGAGCGCGGCCCGCCAGTCGTCGGCGTCCGCGTGCCCGGCGAGGTAGGCGTCCAGCTCGCCGAGGTCGACGACGGCGGCCGCCCGCCCGGCCGGCGCGCCGGCGCCGGTCGCCTCGCCCGGCGCGGTCCCGTCGGCGGGCGCGTCGGCGGGCGTCGACCCCGCCCGGCGGCGCGGGGCGGCCTGGTCGCCGGTGAGGACGGCGTCGAGGGCGGCGAGGTCGACGACCGCGGTGCCGCCGTCGCCGTCCGGCTCGCCGATAAGCGTGCGCAGCGTGGCGGCGCTGATCTGGGCCGTCGCCCGCCGGCGCAGCCGCCTGGCGTCCGGGGCGTCGTCGAAGACGAGGACGGCACCCAGCGCCGGTACCCGTACCAGCGGCGGCAACAGCAACGGGTCGGCGCCCTGCGGCAGGGCGAACCCCTCCCGCGCGCGCCGGGACCGCAGCCGGCGGCGGATCCCGACGACGATGAGGGCGATGCCGAACGCGTTGAGCGCCAGCAGCCCCCACGGGTAGGCGTCGTGGCCGACGGAGGCCGCGCCGAGCCCGGCGATGTCGGCGCGGACCTGGTACCGGCCGAACGCGGCGAGCGGGATCGTGACCGGCACCCGGTACTCGCGGGTCTCGCCGGGCCGGATCTCGCCCGAGCGCGGTGCGGCCGTCGGGTCGCCGCCGCCCTTGCCGACGCGCACGTTGAGCGGCAGCTCCCGCAGGCTCTGCGCGCCCGGGTTGCGGACCTCGTAGACCAGGGTGCGCTCGGCGCGGGCGCCGAACCACTCCGTCCACGACGGGCGCCCGGCCAGGCGGATCCTGACCACGTCGAGCCGGGCGACGGTGCTCGCGGCGGTGGGCGCGGGGCCGGTGGCGTGGCCGGGGATGTCGAGCGGCACGTCGACGTGGCCGCTGGCGCCGGTGCCGACGAGCGCGACGTGCACGACGCACGGGCAGGGCCGGGGCGGGTCGCCGACGCGCAGGTCCACGCTGAACGTGCCGTCGGCCCTCGCCGGGGTCGCCAGGGCCGCGCGCATGTCGCAGGCGCCGGATCCGGTCATCGCCAGCTCGCCGCAGGTGACCAGCTGCAGCAGCTGCCCGGCGGGCCAGCCGGCGCCGGTGACGCGCAGCGTCGTGCCCGGCGCCGCCGACGGCGCGCCGAGGCTCGCGGTCAGCCCGTCGGCGCGCGCCGGTGCCGCCGGCAGCCCGGCCAGCAGCAACAGTCCACACAGGACGGTGAGGGTCCGCCTCATCGCACCGTCACCGGTTCGGGGAGCCTTCGGCGCGGCTTCGGGGTGATGGCGGTGGCGCGGCGCCGGCGGTACCAGAACAGCCACGCCAGCGCCGCGAACACGACGGCGAGGGTCGGCCACGACACGACCACGGTGGTGTCCTCGGCGCGGGCGGAGACGCCGCCGTCGGCGGTGACGGTGACCGAGGTGGTCACCACGTCGAACGGCCAGATGCCGCTGACCGTGCCGGCGAGGCGGGTCTGCGCGCCCGGCAGCAGGTCGATCCGCGGGACGTCGCCGTGCCGGGTGATCCGGTGGCCGAACAGGCCGGTGACCCGCACCGACAGCTGTGGCGGCAGGTGCAGGTTGCCGGTGTTGACCACGTCGTAGGTGTACCCGCCGTCCACAGTGGACGGCAGCCAGGCGGTGTCGTGGCGGGTCTGGACATTGTCGATGCGCAGGCCGGGTACGGCGGGGCCGCTGACCCGCAGGTAGATCCGGGCGGCCACGGCCCGGCGGACGGTGACGTCGACGCCGCCCTGTCTCGTGGTGGCGCCGGGCTGCTCCTCCATGGCGACGACCCCGCCGACGTGGTCGCCGGGGGTGGCGTTGGCCGGCACGGTGATGACGAACGGGATGTCCGCCTGCGACTTCGCGGGCACCGTCACCGTCGCCGCGCCGACCCGCGTCCAGGCGCCGACGTCGACGTGGGTGGCTTCCTGGGTACGCAGGCCGAACCCGCCGTCGCGCGGGGTGTTGTACGCGTCGGCGCCGTACAGCCGGAACGTGCGCGGCTGGTCGGCGAGGTTGGTCACGCGGACCGAGTCCTGCACCGAGGTGCCGGGCGGCGACTCGAGGAAGAAGTAGAGGCGCGGCGCGGGACCCGGCTGCGCCGGGGGCGTCGGGTTCACCGACCACTCGCCGTTGTCGGCCGCGTACGCGTTCACCGGCGCCACGGCGACCGCGATGACGATCGCGACGGCGATCGCGATGACCTTCGTCCGCATGCATCCTCCTGCGTTTCGTGACGGTGGGGGCCCGCCACGGCGAGCCCCCACCCCCTGCTAGCTCAGCGTGATCGTGAGCGTCGCGGTGTAGCTGCCGGCCAGCTGGTTGGCCGGGATCTGCAGGTCGAGCGCGGCACCGGCGTCGAAGCCGCCGCCCGTGCCGGCCGCATTGGCCGGGGCCGAGCACAGGGTCGAGCCGTCCACCGCACCCGCGGAGCCGGCCGTGGCGGTCACCGCGTTGGTCGAGCCTGCGGCGGCCACGCACGTCGGGATCCAGGTGAGGTTGGCCTTCGCGATGGTGCCGCCCGGCGTACCGGTGAAGTCGGTGACCGCACCGACCAGGCTCCAGCCGAAGGTGCTGCCCCGGAAGTCCGTCACGGTGATCGGCGCCAGCGCGCCGGTGCCGTGCTGGACCGTGCCGTTGAGCGTGACGCCGCTCAGCGTGACGTTGCCCGAGCCGGTCGTGCGGGACATCGCGAGATTGCCCGCCGTGACCGTCTGGGACAGGTTGTAGGTGAGGTTGCAGGAGCCGGTGGTGGCCAGGCCGGCCTTCGCCACGCAGGAGTCGGCCGAGGCCGCCCAGGTGGCGACCGCGAACAGGGTGCCCGGCCCGGTGCCCGACGTCGCGCCGATGTAGGCGGTGGCCGGGTCGTTCACCGTGAACGAGCCGCTGATCGCGCCGGTCGCGCCCGCCGTCGCCGTGATCGCCGCGTCTGCGGTGGGTGGCGGCGGAGGTGCCCCGGCCTGGTAGCCCCGGATGGTGACGGAGCTGCCCGGGTTCCAGTTGGTACCCGTCACCGCCACCGCCGTGCCCGCGCCGCCGCCACCGGGGGTGATGGAGATGGCCGGTGCGCCGAGGATGGTGATCGGCGTGGTGACGGTGTTGGTGCCGTCGGACACGGACAGCGTCCGCGCCCCGGTCGTGGCGCCGGCCGGGACGACGAGCGTCCCGGTGCCCGCACCCGTTGCGTCGGTGGTGCCGGCGCCGCTGCCCTCAGCGGTGCCACCGCCGCCCGCGTTCTTCAGCGACGCGGTGAGGGTCGCGCTGGGCGCCAACCCGGTCACGGAGAAGTTGATGGTGTTCCCCGCCCGGGCCGCGCTGGTGACGTTCTGCCCGGTGACCGAGGTGACGCTGGTGCCTCCGCCGAACACGCTGAAGTTCTCGACGATCGTGCTCGCCGCCGGGGCGGCCTTGTGGTCCCGGTCGCCCGGGCCCGAGCAGTACGTCTTCGCGGTCGCGTTGTTGAACACGGCCTGCGTGACGGTGAGGGAGGCTGCCCCGGCCGCCCCGGCCACGTACGTGCCGGTCGCGGTGACGGGGCCGAGCGGCGCACCAGCGGCCGCCGCGGCGGTCGGGTAGGTGGCCATGTTGAGCGTGACGGTGCCCGACTGGGACCCGCCGAGCGCCAACGTGATGATGACCGGCACGTCACCCGCGTTCAGCGGCACCGGACCGTTGTTGGGTCCGGCGGCCGCCGTGAGGGTGACGGTGACGGTCTGCCCGGGCGACGGCGTGGCCGGCGTCTGGGTGAGCCCGAACGTGTCGCTCCACGTCGTGGGCGACGTGCCGGTGCCGGCGTCGCTGAAGTACAGCCGGCAGCCCAGCGAGTTCGCCGCGGGCCCGTACGCCTCGGCCGCGGTGCCGCCGAGCGCGATGGCAGCGGTGAGGCCAATGGCCCCGGCCGCCACCCTGGAGGGTTTGTTCATCGAATCGCCGCTTCCTCTCTGGTGCTTGCTCCGGCGAACCGCCCCACCGCATCTCGGCCGCCGTTTCGCAGAGTGGAACGATGTTTCTTCGGTGGTAACGTCTATGAAGGCAGCCCCACCCCCAGTTGTCAACCGTCCAGACAGCTCCTGTTGCCCTCCACGGCACAGTGCCCACATACCGGGACACCTTTCAGCCGCACAGCCGACCGGGCCCGCAACCGCCTGCCCTGAGCCTCGGCACCTGCGCCGGCTCGGCAGCAACCAGCTCGAACGCAGCCGTACCATGGCCACCCGATGCGACAAGCGCCCCGTACACCCCGCCGCGGCCTCATTCCTGCCCGGCCGGCGGATCGCAGCAACCGCGCCGCGCGCAATGCTTGAAATCCGTGGACGGGCTTGGAAAGGGGGCGCGCGTTGACGCCAGCGACCCCAGATGAGGCGGTGTCGGTGGCGGCCGTAGCGCAGTCGTCGACGCCGGCCGCGACGACCGGCGGGTCGTTGATCGATGAGATCGTGCACGACGGCGCGCGGCGGATGCCGGCCGGCGCGGTGGAGGTGGTCGCCCGGCGGGTCAATGCCAGGCGCGTCGACGAGGCCACCAGCGAGCAGCGGCCGTTCTCCTCCGCGGTCCTGCCGGCGTGGTGCCGCATGTCCTCAGAGATCACCGAGGTGTTGCCGCCGCGGTACCTCCACGGCCTGTCCTCGCAGGACTTCGTGGCGGCGCTAAAGGGCTTTCTGAGCACCGGGTCAGGGCTGTCCGCAGTCGTGGTCGCGCGGCTGACCGCCGGGCTGGCCACGGTGGCCAAACTCATCGAGGCCGCGCAGGCCCGGTGGCGTGCGGTCGACGCGCCCCACCTCGCCACCTCGGCCCGCGCCCGCTTCGAACGCAGCAAGCACGCTGGGCGAGTCCCGCAGGAGGCAGCGTGATCATCGTGCTGCGCCCACCGGACCTTGCCGGGCCGCTGCGCATCGGCGCCACCGGACAGGACACTGTGGACACGCTCCGGCAACTCGGCACCCCGCTGGTTCTCTGCAGGGCCACCGGCAGCCGTCCCGGTTGGGGCGTTGACCGGCCGTCGGGCCTGTTCATCGGCGTGTACTTCGACGCCCACGACCGCGTCGAGGCCATCGAACTCGGCCGCCCAGGCGACAACACCGGCGACGCGGTCACCTACAACGAGCTCGACGTGTTCACCACCCCCGCAGCCGACCTCGTCACGCAGCTGCGGCGCCGCACCACCGTCCACGAAGAACACGACGGACACGTGTTCACCGCACCCGACCTGCTCCTGACCTTCCGGCGGCCAACCACGCTCGAAACACCAGACGACGAGGACGGCCGCTTCTTCGCAAGCGTCCTGCTTGCCCGGCCCGGTTACCACGACTAGGCAGCAGCCGAGCACCGATGACCGCGTACAACCCACAGGTCTTGGCAATTGCTCAGCCGCCGTCTGCCACCCCAAGGGTTCCTGCCGCCGCGTCGACGCGCACCATGGAGCTGGGCCGGGCCACGTTTGACCGACACCCGGCAGACTCCCGCCGGGCGGGCTGCAGGCGGTTACAACACACCGGTGCACGCCGGCGGTGCACGCCCGCCTGCCGCCCCCCGGACCACGGACAACCATCGCCGCGCGTCACGGTGCGCCGGAGTCGCCGACCGTCGGGCACACCGGCGGCCTGCGCGGTGGCGACGCAGGACTTGCGCAACGCCGCGTCCTCCGGATGTGGACGCTGCCACCGAAGCCCGCTCTGCCGCTGGAGATTCCACCACCGCCACCGGCCCGGGCACTGCCGATTCCACCACCGCCACCGGCTCGGGCACTGCCGGCTCCACCACCGCCACCGGCCCGGGCGCGGAAGATTCCACCACCGCCACCAGCCCGGGCACTGCCGGCTCCACCACCGACGCCGGCCCGGGCACTGCCGACTCCACCACCGCCACCGGCTCGGGCACTGCCGACTCCACCACCGCCACCAGCCCAGGCACTGCCGGCTCCACCACCGACGCCGGCCCTGGCGCTGGAGATTCCGCCACCGCCACCGCCACCGGCTCGGGCAATGGAGATCCAGCCACCGCCATGAGTTCGGGCGCTGCCGGCTCCATCGAGGTTGTCGTCTCGGGCTCTGCCACGGCCGGTGCCTGCGCCGCTGCCAGCCTGGTCGCCGGGAGGTCGACCGTCAGCCCCGCCGCCGCAAGGGAGACCGTCGATTGTGGACACCCAGCAGAGGTGTCGGCGGCTTCGGTGGTCGGTGGTTCGGCCGGTGCCGCCGAAGTCGCGGCCCGCTCCCCGCACGGCGAACCGCCCACGGCAGGAGCCGGCTCCACGGCAGCTGCCCACGCCGGGTCGTGGGTGCCGAGGTCCCGTCCGGCGCACGGCACAGGGCCACGAACAGCAGCGCCACGAACGGCAGCGCCACGAACAGCAGCGCCACGAACAGCAGCGCCACGAACAGCAGCGCCACGAACAGCAGCGCCACGAACAGCAGCGCCACGAACAGCAGCGCCATGAGCAGCAGCGCCACGAACAGCAGGGCCGAGGGCAGCAGGGCCACGGGCAGCCCCGAGCACCCTCGCAGCGTGGATACGGGCCAGCTTCGTCGCGTGGCGCGCTGCCAGGCCGTGCCGGCGGGCCTCGGTGAACTCGGCCTGAGCACGCCGTCGCTCGTCGCGGTGGCGTTGCCGCTCGGCCCTCTCCTCGGCGAACCGCGCCAGCCAGTCGATCTGCTCGACGGGCGTCGCGGAGCCGGAATCCGGTGCGTCCAAAGAAAAGTACGGTCGTGGCATGCGCCGCCTCCCCCGATAGGCGCTGCCCCCAAATTCTCACGCCTGCACACCACCGCGTCCAGCACCATCACCCTGCGTACGCACACTCTCACCGAAGCCCGGGCACCGGTGGCAGCGGTCGTCAGCCGGCGGCGGTTGTGCGGATCAGGGTGGCGCAGGTGGCTGGGGCGTCGGAGAACGGCAGGTGGCCGCAGCCCGGGAGCCGGACGTGCCGGGCGGCCGGCAGTGCGGCGGCGGCGCGGCGCGCCTGGAACGCGGGCAGGATGGCGTCGCGGGTGCCCCAGGCGACCGCCACCGGTACCCCGCTCAAGGCGCCGAGGTCCGAGGGGAACCGGTGCCCGGCGAACGCATCCCGTGCGGCGCGGAAGCCCGGGGCGGCCACGAGGGCGTCGACGTCGGCGACGGCGGTCGCGGGGTCCAGGCGACCCGGGTGGCCGAAGAACATGCCGAACAGGGCGGCGCGGCCGAAGCGGCTGGCGGCGAGGGTGGGCAGGGCGGGGCGGGCGAGCCGGCCGAAGGTCCGGGCGGCCGACACCGAAGCCTGGCACCAGCGGCGGGAGACGGGGCCCCAGAAGCCGATCGGCGCGAATGCGGTCACCGAGCGGGCCGCGCCCCGGCGGCCGAGCTCCAGGGCGACGCCGCCGCCGAGGGAGCTGCCGGCGACATGGAAGGTACGAGCGCCGGAGAAGGCACCCGAGAAACCGTCAGAGCAAGCGCCGGGGAAAGCGTCGGCGGCGAATCGCAGGACGGCGTCGGCGAGCGTACCGACATCGGCGCCGCTACCGGCGGGCGACGCGCCGAACCCCGGCAGGTCGAGCGCGACCACGTCGAACGAGCCGCGCAGCAGCGGCAGGACCGGCTGCCACACCTGCCAGCGGCTGCCCAGGCCGTGGATGAGGACGAGCGGCTCGCCGGAGCCCTCGCGGTGGTGCGACAGCGTGGTCACCGGTTCACGGTACTTGTTGACACCCAGCCAACAACAGGGCACGGTGGCGGCATGCGGATGAGCGGCGGGCCCGCCGAGCGGGGCCGGCGGCTGGAGCCTGACGTCCGGCGGGAGCAGATCCTGGCCGTGGCGGTGCGGTTGTTCGGGGAGCGGCCCTACGCCGAGGTGTCCACGACGGACATCGCGGAGGCCGCCGGGGTGGCCCGGGGCCTCATCAACCATTACTTCGGCACCAAACGGGGGCTGTTCGTCGAGGCGGTGCGGGTCCTCGTGACGATCCCGGCGGTGGCCGTGGAGCAGCTGCCGGAGGGTGACCTGGCGACCCGGGTCGACGCGAGCGTGGCGTGGTTCCTCGACGTGGTGTCGCGGCACAGCAGGTCGTGGCTGGCCGCGGTCGACGGCGGCGGGGTGGGCCGGGACCCGGACATCGAGCGGGTCCTGCGCGAGGCCGACGACATCGCCGCGGACAGCATCCTCGTGGCGGTCGGGCTGGGCGGCGAGCACGAGCACCGCGACGAGCTGCGGGCGATGGTACGGGCGTACTGCGGCCTGGCCAAGGCGACCGCGCGGGAGTGGCTGGAGCGCGGCGTGCTCAACCGGGCGCAGGTCCACATCCTGCTGGCGACCACCCTCGTCACGCTGGTGGAACGGGTCTTCCGCACACTGGGCGGGACAACCCACCACACCGGGGCCAAATCATGAGGATCGCCGTGGTCGGCGCCGGGTTCGGTGGCATCGCCGTCGCGCACCTGTTGCGCCAGGCCGGGTTCCGCGACCTGGTCATCTTCGACAAGGCCGGCGGCGTCGGCGGGGTGTGGCGGGACAACACGTACCCGGGCTGCGCCTGCGACATCCCGGCGCCGCTCTACTCCTACTCGTTCGCGCTCAACCCGGACTGGTCACAACGGTTCCCGCCGCAGCCGGAGATTTTGGCGTACCTGCAGCGCTGCGTCCGCGGCTTCGGCCTCGAGGCGGCGCTGCGGCTGGGTACCGAGGTGACCGCCGCCGACTGGACGGGCCAGGCGTGGCGGGTGACGCTCGGCGACGGCACCACCGAGACGTTCGACGTGCTGGTCCCCGCGATGGGGCAGCTGTCACGGCCGGTCGTGCCGGTGCTCGCCGGCGCGGAGGACTTCGCCGGGCCCGCCATGCACACCGCGCGCTGGGACCCCGGCGTCGACGTGACCGGCCGGCGGGTCGGGGTCATCGGCACCGGCGCGAGCGCCATCCAGCTCGTCCCGGCGATCGCCGGGGCCGCCGCGCACGTGAGCGTGTTCCAGCGTTCGGCGCCGTGGACGCTGCCGAAGCCGAACCGCCGCTACGGCCCGTGGCGCCGCGCGCTCAACCGCAGGCTCCCGGCGCTGATGCGGGCCGCCCGCGCCGGGACCTGGCTGCTGACGGTCATCACCGGCAAGGCGGTCACCGGCAACCGGCCCGCGCGGCTCGCGGTGTGGGCGCTGTCCAGCCTGCAGCGGCTGGTGCAGGCGCGCGGCATCCGGCGGCGGGTCACGCCCGACTATGCCATGGGCTGCAAGCGGGTGCTGTTCACCGGCGACTGGTTCCGGACCCTGCGCCGCCGCGACGTCGAGCTCGTCACCGCCGACATCGACGGGGTCACCGCCACCGGCGTCCGCACCGCCGACGGTGTCCTGCATGCGTGCGACATCCTGGTGTACGGCACAGGCTTCGCCGCCACCGAGTTCCTCACCCCGACCCGGATCACGGGGCGGGACGGCCGCGCCCTGCACGACGAGTGGCGCGCCGGCGCGTTCGCCCACCTGGGCATCGCGGTGCCGGGCTTTCCGAACATGTTCCTCGTGTACGGCCCCAACACCAACACCGGCAACACCTCGGTCGTGTACTTCCACGAGGCACAGGCCCGCTACATCGTGCAGGCGGTGCGGCTGCTGGCGGCCAGGGGTCCGGTGGAGGTGCGGGCGGAGGTGGCCGCCGCGTTCGACGCCGAGATGCAGCGACGCCTCGGCGCCAGCGTCTGGGCCGGCTGCGACAGCTGGTACCGCACCGACGCCGGCCGGGTCGTCACCAACTGGCCCGGCATGGCGGGCGAGTACGCCGCCCGCACCGCCCGCCTCGACGAGGCCGACTACACCACGGTCCCGGCCGCGCCCGGACCGGCCGGGCGCAAGGAAGAGGCGGCCGAGGCCTGAGCGGTCAGGGTGTGACGGCCGCCCGCGCCGCGGCGCCGGAAGAGGCGGCGAGGCCTGAGCAGTCAGGCGGCGGCCGTGCAGCAGTGCCGGAGAGGCCTGGGCGGTCACGGAGCGGCGGTCGCCCGCGCCGCGACGCCGAAGCGCATCTTGAAGTCTCCCGCGACGAACGACACCAGCGGGCGCCGCCCGGCGAGGAACCGCAGCGGCCCCTCCTGCGCGACCGTCCACGCCACGCGGGCCGGCGCGTAGCGCGCGGTCGAGCGCACCGGGGTCGTGCACGGGCGCCCGGCCAGGGCCTGCACCACCCGGAACACCACCGGAAGCCGCGGCGGCCATCCGTCACCGCGCGGCAGCTCAGCGGCGGCGATCGGCCCCTGCGTCGTCGAGGCACGAGCGGTGCCGGCGCCGGTCGCGGTGGCGGACCCGCCCGCCCCGACCGCGTCCGCGGCAGAGCCCCCGGCAGAGCCCCCGGCAGAGCCCGCGACCGCGTCCGTGGCAGAGCCCCCGGCAGAGCCCGCGACCGCGTCCGTGGCAGGGCCCGCGGCAGAGCCCGCGACCGCGTCCGTGGCCGGGCCCGCGGGCAGCGTCAGGTCGGCGAGGTCCTTCGGGATGCCCCACAGGGCGCGGCCGCCGTCGCGGGACGCGACGCTGTCCACCCAGATGTGCGTGATCGTGACCCGGGGGCGCCACCCGGCGCGGGTCAGCACGGCGCACAGCAGCTCCCGGTAGCTCAGGTCACCGCCCGGACGGTAGTCGACCCACGCGGTCCCGACCAGCCCGCGCCGGCCCAGCCGCAGCACCCGCACCGCCCCGGCCAGCTCCAGCGGCAGCGCGGGCAGGTCCGCGACCGGCACGGCCCAGACGGACACGTGCATCCGGCCGCGCAGCGACCACGGCGGCGGTGGATACGACATCGACGGGCTTCCCTCCACGACGGCACTCTACGCCTCTTGACAGCCTGCCAACAAGCGGAGGTAAATGTCTTCCAAGGAAACGGCGTTTCGTCCAGCGATACACGTCAGGAGGTAAGCGCTCAATGATCCTCAAACGGTTCACCGCCCTGTCGGCCCTGCTCGTCGCGGCCGTCATGGGCCTGCCCGCAACGGCCCACGCCGCCGGGGCGACCCGGGTCAGCAACACCGTCGAGGTCCGGTGCGCGGGGCTGACCTACTACCCGTCGGCGGACTGGTACCTGCCCGCCGGCACCCCCAAGGGCCTGGTCTACCTGCAGCACGGCTTCTCCCGGACCAACGGCAACCTCGCCGACCTCGCCGGGCACTACGCCGCGGCCGGGTTCGTGGTGTTCGCCCCGACGCTGCCGTCCGCCGACATCTTCGGCTGCACGATCAGCAACCTCGGCAACAACGCCCCGTTCCTCAACAACGTCACGGCCCTGCTCGGCCAGGCCGACAGCCCGACCGGCGCCCTGGCCCGCAGCTACGCCAACGCGCTGAGCAGGGCGGGCCGCCCGGCCGCGGCGCTGCCGACGTCGTACGTCATCGCCGGGCACTCCGCGGGCGGCGAGGCCGCCTCGTACGTGGCCAACCGCCTGCGCACCACCTACCCGGGGCAGTTCACCCGGGTACGCCTCGTGCAGCTGCTCGACCCGGTGAAGTCGTTCATCGGCACCAACATGGACACCGCCCTCGCCGGCCTGAACCTGACCAGCACGCCGATCTACGCGATCTCGTCACCGCCGTACACGGCGAACAGCAACGCCAGCGGCACGGCCGAGCTGACCGAGGACGTGCACCGGACCTTCCTCGGGGTGCGGCTCACCACCGGCTCGCACTGCGACGCGGAGGGCGCCAGCACCGACGCGCTGTGCACCGTGCTCAACGGCGCCTCCAAGCCCGGCAACGTCACGGCCCTGCAGACCTTCGCGGTGGCGTGGGCGGACGACGCGGTCGCCGGCACGACGACGGCCACGTACTACCCGGGCGGCGCGTACTACCAGTCACTGCTCACCAGCGGCGTCACGCAGACCCTCAGCGGGGCCTGACCGTCCGGGCCGGGGGTCCGCCGGCCAGGCACCGGCGGCGGGCCCCGGCGCTCGTCGAACAGCGTTCGACCATGGGAAACAGACCGTGGGAAACAGACCGTGGGGAACAGACCGTGGGAAACAGACTGTGGGAAACAGAGGTCCGAATGGCTCAACGCTTCAGCCGTCGCGGCGTGCTGCTCGCCACCGGCGGCGCGGTCGTCGCCGGTGCCCTGGTCAGCCCGGGCACGGCCGCCGCCGCGTACTCCTCGGTCGGCACGTACGGCACCATGCTCAACGGTGACCCGGCCGACGTGTACCACCCCGACACCAGCTCGGCGCACCAGCCGTGGCCGGTCGTCCTGCTGCTCCAGGGCGCCAACGTCGGCAGGGCCAACTACGCCGGCTTCGCCCGCAAGGTCGCCTCCTACGGCTTCGTGGTCGTCGTGCCGGACCACACCCGCGTCATCTTCGGCGTCCCCGGCCTGTACGCCGACGGTGCCGCGGCCACCTGGACGGTCGCCTGGGCCACCGCGGAGAACGCCCGCACCGGCTCGCCGCTCAAGGGCCGGCTCGACGCCGGCACCCTGCTGCTCACCGGCCACTCGTTCGGCGGCGCCGCCGGGCTCGGCCTGTCCACCGGGCTGTCGACGCCGCCGTTCACCGACGTGCCGGTGCCGGCGCCGGCGCAGCTGAAGGCGGCCGCGTTCTACGGCACGAACAACGCCGTGCCGGGCAGCCCGGTCATCCCGCCCGTGGCCAACACGATCCCGGTCGCGCTCATCCAGGGCGCCGCCGACGGCGTCGGCACCCCCGCGAACGGGCTCGGCACGTACACCGTGCTGCAGGGCGTGCCGAAGCTGTACGTGAGCGTCACCGGGGCCAACCACTACGGCATCACCGACGCCCAGAACCCGGCCGGCGCCCGGCCCGACCCGTCGCCGCAGACCCTCGACCAGGCCACCGGCGTCGAGGTCGTGGCCCGGTGGGCGGCGCTGTGGCTGCGCGCGCAGCTCGGCGACCCGGTCGGGCGCGCCTGGGTCTACGGCGTCGGCGACGCGGTCGACACCACCGTGCAGACCCAGTTCGTCCGCTGACCGGCCCGCCGGGGGTGCCGCGGCCCACCGGTCGCCGCACCCCCGGCGTTTCACTTTCCTGATGACAACGACCACCCGTTGAACAGGGCCGATAGTGTTCCACCGGTCGACGTCAGGACGGTTTCGGTGGAATTGAGCCTGCATGTGCAAGGACGCCTCGGTGGCGGCACCGTCATCGTCGTGCGCGGCGACCTGGACTACGGCGCCGCGGAGCGGTTCCGCGCCTGTGTCGAGCAGGCCCTGCAGCCGCCGCCGGGTGCGTTGTACCTCGATCTGCGGCTGGTGACGTTCGTCGACTCCAGCGGCATCGGCGCCCTGGTCTCCGCGTACCGGCTCGCCGAGCGCGCCGGGTCGCGGCTGGTGCTGGAGAACCCGTCGGCCGCGCTGGCGCGGACCCTGCGCACCGCCGGCCTGGTCACCCTGTTCGGCCTGCCACCGGTATAGCGCCGCCCTCCTCGAGAAGGCGCCCGCCGACCAGCGCCGGGCCGACACCGCCGGCGACACCCCCGGAGACACCGCCGTGGCCCCCGCCGGCCGGCAGCGCCCGCATCGGCGGCAGCCGCGGCGGGACCGGGTCCGGGGCCGGGGCACGGAAGCGGTGTGGCGTCCAGTCCTTCAACGCCATCGCCCGCCGCTCGATCAGGTGCCAGGACAGCGCGGCGGCCGCGAAGGCGGCGGCGAGCGACATGGCGATGTAGGGCAGGTAGCCCCACCGGCTCCAGCCGAGGCTCGCGAACACCTGCTGGCCGACGAACCCGTAGATGTAGACGCCGTAGGAGTAGTCGTTGCGCCGCCCGATCCGGCGCAGCGCGGGCGGCATCCGCACGGCCGCCCAGGCCAGCACGTACACCAGTGCCGGGAAACCGATCACGAAGAACCCGCCGAACAGCAGCGACCCCGCCAGGGCCGTCAGGCAGGCCAGCCCTGCACCGTCGTGGATGACGACCCGGTCGCGGTACAGCTCCAGCACCGCCCCACCGAGGAACAGCAGCCCCAGGTACATGATCCAGTGAAAATACACCGCGCCGAGCAGCGGCAGGTGCACGGAGCCGTAGTGCGGGGTGGGCGGGCCGAGCAGCGGGCGGCCCTGGATCTGGTCGACGACGACCACGGCGTACAGCGCCACGGCGAGGCCCACGACGAGCCACCGGCGGCGGCGCAGCACCGCGGTCACCGCGAGCAGCCCGGCCATGAGGTAGCAGAGCAGCTCGTACACCAGCGACCACAGTGCACCGTCGAAGACGCTGCTGCCGGTCTGCCGGCCCCACGGGGTGGACGCGCCGAGCAGGTCGTGGATGCCGTACTGGCGGACCCCGGCGAACCAGTTGCCGGTCACGTACTGCACCGGCCCCTTCGGCCCGGACCAGAAGCCGTCGAGGTTGCCCCATTCGCGCAGCGCCACCAGGGGCGCGACGGCGAACGCCGTGACCAGCAGGCACACCCACAGCCCCGGCAGGATCCGCAGCATCCGGTGCCACACGAACCGCCCCGGCGACGTCCGCGCCGCGCTGCGGGTGATCAGCAGCCCCGACAGCACGAAGAAGCTGAACACGGCGAGGGTGCCGGTGTTGGTCTGGCCGCGGAACAGCGAATTGCCGAGGTCCTCCCAGCCGAAGCCGAGCGACGTGCCGTGCGTCAGCACCACCACGACGGCGAGGCCGAGGCGGATGGCGCCGATGCCGTTGTCGCGCCCGGCGTACAGCTGCCCGAGGGTCGGCGGCGGCAGCCCGTGCCGCGGCTTGGGCCTGCGCTGCGAGCGTTGCCGGACGACGACCGGCCTGACCTGCTGCCCTTGCAGCTGCACCAACGCATGCCTCTCCCCTCGCCTGGGCGGGAACCCTCGGGCGAAGCGGGTGTCATGACGCCGCAGCGCGGGGCGGCGTCGATCTCAGCGGAACGACACCGGGGGGAGGATTCGCAGAAGAGGTCGGATGCGGTGGAGGCCGGGCGGGCCCACATCCGCGTCGATGCTACCGGACCCGCGACGCCGCCGTACGCGGAAACGCCGGACGTTCAGGTCCTCGCCGCCCGGGGTACCAGTCCGGTATGCCAACGATCCTGCAGCGCATCACGAAGTTCCTGAACAGCCCGGCCGGGCGCCGCGTCGTGGAGCAGGGCCGCCGGGAGCTGGCGAAGCCGGCCAACCAGGAGAAGCTGCGCCGGCTCGCCGCGAAGGTGTCCGGCGGCCGCCGGCACTGAGGCCGCGCCCCGGCACTGCGGTCGCGCGCCCAGCACTGCGGTCGCGCGCCCAGCACTGAGGCACCGCCCCCGCGCTGCCTGCCGCGCGGCGCCTACTGTGCTGGGTATGCGCCTGGTGTCCCTGTTGCCGTCCGCCACGGAGATCGTCTACGCGCTCGGCCTCGGCGACGACCTGGTCGGCGTGACGTTCGAGTGCGACGAGCCGCCGTCGGCGCGGGTGGACAAGACCGTCGTCGTCGGCGGCCGGGACACCCGCGGGATGGCGCCGGGCGAGATCGACGCGTACGTGCGGGGACAGTTCGCCGCCGGCGCCGACCTGTACACGCTGCACGCGGGCGCGCTCGCCGCCCTGGACCCGCAGCTCATCCTGACCCAGGACCTGTGCCGGGTCTGCGCCCTGCCCTCCGGGCACGTCGAGGACGCCCTGGAGCACCTCGGGTGCCGGGCGGACGTGCTGTCGCTGGACCCGCACTCCCTCGACGACGTGCTCGGCACGATCGTCGCGGTCGGCGACCGGGTCGGGGTGCCGCAGCGGGCCGCGCGGCTCGTCGCCGGCCTGCGAGCACGGCTGGACGCGGTGGCGGGCGCGGTGGGTGCGCGCCCCCGGCCGAGGGTGCTGGTGGTGGAGTGGGTCGACCCGCCGTTCACCGCCGGGCACTGGGTTCCTGACCTGGTCCGCGCGGCCGGCGGCGAGCCCGTCGCCGCGAGCCCCGGCGCCCGGTCGGTCGAGACGACCTGGCCGCGCCTGGCCGCGGCGGCCCCGGACGTGGTGGTGGTGTCGCCGTGCGGCTTCCACCTCGACGGCGCCGCGGAGCAGGCCCGGCAGGTCGCGCTCCGCTTCCCTGGCGCGCAGGTGTGGGCGATCGACGCCGACGGCATCGTGGTGCGCCCCGGCCCGCGGCTGGTCGACGGGGTCGAGGCCCTGGCGTCCGTCCTGCACCCCGGGACGGTGCCGGACCGCCCGGGTGCGGTCGCCCGGGTCGCGTAGCCCGCCGGACACGACGACGGGCCCGTGCGGCGGCCCTTCACAGGACCTTGCACGGGCCCGCGCTGTCCGAATCAGCGGTGCGTCTCAGCGCTCAGGCGTCGACGCGCGCTGCGGTCACCGGCAGGTGCAGGTGTCCGCTCCATCGGAGCAGGTGTCAGATGCCGCGGACGTTGTCGGCCTGCGGACCCTTCTGACCCTGGGTCACGTCGTATTCGACCTTCTGGCCCTCGGCGAGCTCCCGGTAGCCGGAGCTCGCGATGGCCGAGTAGTGCACGAAGACGTCCGCGCCACCATCGTCCTGCTGGATGAAGCCGAAGCCCTTTTCGGAGTTGAACCACTTCACGGTACCGCTAGCCACGCGTTCCTCCTGAACACGACGAGTCCTGCCGGCCGTGTTGGCCGGCGGTGAAGACCTCGCCGCGAACCACCGTACGCGAGCGGGCGCCCGGCCGCGTCATCTCCGCTGTGCTACTTGTCGCATTCCCCTACTCGTATGATGTACAGAACGTACGAAAAGTGTACAAATCGGCGCGAAAAATTTCCCTCGATCGTTTGTATCTCGCGACACGCCTGGCGAGAATGCCGTCCCATGACCGCTGTCACCCATCTTGACCTGACCGGCTTCCAGCAGGTCGACCAACTCGCGTGGCGCGACGGGCAGGGCACGGTCATGTCGCTGCACTTCTTCAACCTGCGCCCGGACCTGCCCGCCTCGCTGCAGGACCCGGCCACGCTGCTGGCGGGCCTGGCCCGGCACACCGCCGGCGCCGGGGCCGGGCTCATCGACGCGGCCGTCGAGCCGGTCGACGGCGTGCCGGCCGTGCGGCAGCTGCTGAAGGTCCGCCATCCGCAGGGGCACGGGCAGGTGTTCATCGGCTCCTACACCGTGCCGCGGGCGGCCTGCAGCACCGTGCTGAAGCTGCAGGCCCCCGAGACCGGCACGACCGGCATGCGGGAGGCGTCCATCATGGCGCAGCTCGGGCCGGACCGGTTCTACACGCCGTCGCCGTACGCCCCCGACGCCACCGGCGGGCTGCCGTACCACTGGGCCGACCACGAGCAGTACGACGCGCAGTTCCCGCAGCACCCGCTGACCCTGGTCCGCGCCACGCTGCGCCGCCTGCTGCCGAGCATCCGGCTGGACGAGCGGTTCAAGGCGCTGCCGGGCTTCTGACCGGTGCTCTAGCGGGTGCTCTGACGGGTGCTCAGCGGACCTCGAGCTCGAACAGCGAGTAGCCGTACTGGCCGTTGCGCCGGGTGCCGGTCATCCGCACGAACCGGGCCGGCGTCGCGGCGATCCGCACCTCCTGTACCCCGCCCGCGCCCGTCCCGGTGCGCCACACGGTGCGCCACGTCGTGCCGTCGGTGCTGACCGCGATGTCGTACTCGACGCCGTACGCCGCCTCCCACCGCAGCACGACCCGGCTGACCAGCCACGGCCGGCCGAGGTCGACGCTGATCCACTGCGGGTCGCTGAAGGCGCTGCTCCACCGGGTCCACAGGTCGCCGTCGACGGCGAAGCGGGACGTGAAGGCGTCGCCCTCCACCGACGATGCCGCGACCGGCCGGCCCAGCGCGAGGTTGGCCCCGTCGGTGTTGACGGCGGCGGCAGGTGTACCGTCACCCGGCGCCACCGCCGATGCCTGCGGCGCGCCGGTCTGCGACGACCCGAGCAGGCTGGACGCGGCCGCCGGGCTCGACACCCCGGAGTGCCCTGATGCCGGCGGGCCGGACGACTCCCCGACCTCCGGCGGCAGCGGCAGGGTCGCAATCCCCGCCGCTGTCGGCAGCGGCGGGGCCGTCGGGTCCGTGCCGTCTCTGCCGTCGCGTCTGGTCAGCACCGCCGTGATCAGCCCGCCGACCAGCGCCACCACCACAACCACGGCCACCGCGACGACGGCTCGCCGCTCCCCGCCCGTGGTCCCGGCTGCCGCCCCGGGTCGCGTGCCGGCTGAGGCATCGGTGCTGCGTGCGGCCCGTCCCGGCCGGATGCGGCCGCGCCGCCGGTGGCCGGCCGGCAGGGCCGGCCCTGCCTCCTCCGCCAGCTCCGCCACCTCGGTCAGCTCTGCCGGCTCCGCCGGCTCCATCGGCTCTGCCGGCTCCATCGGCTCGTCCGGCGGCCCGGCCACGTACGGCCTGACCAGGCGCGGTGGCTCGGGGTCCTGGTCCGCCACCGGACGCTCTCCTTCCCGCCGACCCGATCTTGGCGGGCCGACGTTGGGAGCTTAGGTCCACCGGCGTCCCTCCGCTAGGGAACAACGGTGGATCTCCGCGTCAGCCGGCAATCCGGGCACTGTCGAATGAGCGAAGCAGCCCGGTGCCCCGTTACTCCGGCGGCGGGCGCCCCGCTCCCGGGGGGCGGGATCCAGTACCGTCGGGCGGTGACCATGTTCCGGCCCGCCGCCCGGGTCGTCTGCCTGGACGCCGCGGACCGGGTGTTGCTGCTGCGCTGGCGCGACCCGTCCGACGGCAGCGTGCTGTGGGAGCCGCCCGGCGGGGGCATCGAGCTCGGCGAGACGCCGCTGGCGGCGGCGCGGCGGGAGCTGGCCGAGGAGACGGGGCTCGACCCGGCGGCGGTGCGGGAGCGGGCGGTGCCGGTCGAGCGGGACGTGTGGTGGGACGGGGTGCACTACGCCGGGGTCGAGCACTTCTTCCTCGCCCGGTTCGACGGCGACCGGCCGCCGCTGGGGCGCGCCGGCCTGCTGCCCGACGAGCAGGTCAACCTGCAGGCGCACGCCTGGGTCGGCTGGGCGGAGCTGGGGTCGCTGCCGGAGCGGCTCGAGCCGCCGCACCTGCTCGAGGTGCTCGCCGGCCTCGCACCCGACGGCCCGTGGCGCGCCGCCTGAAGCCGGTCACCGCGCCCGAGCACGGCCCCCGGCGCGCCGCCGCCTGAAGCCGGTCATTGCCCCGAACCTTGCCCCACCGCGCCGGAGCCGTCCGCGCCCCACACCGCGCCCCACACCGGCTGCAGCGCACGCCGGCCGCGCCCCCGCGCCCGAGCACCGCGAACCCTGACGGCGCCCGGCCGGCAATCCGGCCGCGATGCCGGCGTCGCATCATGGAGCCTTCGACCAAGGGGAGGAATGCCGTGCTGTTGTCCGTCGCCGCCGGGGTGCTCGCCGTGCCGCTGGTGTGGTTCGTGGGGTCGGTCGCCGGGGTCGCTACGTCGACGCTCCTGCAGGAGGTGCGGGTCGAGCGGCAGGTGCGCCGGATCCGCCGGGAGCGGGCCCGCGGCGCGGGATCACCATGGCGGTCCCCGTCTCAGGGTCCGGCATGACCCGGCACGCCAGCCCGAACACGGCCTCGACGACCTGCTCCGTCACCACCGCCGGCGGCGGGCCCGCGGCCACGACCCGGCCGGCGCGCATGGCGACGAGGTGCGTGGCGTAGCGGGCCGCCAGGTTCAGGTCGTGCAGCACGGCCACCAGCGTGCGTCCGCGGTCGCGATGCAGCCGGGCGCACAGCTCCAGGACCTCGATCTGGTGGGTGATGTCGAGGTACGTCGTCGGCTCGTCCAACAGCAGCAGCGGCGTGTCCTGGGCGAGCGCCACGGCGATCCAGACCCGCTGCCGCTGCCCGCCGGACAGCTCGTCCACCGGGGCGCCGGCGAGGTCGGCGACGCCGGTGGCGGCGAGGGCCCCGCGCACCGCGTCCCGGTCGGCGGCGCTCCACCGGCCCAGCGGCCCGTGGTGCGGGTACCGGCCGTGCGCGACCAGGTCGGCGACGGTGATGCCGGCGGGGGCGAGCGCCGACTGTGACAGCAGCCCGAGGGTCCGCGCGACCTCGCGGGTCGGGCGGGTGCTGATGTCGCGCCCGTCGAGCAGGACGCCGCCGGCCCGCGGCCGCAGGGTCCTGGCGAGCGCCCGCAGCAGCGTCGACTTGCCGCACGCGTTGGGCCCGACGATGACGGTGAACGACCCGTCGGGGACGCTGACGCTCAGGTCCTCCGCGACGGTGCGGCCGTCGTAGCCGAGGGTCAGGCCCTCGCCGCTGAGCCGGTCAGCCACGCTTCCTCCCGCGGGCGAGCAGCCAGATGAGGTACCCACCGCCGAGCAGCCCCGTGACCACGCCGACCGGCACCTGGTGGCCCGGCAGGGCACGCTGGCCCACCACGTCGGCGGCGGTCAGCAGGGCGGCGCCGAGGCACAGCGACGGCACGAGGTTCGGCCCCGGCGCGCCGGTGAGCCGGCGGGCGAGCTGCGGCGCGGTCAGCGCGACGAACGCGACCGGCCCGGCGGCGGCCGCCGCGGCGGCGCTGAGCAGCACGGCCCCGGCGAGCGCGGCGAAGCGGACCGCCGTGACCCGCACGCCGAGGGCGCGGGCCGGGTCGTCGCCGAGCTCCAGGGCCCGCAGCGGCCTGCCGCAGGCCACGACGGCCGGACCGACGACGCCGACCGCGACCGCGACGGCGGCGGCGTTGCCCCAGCCGCGGCCGTCGAGGCTGCCGGTGAGCCACAGCACGGCGCGGGCGGCGTCGATGATCTGCGCCCGGGTGAGCAGGTAGTTGTTGACGCCGGTGAGGACCCCGGCCGCGCCGATGCCGACGAGGATGAGGCGGTGGCCGTACCCACCGTCGCGCCAGGCGAGCAGGTGGATCGCGGCGCCGGTGGCGATGCCGCCGAGGACCGCGCCGCCCGCGACGGCCGCGGCGCCCCCGCCGGCGACGACGACGGCGACGAGCGCCCCGGTCGCCGAGCCCTGGGTGAAGCCGAGCACGTCGGGGCTGCCGAGCGGGTTGCGGACCAGCGACTGGAACACGGCGCCGGACAGGGCGAGCGCAGCACCGGCGAGCAGGCCGGTGACGACCCGCGGCAGGCGCAGCTCGGTGACGATGAACGTGTCCGCGGCCGAGCCGCCGCCGGCGAGGGTGCGCAGCACGTCCGGCACGCTCATCGGGTAGTCGCCGCTGCCGACGGCGTACACCGCGACGGCGAGCGCCACGAGCGCGCACGCGCCCCCGGTCCACCTGGCACGCGCCGCGCCTCCGCCGCGTTCCGCCGCCGGCCTGAGCTTCCGACCGCGCACACCGTCACCACCACTGCCACCGCCGCGCACCACCGCCGGCGACGACTCGGATGCCGACGGCGATGCCGTCGCAAGCTTCGTCCGACCGTCGCCGAGTTCCCGGCCGTTCATGCCGTCACCTCCGCTGCGCTCCGGCGCCGCCCCGAACCGACCCTGACCCCATGGTTCGCGGCCCGAGCCGCTGCGCTGGCCGCTCACGCCCGCCTCCGGCGGACCACGGCGAGGAAGAAGCCGCCGCCGACGACCGCGGTGACGACGCCGACCTGCAGCTCGCCGGGGCGGGCGACGACCCGGCCGAGCACGTCGGCGCCCAGCAGCAGGGCCGGCGCCAGCACCGCGCAGAACGCCAGCAGCCACCGCAGGTCGGGGCCGGTCAGCGGGCGTACCAGATGCGGCACCATCAGGCCGAGGAAGACGATCGGGCCGCAGGCGGCCGTCGCCGCGCCGCACAGCAGCACGACGGCGACGGCCGCGGCGGCCCGGACCCGCACCGGGCTGGTGCCGAGGGCCCGAGCGGTGTCGTCGCCCAGCGCCAGCACGTTGAGGGTGCGGGCGAGCGCGGCGGTGAGCAGTACCCCCGCGGCGACGAACGGCAGGATCAGCGTCGCGGTGCCGGGCCGCGCCGCGGCGAGGGAGCCTGCGGTCCAGAAGCGCATCCGGTCCAGCGAGGCGGTGTCCATCAGCTGCACCGCGGTCACGTAGGCGTACAGCACCGCGGTGACGGCGGTGCCGGACAGGGCGAGCCCCGCGGGGGTGGCCGTCGCGCCGCCGGCGACCGCCCACACGGCGACGGTGACGAGCGCGGCACCGGCGAACGCGAACCAGATGTACCCGGACAGGTCGGACACGCCGAGGAACGCGATGGCCGACACCACCGCGGCCGCCGCGCCGGCGTTGACGCCGAGCAGACCCGGGTCGGCAAGGGGGTTGCGGGTGAGCGCCTGCATGAGCGCGCCGGCCAGGCCGAGGGCGACGCCGACGAGCAGCCCCAGGACGCCGCGGGGCAGCCGCAGCTGCCGCACCACCGCGGCCGCGCTGTCCGCGGCGGCCGCGCCGGAGTCGACGTCTGACCTGGTCAGCGCATGCCAGACGTCGAGCAGGGCGAGGGACCGGGCGCCGATCGCCAGGCTCGCGACGAGGGTCAGGGTGAGCAGCACGGTGGCGGCGACCAGCCAGCGTCCTCTGTGGACACCTTGCACGGAGGAGCTCCCGGGTGGACTTGACACGATCAACTTAGGGCAGGCTAACCTTATGCCGCTCCAAGAATCAAGCCAGCGATCGGAAGGTCAACACCATGCCCCTCTCCCGACGGCGTCTCCTCACCGGTGCCGGCACCCTCGGCCTCGGCGCCCTGCTCGCCGCCTGCGGCGACGACGGCGGCAACGGTTCCGCCGCCGCGCCGGGCGGCGGCCCGTGGGAGTTCACCGACGACCGCGGCACGAAGGTGACCGCCGCCAGGACGCCCAGCCGGGTCGTGGCCTACGTCGGCTCCGCCGCCGCGCTGCGCGACTTCGGCGTCGACGCCCAGGTCGTCGGCACGTTCGGCCCGTCGAAGAGCGCCGACGGCGGCAAGGACCCGCTCGCCGGCGACCTCGACGTGGACCGGCTCACCTCGCTGGGCAACGCCTGGGGCGAGTTCAACATCGAGAAGTACGCCAAGCTGAACCCCGACCTGCTCGTCACCAACATGTACGAGCCGGGCGCCCTGTGGTACGTCCCCGACGACAGCAAGGACAAGATCCTTGCCCTCGCCCCGAGCGTGGGGCTCAGCGTGTCCGGCGGCGTCACCCTGCTGCAGGTCATCGAGCGGTACGCGGCCCTCGCCGCGGCGCTGGGCGCCGACCCGGCGGCGAAGGCGGTCACCGACGCCAAGGCCCGCTTCGCCGCCGCCGGCGAGGCCGTGAAGGCGGCGGTCAAGGCCAACCCCGGGCTCAAGGTCCTCGCCGCGTCCGCCAGTCCCGACCTGCTGTACGCGTCGACCCCGAAGGCGTACGCGGACCTGAGCTACTACCGCGAGCTCGGCGTCGACGTCATCACCCCGGCCAACGTCACCGGCGGCTTCTTCGAGAACCTGAGCTGGGAGAACGCCGACCGGTACGCGGCCGACGTCATCCTGCTCGACAGCCGCACCTCGGCGCTGCAGCCCAAGGACCTCACCGCCAAGCCGACGTGGGCGGCCCTGCCGGCGGTCAAGGCCGGCCAGCTCGTGCCGTGGCTCAGTGAGCCCCGCTTCAGCCACGCCGGCTGCGCCGGCCCCCTGGAGGCCCTGGCGAAGGCGCTGACCTCGGCGAAGAAGGTCACCCCGTGACGTTCGAGTTCTTCGACGTCACGGTGCTGCGCCGGGAGCTGCTGTCCCCGTCGGCGGTGCGGATCGTGTTCGGCGGCGCCGGACTGTCCGCGTTCGCCAGCGGCGGGCGGGACCAGCGCTTCAAGCTGTTCCTGCCGCAGCCGCACCAGCGCGCCGCGGACGTGCCCCGGGGCGAGGACTGGTACCCGCGGTGGCGGGCCGCCGACCCGGCGACCCGGGCGGTGATGCGCACGTACACGGTCCGCGAGCAGCGCGACGGCGAGTTCGACGTCGACTTCGCCGTGCACGACACCGTCTGCGCCGGACCGGCCTCGACCTGGGCCCGGCACGCCCGCCCCGGCGACCGGGCCGTCGTGCTCGGCCCGACCGTCGCCGACAACGGCGGCGTCGACTTCCGCCCGCCGCCGGACACCGACTGGATCCTGCTCACCGGCGACGAGACCGCCGTGCCGGCCCTCGCCGGCATCCTGGACTGGGTCGGCGGGTCGCGGCCGGTCCGGGCGTGGGTCGAGGTGCCGGACCGGGCCGGCGTACGGGACCTGCCGCGCCCCGCGGGCGCCGAGGTGACCTGGCTCGCCGGCGGCGGGGTGCTGGACGCGCTGCGCGGCGCCGACCTGCCCGCCGGCACGCCCTACGCGTGGGTCGCGGGTGAGTCCGGCGTGGTCCGCGGGGTGCGCCGGCACCTGGTCGGCGAGCGGGGCATCGACCGGCGGCGGGTGATGTTCACCGGGTACTGGCGCCGCAGCGCCACCGAGGACGACCTGGTCGCCGAGTCCGGCGCGTGACACCCAGCTCTGGCCTGGCCGGCTTCAGTCCCAGGCCCGGCTTCAGTCCCAGGCCCGGCTTCAGTCCCAGGCCCGGCCGAGCCGAGCGAGCTGACCGGCGTACTCGATCCGGTCGAGCCACTGCACGGGCCACGCGGCCATGCCCCGCTCGGCGCCGATGAACGCGCCGGCCAGGCAGGCGATGGAGTCGGAGTCGCCGGACGTGGTCGCGGCGCGGGCCAGGGCGGTCACCGGCTCGCCGGCGTGCCGGACGGCGCACAGCAGGCCGGTCGCGAGGGCCTCCTCGGCGACCCAGCCGGCGCCGGTGGCCGCGCACGGGTCGCCGCCGTCGTCGGGCCCCGCGAGGGCGAGGTCGAGCCGGTCGAGCACGCCGGCGCACTCGTCCCAGCCGCGGCTGATGAAGTCCGCTGGGCTGGCCACGCCCGGCCGCTGCCACAGCGTGCCGAGCCATTCGCCACGGTACGTGGTGCGCTGCGACCGGCACCGCTCGCGCAGCTCGGCGGGGAGCGAGGCGAGCCCGGCCCCGTCACGCAGCAGGCGCACCGCGTAGGCGGTCAGCTCGCTGGCGGCCAGGGCGGTCGGGTGCCCGTGGGTCATCGCGGCCTGCAGCTGCGCCACCCCGGCGAGGGTGTCCAGGTCGTAGCCGGGGGCGAGCCCGACGGGTGCGACCCGCATGTTCGCGCCGCAGCCCTTGGAGCCGGCGACGGTCGCCTCGACCCACGGCAGGCCCCGGTCGAGCCCGTCGCAGGCACGCAGGCAGGTCATCCCGGGCGCCCGGTTGTTGTCGGGGCTGTGCGCCCACGCCACGAACCGCTCGCGCAGCAGCGGCTCCAGCGCGGCGGGGGTCGGCTCGGGCGCGTCCAGCAGCGCCGCGCCGACGGCGAGGGTCATCTGCGTGTCGTCGGTGACGAGCGCCGGGTCACCCTCCAGGTCGCGGGGGCCGCCGGGCCCGTACCGCGCGACGACCGCCTCGACGGTCAGGAACTCGGTCGGTTTGCCGAGCGCGTCACCGTACGCCAGTCCGAACAGGCACCCTGAGGCCGAAGTCGACACGCAGTGGATCGTAGCCGCAGCACGCACGACGGCCCCGGCGGCAGCCGGGGCCGTCGCGGCACGGGTCCGCTACGCGAGCGGGTCGGCCTTGCCGGTGGTGGCGCTGGCCTTGCGCGGCGCCTTCGGTGCGGCGGACGGCGTGGCAGGTGAAGCGGACGGCGTGGCCGCCCCGCTCGACGTCGCGGCGAGGTGCTTCGCGCCCGGCGAACCGGCCGACGATGAACCGGCCGACGACGAGCCCACCGACGGCGACGAGCCCGTGGCGGCGGGGGACGTGGCGAGGTTCCTGGCCGTCGCCTGCGCCTGCGCGAACGTCGGGTTGGCACGCAGCTGCCGGGCGCCCTCGACGATCTGCTCGTACTTGCCGCGGCCGGCACGGGTGCCCAGCACGTATCCGGTGGCGAACCCGGCGGCCAATGTCAGCAGTCTCATCCTGGTCTCCCTCGAAGGTGCGTCGCTCGACTCCCCGCCGTGGTGCCCCCGCCACGGGGCACTCAAACCCGATCGCTCGCCGGAGGTGACGCCGCCCGCGGCGGAATTCGTGATCGTGCAGGGAGACGATGTACGGCTGCGCGAACGGAGAGCCGGTCCATGGGTACACCCGTCCGCGCGGGCGTCGGCGCGCTGGTCGTGCTGCTGGTGCTGGGCACGCTCGGCGGTTGCACCTCGGACGCGCCCGCGAAGCCGCCGCCGCCGGCGTCGGTCACCGACCCGACCGACTTCGCCCACGGCCCGGTGAACCCGTCCGCGAGCGGCGACGCGGCGGTGTCGGTGAGCACGGTCGCGCGGCACCTGAACATCCCGTGGGGCGTGACGTTCCTGCCCGACGGCGGCGCGCTGGTCACCGAGCGGAGCACCCTGCGGATCCTCAAGGTCGGCCCGGGCCGGGCCGCGAACGGCACGCTGACGGTCACGCCGGTGGCGAAGATCAGCGAGGCCACGGCGGACAACGAGGGCGGGCTGCTCGGCATCGCCGCCTCACCACGCTTCGCCCTCGACCAGACGGTCTACATCTACTACACGACCGATGTGGACAACCGGATCGCGAAGCTCAGGCTCAACGAGCGGCCCAGGCCGATCGTGACCGGCATCCCCCGCGGCGGCATCCACGACGGCGGGCGGCTCGCGTTCGGCCCCGACGGGTACCTGTACGCGAGCACCGGCGAGGCGACGCACACCGAGGGGGCGCAGCAGCTCGGCAGCCTCGGCGGGAAGATCCTGCGGATGACCGTGGACGGCAGGCCGGCGCCGGGCAACCCGTTCCGCGGTTCGCTGGTGTGGTCGTACGGGCACCGCAACCCCGAGGGCATGGCCTGGGACGCCGCAGGCACCATGTATGTCGCCGAGATCGGCGAGGCGGTGTGGGACGAGCTGAACGTGATCCGCCCCGGCGGCAACTACGGCTGGCCGCTGGTGGAGGGCATCGGCGGCAAACCGCAGTACGTGGACCCGATCGTGGCCTGGCACCCGGAGGTCGGGGTCAGCGCCGACGTGGCGGTGCTCGGCGACATCGCGGTGGTCACCTGCCTGCGCGGTCAGCGCATCTACCTGGTCGGCATCGGCGGCTCCGCCGAGCAGCAGGCCGGCAGCCGGCCGACGGAGGGCGGCGACCCGGACACGTGGGGCATCCGCTGGCGGCCCGGCGCCGGGGTGACGGGGCGCCCCACGGAGGCCCTGGCGACGCGGTACGGCCGGCTGCGCACCGCGATCGCGGCGCCGGACGGCAGCGTGTGGCTCACCACGTCCAACCGCGACGGCCGCAACCCCAACGGACCGTCCGCCGAGGACGACCGGATCCTGCGGCTGACGCTGCACCCGGTCGCCACGCCGGGCCCGCGGTGACGGCGGGGCCGTGCGGTTCCCGCCGAGGACGGTCCGGGGGCGCCGGCGGGCGGCGGTCGCCTGCCTGGCCGTCGCCGTCGTGCTCGGCGGGCTGGTACTGGTGCGGCAGCGGGCCGGGGAGACCCACGGCCGGCGGTGCGCGGAGCCGGGGGCCGCGTCGATGGCCGGCCGGGTGGTCGGCGACGCCGAGCTGTCGCAGCGCCGGCTGCGCTGCGCCGACCTGGAACGCTCCACTGTGGACGGTTTCGTCCGGGAGGCGAACCTGAGCGGCGCCAACCTGCACGCGGCGCGCCTCGGGTCGGTGTCGATGGAGAACGTCGACCTGACCGGCGCCGACCTCAGCGACGCCGCGGCCCGCGACGCGATGCTCACCGGGGTCGAGCTCGGCCGGGCCGACCTGCGCCGGACCGCGTGGCAGGGCAGCACGTTCACCGACGTCGGGCTGCGCGGCGCGGTGCTGCGCGGCGCGGACCTGCGCCGCACCGAGTTCCACCGCTCCGACCTCGGCGGCGCCGACGCCCGCGACGCAGATTTCACCGGCGCGTCACTGGTCGACACGGACCTGCGCGGCACCCGCCTCGACGGCGCGGACCTGGACGGCACGACCTGGTCCAACGTGGTGTGCCCGGACGGCACGAAGTCAGGCGGCGGCGGGCGCGAGTCGTGCACCGGTCACCTCACCCCTGGCTGAACGATGCGCGCCGCACCGTCGCGGCGCCCGGCCCGTGCGGCGCTCAGCGCTCGTCGGCGAGGAGCTGGGCGGTGGGGAGGCGTTGCAACAGGACCGCGGGGACGAGGGCGGCGCACGTGGCCAGCGCGGCACCCGCGGCGACCGCCCACGCGGCCGTGGTGAGCAGGCCCGCGGTGAGGTCGCCGACCAGCCAGGCGGCGCCGGCCACGCCGAGGGCGGCACCGAGCGCGCCGCCCAGCAGGCCGATGCCGAGGCCCTCCGCGGCGACGAGGCGGGCCAGGGCCGCGGCGGTCCAGCCGGTGGCGCGCAGGGTGGCCAGCTCCGCGGCGCGGTCGCGGATGTTCAGGTACAGCACGTCGGCGACGGCGAGCACGCCGAGCAGGATCGTGGCGGCGACCGCGATCGTGTCCACGGCCCTGACCCGCAGCGACACCGCGTCACCGAGCAGGGTGCCGACGATCGCGCCGTGGAAGGTGAACGTGATGGCGCCGAGCACGGTGGCGGCGGCGATGCCGGTGGCGAGCGCGCCGGCGCCGAGGGCGGTCCGGCCGGGGACCCGCACCAGGTTGAGCAGGCCCATGGTGAGCGGGCCGCGGGGGCGGCCGGCGCGGCGGGGGCGGGCGACCGCGGGCCGCATGCCGTGCGCGGGCCGGCCGCGGGCCGCGCCGAGCGCCGGGAGCAGGCCGGCCAGCAGCGACAGCACGACCGCGGTCGGCACCGCCAGCAGCGCCTGCGTCCACGTGGTGCGCACGTCCAGCAGCGCGCCGAGCGGGCCGGCGAGGGCGAGGGCGCCGAGGCCGGCGGCGGCGCCGATGGTGGCGACCTCGCCCAGGACCGCGGCGAAGATGCGGTGCGCGGGCCAGCCGAGCGCGGCGAGGGTCGCCAGCTCCGTGCGGCGGTCGCGGACCCCGGCGGCGACGGCGTTGGCGACGAAGAGCGCGCAGACCACCAGGACCAGCCCGAACAGCACGGCGCTCTTGCGGTCCACGGCGGTGATGATGCTCGCCGCGACGCCCTTCTTCACCCAGTGCTCGGTGACGCGCAGCTCGGGTCGCTGGTACCGGCCGGCGGCCAGGGTCACGGTCTGCGGGGCGGGCGAGGACCCGTACGTGATGTCGACGTCGAGCCCGGTGCGCGCGGCGATGTCCTGCGCGACGAGCCGGACCCGCTCGCGGGAGGTCGCGGAGAAGCCGTGCACGCCGGCGACCCGGACCCGCACGGCGCTCAGCGGCGCGGCCCGGTCGGTGCCCTGGGTGTCGCCGAGCACGTCCTGCAGCGTGTCGATGCCGGTCAGCAGCATCGGCGGCGAGGACAGGTAGCCGGCCGGGTTGGCGCCGGGCGCGAGCGGGCGGTCGCCGAGCAGGTCGCGGGTGTACTGGTCGGCACCGACGACCAGGGGCGGCTCGTAGGTCTCCATCGGCACGCGGCTGAGCGGGTTGAACGTGGTGAGCCGCTGCGGGTCGAACGTGCCGACGACGCCGAACTCGGTCTTCGTCGCGTCGCCGTACTTGCGCACCGACACGTTGCGCACCGTACGGAAGGAGGTGTCGTCGATCTGCCACGGCGCCGGGAAGCCGAACGTGTGCGGCAGGACGTACGCGGCCGCGTCGTAGGGCACCGGGACCGCGGCGAGGCCGCCGTCCGGGGACTGCAGGTAGGTGACGCCGCCGATCTGCAGCAGCCACTCGTGGCCGTAGACGAAGCTGTAGCCCTCGCCGCCGCGGGCGATCTCGGTGCTGGTGGTGTGCTGGTACGCCGCGTCGGTGTCCAGCAGGTCCTCGCGCAGGCGGGTCGCGGGCGCGGCGGCCATCGCGGCGAGCACGGCGCCCGGCTCGCCCGCCGGCAGCGGGCCGTCGATGCGGGCCCGGGACAGCGTGACGGCCGCCGTCGTGTCGGCGTACCGGCGCGACGTGGCCAGCACGGGGACGATCTTCTTCGGCGGCGTGCCCGCCTCGGGGCCGGTCGTGCGGGCCGGCGCGTCGCTCAGGAAGGTGCCCTGGGTGGCGCCCCGCAGCCCGACGAGCCGGTCCTCGGCCTGCGGGTCGACGGCGGCGATGAGCATCGGCTCGTGCCACGCCACGGTGACGACCAGCCGGGCCTGCGGCGGCTGCCCGCCCCAGATCGCGGTGTCGAACGTGCCGTCGGGGCGCAGTCGGACCACGTGCACGTTCTGGGTGGTGGCGTCGGTGACCTGGTCCTGCTCGGGGAACGGGCACACCGGCCGGCCGTCCTCCAGCACGCCGAAATTGCCGCCGCAGAACTCCTTGTACGGGATCGTCTGCCCGCCGGTGAACATGAGGTCCGATCCGGTGAAGGTGGGCCAGGACAGGTCGTGCTTCGTCACGTACACCCACACCGGGGTGGCCGGTGCCCGGCTGAGACCGCGGTCGGCGAGCAGCGTCCGGTCGACCCTGATGACCTGCCGGTCGAGCGCGCGGTCGACGAGGTCGGTGATGTCGACCGGCGCGCCGACCGCGGCGTTGACCGAGCCGGCCATGGCGATCGGTGCCGCGACGTCGACCCCGGGCACCGTGCGGATCTTCGCCCAGTCGTCCATGGTGATGCCGCCGTAGATGCCGGAGACGGCGTTGGGCCGCAGCAGCGCCCGGTCGTCCTCCAGCGGCAGCCGGCTGCCGCGCGGGCGCACCAGGATGTCGTAGGCGGCCCGCACGTTGGCCTCGACGGTGCCGGTGACCTGCAGCCGCGCGGTCGCGGTGGCGCCGGTCAGCACGGTGAAGCCGGTGGTGGCGGTGAGCACCCCGATGAGGAGTGCCACCGCCCGTCCCGCCCGCCCCCGAAGATGTGCCCAGACGAATCGGCTCACGTCGTCCCCTCCGCTGCGCTCCGGCGCCGCCGCGAGCTACCACTGCCCCCATGGTGAGCGGCCCGAGCCGCTCCGCTGGCCGCCCACGTCGTCCCCTCCGCTGCGCTCCGGCGCCGCCGCGAGCTACCACTGCCCCCACGGTGAGCGGCCCGAGCCGCTCCGCTGGCCGCCCACGTCGTCCCCTCCGCTGCGCTCCGGCGCCGCCGCGAGCTACCACTGCCCCCACGGTGAGCG
>NZ_JBFAIC010000013.1:76539-94456 GCF_040654515.1 Dactylosporangium sp. NPDC050688
GGCCCGAGCCGCTCCGCTGGCCGCCCACGCCCCTCACCTTCGCTTATGCATTGTCACAATGCAAGACCCGCCGGCGGGGGTTTCCGAAACGGGCGGCCCCGGCGATGCGGTGCGGGCGTTCACGCGCCGCAGGTGACGCCCCCGTCGCGGACGGCCCAGGAAAGTCGACGGGTGGCAGAACCATCCAAGACGCCGTCGCCAGCCGCGCCGGCCGGGCTGGGCCGCCGGCTCGCCGTCGAGCTGATCGGCACGTTCTGGCTCGTGTTCGCCGGCTGCGGCACCGCCGTGCTCAGCGCCCGCTTCGACGACGTCGGCGCGGGGCTGCTCGGCGTCGCGGTGGCGTTCGGGCTGGCGCTGCTGACCGCGGCATACGCCTTCGGCCACATCTCCGGCGGCCACTTCAACCCGGCGGTCACGGTCGCGCTGTGGCTCGGCCGGCGCACCCGGGCCGCCGACGTCGTGCCGTACGTGCTGGTCCAGGTGGTCGCCGCCCTCGCCGCCGCGGCGGTGCTGCTGGTCGTCGCCGAGGGCCGGGCCGGGTACAGCCTCGACCGGGACGGCCTGGCCACCAACGGCTACGGCACGCACTCCCCCGGCGGGTACGCGCTCGGCGCCGCCCTGCTCGCCGAGGCCGTCCTGACGGCGGTGTTCGCGCTGGTCATCCTCGGCGCGACCGACCTCCGGGCGCCGCGCGGCACCGGCCCCCTCGCCATCGGCCTCACGCTGACGGTCATCCACCTGGTGAGCATCCCGGTGACGAACACGTCGGTGAACCCGGCCCGCTCCACCGGCCCTGCCCTCGTCGCCGGCGGCGCCGCCCTGTCGCAACTGTGGCTGTTCTGGGTGGCGCCGCTGATCGGCGCCGTCGTGGCCGGGATCGGCTACCGGTACGTGTCCGGCGGCACCGGCACCGTCGAGGCGGCCGCCGAGGCCCAGGACGTCGACGACCGCCCCAGCTGAGCCCTGGCCGGCGCCGGCCGCCTGGTGCTGCTCCATCCGCTGTCACGGCTGGTCGGCCTCGCCGTGCCCGCCCGTGGTTGACCCGGGTCGGTACGGTGGCGGCCGCTCGTGGCGGGTCCACCCCGCCGGGAACAGCTGAGAAGGAGCACACATGAGGCGCCTGGCGCTTTCGACATTGTTGGCCGCCGTCCTGGGCACGGCGCTCGCCGGCTGCGGTGAGGACGCCGCGGACACCCCGGCCGCGCAGACGACGCAGCAGTCCACGCAACAATCCGCGCCGCCGGCCGGCGACGCGTACCCGAAGACCGACGAGGGCGCGAAGGCGCTGCTGCAGGCGCTGCCGAAGGACCCGGCGCTGGTCGGCAGGCTGAAGCCGACGACCGAGGACTACCGGGCGCTGTTCGCCGGTGACGTCGCGGCGAAGGCGGAGCGGTTCTACGCGACGAACCTGTGGAACGGTGACGTGAAGCTCGGCGGCGACGCCGGGCAGACCGAGCTGAAGGTCTTCAAGGCCACCAGCGAGGAGATCCGGTCCTGGTCCTCGACGGTCGAGGCGAACTTCCCCGGCGGCTACCAGCAGATCGGCCCGCACCTGCAGCCCGGGCTCACCTGGTACCGGTGGAAGTACACCGAGCCGGGCAAGGACACCGGCATGGCGTACGAGGGCCTGGTGCACGTCAACGGCCACTGGGTGTGGACCCCGAAGCCGTGGCGGGCATTGGAGAGCTGACCGCGGGCGCGGGGGCCGGTAGGCTACGGGAGGCCGGCCCCCGCGACGTGAGGCGGATGACGCATGGATGAGCGGGAAGAGCTGGACTGGCACACGTTCGGAGCCGCCTCCCGCACCCTCGCCCAGGCCGTCGCCGACGACGGGTTCCGCCCCGACGTGGTGCTGTGCGTCGCCCGCGGCGGGCTGCTGCTGGCCGGGGCGCTGGGCTACGCGCTGGACGTGAAGCGCCTGGTGATGATGAACGTGCTGTATTACACCGGCGTCGACGAGCGCCTCGACACCCCGGTCGTGCTGCGGCCCACGCCCGACGGGGAGGACCTCGCCGGGGCGCGGGTGCTCATCGCCGACGACGTCTCCGACACCGGGGCCACGCTGCGGGTGGTCCGCGACTTCTGCGCCGTGCACGCCGACGAGGTGCGCTGCGCGGTGCTGTACGAGAAGCCGCAGACGGTGGTGCGGTGCGAGTACGTGTGGCGCCGCACCGACCGCTGGATCAACTTTCCGTGGTCGAGCGCGCCACCGGTCGTGGCGGCGTGACGCGCCGGTCACGCCGCGGCTAGTCGCGGCCGGCGGCGGCGAGCAGCCCGGCGACGGCGAGGCCGTTGGTGATGGTGCCGTCACGGACCCACGCCACGGCCTCGTCCAGCGGTACCCACCGCAGCCGCAGGTCCTCGTCGTCGTCCGGGTCCGCGCCGGTCTCGCCCAGCCGTCGGGCGAGGTACACGCGCACCCGCTCCCCGGTCATCCCCGGCGACGGGTGCAGGTCGACGAGGCGCTCCCAGCTGCCGGCGCTGACCCCGGTCTCCTCGGCCAGCTCGCGCTTCGCGGCGTCGAACGGCTCCTCGCCGTCGTCGAGCAGCCCGGCCGGCAGCTCCCACAGCGTGTCGCCGACGGGGTGGCGGTACTGCCGCACCAGCAGCACCCGCCCGCGGTCGTCGAGGGCGACGACGGCGACCGAGTCGGCGTGGTCGACGACCTCCCGCACGACCTGGCGGTCGCCCTGGCGCAGGGTGTCACGGTGCACGGTGATGATGTCGCCCGCGTAGACGACGGTGCGCTCCAGCAGCTCCGGTGTGTCCATGATGTCCGCGGTACCCATCCCGGCCGCGCACCCAACGGCGGTTCCCAGAAACCTTTCAGCATTGCCTGCTAGCGTCGGGTCATGGACGGCAGCAGTACCGGGCCGGGCGACGTCCCGGCTCCCTTCCGCACGGGCACTGGTGGACGCCGGCCGTGCTGATCCTGATCGGTCTCGTGCTCATCGTGGTCCTCACGGCGGCCACCGGCTACTTCGTGGCCGCCGAGTTCGCCTATGTGGCGGTCGACCGCGCCAAGCTCAAGCGCGCCGCGGACGGCGGTGACGTGCCGGCGCGGCGGGCGCTGCGGGTCACCGAGCGGCTGTCGTTCATGCTGTCGGGCGCGCAGCTCGGCATCACCGTGACGGCCCTGCTCGCAGGCTATGTCGCCGAGCCCTATCTGGGCCGCGGCCTGGCCGATCTGCTGGGTGTCGCGGGTGTGCCGCGCGCCGCCAGCACCTCGATCTCGGTGGTCGTGGCGCTGCTGACCGCCACGGTGGTGCAGATGGTGCTCGGCGAGCTCGGCCCGAAGAACTGGGCGATCGCCCGGCCGGAGGTGCTGGCCCGCGCGCTGGCCCGGTTCACGCTGATCTACCTGGCGGCGGCCGGCCCGCTGATCCGCATGTTCGACGCCGCGGCCAACCGGCTGCTGCGCCGGGCCGGCATCGAACCCATCGAGGAGCTGCCGGAGGGGGCCACCCCGGAGGACCTGGAGCGCATCATCGCCGAGTCGCAGACCGGCGGGCTGCTGGACGCGGACACCTCGCAGCTGCTGCAGCGGGGGCTGGCGTTCCGGTCCCGCACGGCGGAGGAGGCGATGATCGCGCGGGTCGACGTGGTGACCGTGGCCGCGACCGACCCGGCGGACCGGCTGGTCGAGCTGTTCGACACCGGCCACACCCGCTTCCCCGTCATCGGCGACAGCGTCGACGACGTGCTCGGCGTGGTCGGCGGCGCCGACCTGGTGGCGCTGCCCGCCGAGGACCGGCACCGCACGACGATGGCGCAGATCGCCGCGCCGCCGGTGCTGGTGCCGTCCACCGCCCCGCTGACGGTGGTGCTGGAGCGCCTGCGCGCCGAGCACCGGCAGCTCGCGTGCGTCGTGGACGAGTACGGCGGCTTCGCCGGCATCATCACCCTCGAGGACATCGCCGAGGAGCTGGTCGGGCAGATCCGCGACGAGGACGACCTGCCGGAGCCGGCGCCGGTCCGCCAGCCGGACGGCTCGTGGCTGGTCCCGGCCCGCTGGCGCATCGACGAGATCGCCCGCACCACCGGCGTGACCCTGCCCGAGAGCGACGACTACGACACCGTCTCGGGCCTGGTGCTGCAGCGCCTCGGCCGGGTGCCGCGGACCGGCGACACCGTCGACGTCGAGGTGCCCCCGGCGGCGCCCGAGGACCCGTACCGCACCGTCCGCATCGACGTGCTCAGCGTCCACCGCCACGTCCCGGCCACCGTGCGGGTGACGGCATGAGCGGTCCGCAGCGGAGCGGAGGGCCGCGAATCAGCAGCTCAGGGTGGAGCTCAGGCCGGCGCCGCAGCGCAGCGGAGGTGACGGCATGAGCGGTCCGCAGCGTAGCGGAGGGCCGCGAATCAGCAGCTCAGGGTGGAGCTCAGGCCGGCGCCGCAGCGCAGCGGAGGTGACGGCATGAGCGGTCCGCAGCGGAGCGGAGGGCTGCGAATCAGCAGCTCAGGGTGGAGCTCAGGCCGGCGCCGGAGCGCAGCGGAGGTGACGGCATGAGCGGTCCGCAGCGTAGCGGAGGGCCGCGAATCAGCAGCTCAGGGTGGAGCTCAGGCCGGCGCCGGAGCGCAGCGGAGGTGACGGCATGAGCACGGGGTGGGCGTTGGTGGTGTCGGCGGTGCTGCTGGCGCTGAACGGGTTCTTCGTCGCCGCCGAGTTCTCCCTCGTCGCCAGCAAACGGCACCGGCTGGAGCAGGCTGCGACGGAGGGCGGCCGGGCCGCCGCGGCGGCGCTCGCCGGCAGCCGGGAGCTGTCGCTGATGCTGGCTGGGGCGCAGCTGGGCATCACCCTGTGCTCGCTGGGCCTCGGCGCCCTCGCCGAGCCGGCGGTCGCGCACCTGCTCGACCCGGTGTTCACGGCGGTGGGCGTACCGGCGGACATCAGCTACCCGATCGCGTTCGTCATCGCGCTCGCGGTCGTGGTGTTCCTGCACATGGTCGTCGGTGAGATGGCGCCCAAGTCGTGGGCGATCAGCGACCCCGAGCGTTCGGCGCTGCGGCTGGCGTGGCCGTTCCGGGCGTTCACCCGGCTCGTCCGCCCGCTGCTGACCTTCCTCAACGGCCTGGCCAACGCGTGCCTGCGGCTGGTCAAGGTCGAGGCCCAGAACGAGCTGTCCGCGGCGCACGGCCCGGAGGAGCTGATGATGCTGCTGGAGTCCTCCCGCCAGCACGGCACCCTGGGCCAGGACCAGCACCTGCTGCTGAGCCGGATGCTGCGCCTGCAGGACACCACGGTCGCCCAGGTCATGACGCCGGCGGCGGACATGGTGACCGTGCCGGCGGACGCGACGGCGCACGACGTCGAGGACGCGCACCGCGCCACCGGCCGGTCCCGCTTCCCCGTGGTGGACGCCGGCGGCGCCGTCGTCGGGGTCGTGCACGTCCGCGACGCGCTGCGCCGCACCACCGCCGGCGGCACCGCCCGGGCGGCCGAGCTGATGATCGCGGCGTACTCGGTGCCCGCGTCCACCAGCGTCCTCGCGGCCGTCAGGTCGATGCGGGAGTCCCGCGCGCAGCTCGCGGTCGCCACCGCCGCCGGCGCACCGGTGGGCCTGGTCGCGCTCGAGGACCTGCTGGAGGAGGTCATCGGCGAGTTCGACGACGAGACCGACGCCGTCACCGCCGCCCGCTGATCCACGCCTCACCCGTTTCGCGCCCACCCGCCCGGGTAGGCGTCACGCATGGCAACCGACGGAGTGTGGCGCGACGAGCGGCAGCTGCCGCTGGAGGATCTGGCGGCGGCGGTGGCGACCTCGGCGACGGACGGGCAGGCGGACGACCCCGCCGGCAACGACGCCGGCATCGAGCAGGCCATCACCGAGGAGGCCGGCGAGCGGCAGGGCGGCCGGGACGGCGATCCCGACCCGACGAGCAGCGCCGGCCGGGCACTGCGGACCGACTACACCGGCAGTACCGGCCCCAACTGACGCAGCCGGTCACGCATCGGCGTGCTGCGCAGCACCGCCACCGGCGACCACTCGGCGAGCACCAGGGTCGCGTCGTCGGCCGGCGCGCCGCCCTGGTGCTCGGCGACCGCGTGCGCCAGCCGCCGCACGGTCTCCGGGGGCGGCAGCCCCTCCGCGGCGTGCCGTTCCGTCAGGTCGATGAGCCGCTGGACGCCGAACTCGTCACCGGCGGCGTCGCGGGCCTCGGTCACCCCATCGGTGTAGAGCAGCAGCCGGTCGTTGGCCTCCAGTGCCTCCTCGGCGACCTCGACGTCGTCCAGGACGCCGAGCGGCATGCGCCGGCCGGCGGCGAGGTCCTGCACCACCCGCCCGGTGCGCAGCAGCAGCGGCGCCGGGTGGCCGGCGTTGATGTACCGCAGCCCCCCCGCGTCCAGGTCGAGCTCCGCGAGCACGGCGGTCACGAACCGGCTGTCGGGGAACTGCTCGGCCAGCGCGACGTCCGCCGCCCGGGCCTGCTCGCGCAGGTCACCGCCGGCGCGGCGGGCCGAGCGCAGCGCCGAGATCGCCACCGCGCACGCCAGGCTGGCGGCCAGGCCGTGCCCGACGGCGTCGAGGATGGCGATGCGGGCCTGGGCGCCGTCGATCGCGTAGTCGAACCCGTCGCCGCCGACGTCGTAGCAGGGCTCCAGGATGGCGCTGATGACCATCCGCTCGCACGCCGACGTCAGCGGCGGCAGCAGCTGCCGCAGCAGCTCCGCCCCGGTCGTCATCGGCCGCGAGCGGCGCACCTGGGCGAGGAAGTCGCCCTTGTGGGTGGTGACGGTGATGAGATGCCCGATCAGCCCGGCGATCGTCTCGCAGCGGGCGCGCAGCTCGCCGTCGCGGACCTGCGGCCCACCGGCGGCGAACGCGAACTCGACCACGCCGAGCCGGTCGGTGCCGTTGACGATCGGCACGCACCACCCGCCGTCCCCGGTCGGCGTGGAGCGCACCATGGCGAACGCCTGCCCCGCGACGGTCGTCGCCAGCGGCTGCGGCCGCCCCGGCGGCTGTCCCGGCCGCGGCACCAGCCGCAGGTTGCGCTGCTCCTCGTCCACGAGGTGGATCGTGGCACGTACCCCCAGCGGCGCCAGCGCCTCGTCGACCGCCGTCGCCAGTCCGTCGGGCTGGAACAGGTGCGACCCGTCCAGGATCGCGATGAACGCCTCGAGCCAGCGCTCCTCGACCGTCGCTCCCATGTCCCGCTCACCCCTCGGCAACCAGACAGCCCCCACGGCCGTCCTCCACGACCGCGACGGTGTACGGCATTCCCACCCGCTCCGCAATGGAAACGGCGGTGGTGTCGACCCGCCCGGTTGCCGTTAGGCTCGGGACGTGGATTTCTCCCTCGCCCGGGACGGCGCATCCGGCCAGAGCAGCGAACGCGTTGCCGTCGAGGCGACCGAGCGCGACGGGGCCGTCATCGTCACCGTCACCGGCCGTGTGCTGTATGACACGCTCGGTCCGCTCGCCGACCGGCTGAGCGACCTGGTCGCCGGCCCGTCACCGCGGGTCGTGCTGGACCTGGAGGGGGTGCCGATGTGCGACTCCAGCGGCCTCAACCTGTTCGTGCGGACCCGCACCGAGCTGCTCGCGGCCGACGGCTGGCTGCGGCTGGCCGCCACCCAGCCGATGGTCGACAACGTCCTGCACATCACCAACCTGGACCGCATCCTGCCCCGCTACGCCACGGTCGAGGAGGCCACCGCGGCCGCCTGACGGGCCGGCCGGCGCCTGGCAGGACCTCTGAGAAAACCCTTAGCGCCGGCGGTCACCGCCGGGTGGGAGGATCCGCTGGTGACCGGCATGCGGATCCTCGTCGTCGACGACGACTCGGCCGTGCGGGACTCCCTCGCGCGGACGCTGCGCTTCGAGGGGTACCGCGTCGACACCGCCCGCGACGGGCAGGAGGCGCTGGACGCGGTCCGCGCCGACGAGCCCGACGCCGTGGTCCTCGACGTGAGCATGCCGCGCATGGACGGGCTGCAGGCGTGCCGGCAGCTGCGCGGCGACGGGCTGCTGGTGCCCGTGCTGATGCTGACCGCCCGGGACAGCGTGGGCGACCGGGTCGCCGGGCTCGACGCGGGCGCCGACGACTACCTCGTCAAACCGTTCGCGCTGCAGGAGCTGCTCGCCAGGATCCGGGCGCTGCTGCGCCGCTCGATGCTCACCGCACCGCCCGGGCCCCCGCCCGGACCCGCACCGGGCACGTCCGGCCCGCTCGTCTTCGCCGACCTGCGGCTGGACCCGGCGACCCGGGAGGTGTGGCGGGGCGAGCAGCCGTTGCGGCTGACCCGCACCGAGTTCGCCATCCTCGAGGTGTTCCTGCGCCACCCGCGGCAGGTGCTGACCCGCACCGTGCTGTTCGAGCTGGTGTGGGGCTACGACTTCGGCGAGACGTCCAACAGCATCCACGTGTACCTCGGCTACCTGCGCCGCAAGCTGGAGGCCGACGGCAGCCCCCGGCTGCTGCACACGGTCCGCGGGGTCGGCTTCGTCCTGCGCGAGGAGCCGCTGTGAGGGGCGCGCCGGCGCGGTGGTGGCGCCGGCGGACCCTGCACGACCGGCTGTCGCTGCTGGTGACCGCGGCGGTCGCGGCGGCCGTGCTCACCGTGGCCGGGATCGCGTTCGCGGCGGTCTTCCAGATCCAGCGCCAGCAGCTGCAGTCGCAGCTGGACGCCGACGCCCGCTCGATCGCGGCACAGCCGGAGCTGTGGCGCGACGGCCCGCCGCCGCTCGGCCCGGCCGGCCGCCGCGACCCCCGGCGCTGGCGCGACATCGGCCCCCGCTGGCAGGTCCTCGGCCGGGACGCCACGGTCGCCGGCGGCTCCGCGAACGGCCTGCCGGTCACCGAGGGCGCCCGGCGGGTCGCGGCCGGCCAGGCGCCGCGGCTGCGGGAGCGGGTCCTGCTGGACGGGCACAGCTACCTGATGCTGACGGTGCCGGCCGACCGCGGCGGCGGCGCGGTGCAGGTCGCCGTCGACCAGACCCCGGCCAACCGGACCCTGGCGGTGTTCGGGCTGCTCATGGCGGCGGCCTGCGTCCTGGGCATCGGCGGCGCGGCCGTGCTCGGCCGCACCGTCGCGCGGGCCGGCCTGGTGCCGGTCCAGCAGCTGACGAAGGCCGTCGAGGACGTCGCGGTGACCATGGACCTCGACCGGCCGGTCCCGATCCACGGCGTCGACGAGATCGCCCGCCTCGGCCAGTCCGTCAACACGATGCTCGCCGCGATCGGCGCCGCCCGCCAGTCGCAGCGGACCCTGGTAGAGGACGCCAGCCACGAGCTGCGGACCCCGCTGACCAGCATCCGCACCAACATCGAGCTGCTGCTGGCGGTCGAGCGGCAGCCGGAGCTGGCGCACCGCCTGCCGCCGGACGAGCGCGCGAAGCTGCTGCGCGACCTGGACGCCCAGGTCGGCGAGCTGGCCGCGCTCGCCACCGAGCTGGTCGAGCTGGCCCGGGAGGAGACCACCCGCGAGCCGGCCGAGGACGTCGAGCTGACCGACGTCGTCGGCGCCGCGACCGAGCGGGTCCGCATCCGGGTCCCGTCGGTCACGTTCACCACCGACCTGCGCCCCTGCACCGTCCACGGCCGCCCCGGCGAGCTGGAGCGGATGCTCGTCAACGTGCTGGACAACGCCGCCAAGTGGAGCCCGCCCGGCGGGGTCGTGCACACCGGGCTGGCCGTCGACGCCGGCGGCTGGGCCCGGCTCGTCGTCACCGACACCGGGCCCGGCATCGACGCCGAGGACCTGCCGCACGTCTTCGACCGCTTCTACCGGGCCCCCGCCGCCCGCGGCATGCCGGGCTCCGGCCTCGGCCTGGCGATCGTCGCCCAGACCGCCGCGCAGCACGGCGGCACGGTGACCGCCGGCCCGAACGACCCCACCGGCACCACGGTCACGATCCGCCTGCCGAGCACCGGCGCAGCGGCACCGGGAACGGCCTGATCAGTCCGTGACGGCCGGCCCGCGGCCCTTCCACAGCACCACGCCCGCGCTCGCCGTCACGACCAGGCCGATCGCCGCGATCTGCGCCGGGTGCAGCGCCTGGCCGAGCATCACGAAGCCGGCCAGGGCGGCGATCGCCGGCCCCAGGCTCATCAGCAGCGCGAACGTCGACGTCGGCAGGCGGCGCAGGGCGGCCAGCTCGAACGTGTACGGCAGCACCGACGACAGCACCGCCACCGCCGCGCCCAGCAGCAGCACGCGCGGGTCGAGCAGCGCGCCGCCGGCGAGGAGCAGGCCGGCGGGCAGGGCGAGGGCCGCGGCGACGAGCATGGCGAGGGTGAGGCCGTCGCGTTTCGGGAAGCTCGCGCCGGTACGGGCCGACAGCATGATGTACCCGGCCCAGGCGGTCCCGGCGAGGAACGCATACCCGACGCCGATCGGGTCGAGCTGGTCGAGGCCGCCGCCGCCGAGCAGCACGACGCCGGCGAGGGCGAGCAGCGCCCACAGCCACGCGACCCGGCTGCGGGCGGTGGCCACCGACAGGGTCAGCGGGCCGAGCACCTCCAGGGTGACGACCGGGCCGATCGGCATGCGGGCGATGGCGGCGTAGAACGCCAGGTTCATGCCGGCGAGGACCGCGCCGAAGACGCCGACGAGCAGCCATTGGCGGCGGGTGTACCCGCGCAGCCTCGGCCGTCCGACCGCCACCATCAGCGCGGCGCCGATGACCAGGCGCATCGAGACGACCCCGGCCGCCCCGGCGAGGGGGAACAGCGTGGTGGCCACCGCCGCTCCACTGTGGACGGACAGCTGCGACGCGAGGACCCGCCACACCCCGCCGGCGCGGGCCGGCTCGGCGGCGGCGGTCGGGGCGGGCGCGGTCAGCACGTCGGTCATACCGCGACGCTATGCACCGCGGCGGATCTTGTGAAATGCCGCTTCGCCGGTGGTTATGCTGCACACGCATGACCATCGAGCTGCGGCACCTCAGGGGGTTCCTCGCCATCGCGGAGGAGGGCAACCTCACCCGCGCGGCGGCCCGGCTGCACCTGACGCAGCCGGCGCTGAGCCGTACCCTGCAGCAGCTCGAGGCGCACCTCGGGGTCCGGCTGGTCGACCGGTCCACGCACCACCTGGCGCTGACCCCGGCGGGCCACGAGTTCCGCCGTAACGCCGCCGCCGCGATCGCCGCCGTCGAGCACGCCCTGGACCCGCACCGGTCCCGCGGGCTGCCGATCCGGCTCGGGCACGCGTGGTCGGCGCTCGGGGCGTACACCACGACCCTGCAGCGGCGGTGGAAACGCGCGCACCCGGAGACCGTCCTGGAGGTGCTGCGCCTCGACGAGCGCAGCGCGGGGCTGGCGTCCGGCGCGGTCGACGTCGCCGTCCTGCGCGGCCCGGCCGGCGCGCCCGGCGTGCCCGGCGTCACCGTGGCGCACCTGATGCGGGAGGCCCGCCTCGCCGCCGTCGCCGACGACAGCCCGCTGGCCGGGCGGGTCACGCTGACCCTGGCCGACCTTGCGTCGCAGCCGCTGGCCCTGAACACCGTCACCGGCAGCACCACCCTCTCGCTGTGGCCGGCGGGCGGGGCACCGTCGCAGGTCGTACCGGTGAAGAACACCGACGACTGGCTCGCCGTCATCATCGCCGGCGACGCGGTCGGGGTGACCGCGGCCGGGACCGCCGCCATGCACCCGAACCCGGCGGTGCGCTACCTGCCGCTCACCGACGCGCCGCCGGTCGACGTGGTCCTGGCCTGGCGGGAGCCGGTCACCCACCCGGCGGTGCCGGACCTGCTGCGCCTGGCCCACGACGTCGTCCGGCGCTGACCCCTCCCCCACCGGCGCCTCGCCGCCCTGCCGCGCCATGTGCGGAGACGGCTGACGGCTCACCCCGCGTGCCGTCCCGGCGACCCGGACGCCACGTGCCGCCCGCCCGCCGCCACGTGCCGCCCCTGCCCGTCAACGGCGCCGCCGGCCGTACCGTCGAGCGAATCGTCGCTTGGAGTCACGGCGGTGGGCGTACCGGAGCCGGAGCCCGAGGCGCCGGAAGCGGCCGCCGGGGACAGTGCCGCCGGGCGGGCCGGCCACCAGAACCGCTCGCCCATCAGCAGCGCGATCGCCGGCACCACGACCGTCCGCACGACGAGCGTGTCGAGGATGACACCGATGCCGACGATGACCCCGATCTGCGTGAGCACGATCACCGGCAGCACGCCCAGCACGGTGAAGACCGCGGCGAGCAGGATGCCGGCGGAGGTGATGACGCCGCCGGTGGCGCCGAGCGCGCGGACCATCCCGGCGCGGGTGTCGCCGCGCACCGCCGCCTCCTCCCGGGCGCGGGTGACCAGGAAGATGTTGTAGTCGACGCCGAGCGCGACGAGGAACAGGAAGCTCAGCAGCGGGACGTTCGCGTCGAGGGCCGGGATGCCCAGGCCGAGGCGCAGGATCAGGCTGGCGGCGCCGACGCTGGCGGCGAAGCTCACGACGACGGTGAGCAGGAGCAGCAGCGGCGCCACGACCGAGCGCAGCAGCAGCACGAGCACGAGCAGCACGACGAGCAGCACCAGCGGGACGACGACCCTGTTGTCGCGCTGGTACGCGTCACGCTTGTCGAGATCCGCGGCGGGTGCGCCGCCGACGAGCGGGTCGCTGCCCGGAATCGCCGCGAGGGCCGAGCGCATCGCGCGCACCGTGTCGTCGGCGGCGGGCGTGCCGGAGGCGGCCCGCAGGTCGACGCGCAGCTTGGTGAGGGCGCCGTCGTCGGAGCGTTCGGGGCGGGCGACCGCGGCGACCCCGCCGAGGCCCTCGACGGCGGCGACGGCCTGGTCGGTGGTGGCGGCGGCCACGACGACGGTCACCGGCTGCGACGACCCGGCCGGGAAGTGCCGGGCGAGGGCCTCCTGCGCGGTGACGGACTCGACCTTGGTGCGGAACTGCTCGGTCTGCGACAGGCCGATCGACGTGCTGAGCAGCCCGGCGGCGAGCACGGCGAGCGCGACCGCGGCGCCAGCGAGGACCCTGGCCGGGTGCCGGCCGACGGCGTGCGCGATCCGGGACCACATGCCCCGGCTGGTCGGGTCCTGGCTGCCGACCTGGGGCACGAACGGCCAGAAGATCCCGCGCGGCAGGCTGACCAGGGCGGCGGGCAGCACCACGAGGCCGAACAGCAGCGCGACGGCGACGCCGATCGCGGCCGCGACGCCGAGCGTGCGGTTCGCGGTGAGCACCGCGGCGAGCAGGGTGAGCAGCGCGAGGATCACGGTGCCGGCGCTGGCGACCACGGCCGGCGCGGCGCCGCGCAGCGCGGCCCTCATCGCCTCCCGGCGGTCGGGCGTGTGGCGCAGTTCCTCGCGGTACCGCGAGATCAACAGCAACGCGTAGTCGGTGCCGGCGCCGAAGACGAGCACGGACACGATGCCGCTGACCGAGGCGTCGGTGCGCTCGCCCACGAACTTGGCGACCCACGGCAGCAGTTTCGCCACCACCTGGTCGCCGGTACCGATGACGACGAGCGGGACGATCCACAGCAGCGGGCTGCGGTACGTGAGCAGCAGCAGCACCGCGACGACGCTGGCGGTCGCGATCAGCAGGGTGACGTCGGCGCCCTGGAACGCGGCGGAGATGTCGCGGGCGAACGCGGGACCGCCGGTGACCTGCGCGGTCAGCCCGCCGGGCAGCGCGCCCGCGGCGTGCACGACGTCGCGGATCCGCTCCACCGCGGAGTGCCGGGTGTCGTTGTCGCCACTGAGGGTGACGGCGAGCAGCGCGGCCTGACCGTCCTCGGCGACCACGGGCGACGGCACCTGCCCACCTTCGGCGGTGCCCGCGAGGGTGGTGCGGGCCTGCTCGATCACGGCCCGGTCGGCGTCGGTGAGGGGTGCGTCACGGCGCTCGTACACCACGACGGCGACGTCGGTGCGGCCGCTGGCGAACCGGTCCGCCAGCTGCGTCACCCGGGTCGACTCCTTGCCCGCCGGCAGCCCGTCGCCGGGCTCCGCGGCCGGCTGGGCGGGCGAGGTCAGGAACACCAGTGCCGTCAGCCCCAAGGTGACGAGCAGGATCAGGACCGCCCCCAACCTGCTGGTGACGGCGGCTGCCACTCGTGTGCCCACGTTCTTCCCCCTCGACGGCCAAAATAGTTCCACAGTCGAACTTGTTCTGCCCCTTGATACTCGCCACACTCGGATCGACGCAAGAATCGACGCAACTCTGTGTATTGATCACCCTACGTGCGGACGGGCACGGCGGTCCGGCGCACTGCCGCGACCTGGGTTGGCTGCTACTCACGCTCGCCGTCGCCGTGCTGGTCTTGTGCGCGGCGAACTACGCCGCGGTGTCGGTCCCGCCGCAGGATGCCACCGCCGGCCTGCTCGCCGAGCAGGCCGGCCGTGCCGCCGCCCGCGCCCGGCGCGCGTCCGGGATGTGGCGGCGGTGCCGTGCCGGCGCCGGCCGTCAGCAGGCGGGCGGGGTGCCCGTCGCCGCGGCGCCGATCGGGCTCGTCGCGGCCGACGGGGACGCCGGATCGGACGGCGACGGCGACGGCGAAGGCGACGGGGACACGGGGGCCGGGCTGTACATGAACGTACCGGTCTGCTGGAACGCCGAGGAGCCCAGCGCCACCCCGGGCAGGGTCACCTGGTGGCCGGACGTGTCGGTGACGCGCAGGGCGATCGGGCCGGTCAGGCCCGACGGCCCGGTCCACGTGTTGTCGGTGTTGTGCTTCAGCGGGGTCCAGCCGGCGGGGGTCTGCAGCTCCACAGTGGACAGCCGGTTGCCGTGGTTGTCCAGGACGACCGACAGCGACGAGTAGCCGGTGCCGCCCCTGGCGCGGACCTTCAGCGGGCCGGGGAGCTCGGGGTCGCGGACTGCGCCGTACGTGATCTTGATGATGCCCGCGCTCACGTCACCGATGCGGGCGAAGGCGGCCTTGCTCAGGTCGATCTTGCCGGCGGGGCAGGACGGGCACTGGTCGACGACCTGGACCATGGTCGTGCGGCCGTTGGGGCCGGTCACGGCGAGATACGAGCCGCACGCCGCGCCGCCGGCCCACTCGGCGGGGCCGATGGCGGCGTAGCCGTCGCTGGACGGGGCGCCGAGGTTGCACATGCCGTTGCGGTTGGTGCTGTAGTACGAGGCGCTGCCGGCGCGCGCGTTCTCCACCACGGGTTCCCGGGCGGCCGGCGGCGGCGCGGCGCAGGCGGCGTTGCCGCTGTCCTGGGCGACGAGCACGATCGAGACGACGACGGCGAGGACGCCGCCCGCGGCGGGGATCATCCAACGCAGGTGACGGCGGTCCATGGGTCCGGGAGTCTAGAAGCCGCGCCGCCGGACAGCATCAAGCACCCGCAGTGCATGTATCCGTTGACACGAAGGCATCGACGGGCGTTCCATGTGTGGATGCGCAGCGTCGCGTCATTGCTCCTCGTGCTCGGGATCCTCGCCGCCGCCCCCGCACCCGCCTCGGCGGACCCGCCGGTGTGCGGGCCGCCCGTGGCCAGCACCACACAGCCCGGCTACACCGTCGCCGACCCGGACTGCGACGTCAACGGCACCCCGTTCGGGGCCGTCGCCGGGTCCAGCGTGTGGACCGGGATCGAGGACGGCGCCGCGTACCGCATCGAACGGCCCGCCGCCTGGAACGGCGAGCTCGTGCTGTACGCGCATGGCTACCGCGGCCTCGGCACGACGGTGTTCGTCGACAACCCGGCGCTGCGCGCGCACTACCTGGCGCGCGGGTTCGCCTGGGCCGCGTCCAGCTACCAGACCAACGGCTACGACGTCGGTCAGGGCGTGCGCGACTCGTACGCGCTGATCCGGCGCTTCACCGAACGCACCGGGCAGCGCGCCCGCGCCGTCTACATGACCGGCGCCTCGATGGGCGGGCACGTCACCGCCGTCGCCATCGAGGAGCACCCGCAGGCGTTCGTCGCCGCGATGCCCGTCTGCGGCGTCCTCGGCGACGCCGAGCTGTTCGACTACTTCCTCGACGCCAACGTCACGGCCGCGGCGCTCACCGGCACCGCCATCACGTTCCCGGAGGCGCCCGTCGATCCGTCGTTCCTGGAGGTGTACCGCCAGCAGGTGGCCCGGCAGGTGCCGCTGCTCGGCCAGGGGGCCGGGCTGACCCCGCTCGGGCACCGCTGGGGTGACTTCGTCGAGCAGCGCAGCGGCGGCACCCGGCCCGGCTTCGACAACGCGTTCGCCTACTGGAGCGCGCTGCCCGGCATCGCGCCGCTGACCTCGGTGCCGTTCCTGTTCGGCGTGTACCCGGGGCTGTCCGGCGGCACCGCCGGCGTCGCCGAGGGCAACGTCACGTCCAACCGCTCCACCCTGTACCAGGGCGACGACAACCCGTGGCTGTCCCGCGACGAGCTGCGGGTCAACCGCGACGTGCTGCGGGTGGACCGGACGGACCGGCCGTCGCGGGACCTGTCCGGGGTGCCCCGCGTCGACGGCCGGCCGCGGGTCCCGGTGCTGTCCATGCACACCATCGGCGACCTGTTCGTGCCGCTGTCGATGGAGCAGGAGTACGCCCGCCGCGCCGCCCTGCAGGGCCGCGGCAAGCTGTTCGTGTCGCGGGCCGTGCGCGCCCTCGGGCACTGCGAGTTCACCGGGCCCGAGCTGGCGCAGGGCTTCGACGACCTGGTCACCTGGGTGCGCACCGGGCACCGCCCGGCCGGCGACGCGATCCTGGACCGCCGGGCGGTCGCCGGCGCCGGGTTCGGCTGCCGGTTCACCCTCACCGACCGGCCGTCGTTCGGCGCCGCCTGCCCGCGCTGACACTGGTGCGGGCGGCGGCTGTCGCCCGCACCAGTTCGGGGGCGATGGCTGTCGGCCGCACCGGTTCGGGGCGGCTGTCGCCCGCACGGGTTCGGGCGCGGTGGCTGTCGCCTTCGCGGCAGGTGGCCGCCGGCGGGGTGTCCAAGATCCGACGAGCCGCCGGAAGGGGCCGGACCTGCCGATATCGTGGCCCCGTGACGCGGCTCGACTTCCGGATCCTAGGCCCGCTGGAGGTCCAGCCACCGGCCGGCGCGCCGCTGGAGCTCGGCGCCCGCAAGCAGCGCGCGGTGCTGGCGCTGCTGCTGCTCGACCCGGGCAGGGTCGTGTCGCTGGACCGGATCGTCAACGGGCTGTGGACCGGGGAGGCGCCGTCCAGCGCCACCGGCACGCTGCAGGTGTACGTGTCGCAGCTGCGCCGCGTCCTGGAGCCGGACCGGCCGCCGCGGACCCCGCCGGCGGTGCTGGTCACCCGCGACCCCGGCTACCTGCTGGCCGTCGACGGCGAGCAGGTCGACGCGGTGCGCTTCACCCGCGGCGCCGAGGCCGGCCGGGGCAGGCTCGCCGCCGGCGCGTACGCCGAGGCCGAGCAGCTGCTCACCGCCGCACTCGGGCAGTGGCGGGGCGAGCCGCTCGCGGACTTCGCCGACGAGGAGTTCGCCGCCGCCGTCGCCGCGCAGCTCGGCGAGGTGCGCGACGGCGCGGTCGAGGACCTCGTCGAGGTGCACCTCGCCACCGGCCGGCACGCGCAGGCGGCCACGGCGGCGCAGGGCCTGCTCGACCGGCACCCGTTCCGCGAGCGGTCCTGGGGTCAGCTGATGCTCGCCCTGTACCGCGACGGCCGCCAGGCCGACGCGCTCGCGGCGTACCGGCGCGCCCGCACGGTCCTCGACGAGGAGCTGGGCCTGCCGCCGGGCCCGCAGCTGCGCGCCCTGGAGGCGGCGATCCTGCGGCACGACCCGGCCCTCGACACCACCCTGGCCGCGCCGCCGGCCACACCGCTGCCGACTCCCGATCCGCCCGGCGCGGGCGCTCCGCTCGTGGCGGGCGCGCCGGTCGTGGCGGGCGCCCCTCTGGGGGTGGCCGCTCCGCTCGGGGCCGGCGCGGCGGTCCAGCCGGCCGCGCTGCCCGGCCCTGCCGCCGCGCTGCCCGGCCCTGCCGCCGCGCTGCCCGGCCCTGCCGCCGCGCTGCCCGGCCCTGCCGCCGCGCTGCCCGGCCCTGCCGCCGCGCTGCC